>WSMN01000025.1 GCA_013316535.1 Muribaculaceae bacterium | reverse complement strand
ATGAAATGGCTGCCAAATGCGGACATCCCGCAGGACAATTTGAGGTAGGATATTATCTGTTTGAAGGCTTCGGTGATGTGGAGCAGGACTACGCCAAGGCTGTGGAATGGTTTGAAAAGGCATACCAAAACCCGAAATGCAGCAAGACCACCCGGACGCAGACCGCCGCCTACCTCGGTTTATGCTATCAGGAGGGGCTTGGAACAGTTCAAGACGACGATGTGGCATTCGAGTATCTTCATGAAGCCGGTGAAGACATCGACAATCTATGGGAGTCAATAACCGTCAAGGTGCTCACCGCACTCGGCGTGGCGTATGCCTTCGGACGTGGCACCGAGGCTGATATTGAGTTGGGATACCAGTATTTTGAGGATGCTGTAAAACTCGGTTCGGAAGAAGCCAAAAAGTATATCGGCTACATCAACTCACCGGACTATGAAGCCGACGAGCGGAAAAAAGAAGAACCGGCCACTCCCGTAGCCCCGTTCTGGCAGGAAGTGACTGAAAAAATCAGAGATGCGGTTACAACTGACCTGCGCGAAATTCTTGGCCGCATAGATGATGAGCACATATACACTGCCGCTCTGGTCACCGACAGGTATTGCTGCTCGCTATTTCTTGCAGTGAACACCCTGGAGTACCTTGAAAGTGAAGACGAAGAGCCTGATGATGAATGCAAATGGCATCCTGATGAATGGGGGTATTCCGACGGGCATGACAGCGAACTGGTGAAGCTCAGCAAAACTCTGTGGGAAAACCACAATACTTTGCCGGGTGAAGCTTTCTTCTTCAGTGCGATGATTTCAGCGATGGCGCAGGTCAAAGGCTCGGGAATATTCGGAGAAGGCACCGAAGAAATCACATTCTTCATTTCAATATCGGATGATGAAGACGCTGAAAATCTCGAAGACTCGTCAGCCATGACACTGAACAGCCCCGAACTGGCAGCAGCTTTTTTGAATAGAAACAAGTAACATCATATTATGGCATATTATACTGTTTACTGGCCTCAGGACTGGTTGGACGAACTAAGAAAATCAAATGACACAGGGCCTGTAAAAGTAGTGTTTGGCAGCATCCACTCAAGGATGCCATCAATAGCATCAATAAAAGAGGGAGATGTCGTATTTCCGGTCTCATTGCTTGATAGGCATCTCTACATAATGGCAAGATTGGAAGTGACTCATAAGGAAAGAGCCTTCGACTATTGCATAAGAGAACTCGGAAATCCTTACAGGTCTCTTATTCCCGGAGGTGTTGTCGTTAAGGTCTCTGACACATTCTTTTATGCAAAAGACGTTTCTTATAAAAGTCTCCAGAGTGTGCCTGAGAATCTCACGATGATTATTCCCGGTGACAAACCCCATTGCAAGCATCAGGAACCGTTTAATTGCTGTGCCGAATGGGCAGTATGGGGGAGAAAATGGCAGTGTTATCCAACCGCGCCTCATTCCTGATGAGGTTGTGCCACTTCTTAGATTCGGTTATCCGAAGAGTAAAGAGAAGCCATTACGAATCAATTCAAAAGGAGTTGTGTTGGCTCAAAGTATAGCTGCAACCCGGCGTTTGTCGGAGGAATCTGCAATGTTTTTTGAAGGGCTCTTTGAAAACATCTGAATTCGTTTAGAGCGCGTTCCTTCTATGGTTATAAGAAAAGTTGAAGATGACAAGCGAGAGTTCATGGATTTGTTGCTCATTGGCGATGAATCGGTGGATATGATCGAAAGGTATATAGAACTGGGAAGCCTTCATGTCGGTTCGATGGACAATAAAGATGTTGCTGTGATTGTGGCAGTTGAGAATAACGATGATTCGGTTGAGATAAAGAATTTGGCAGTTGATGCCACATTCCGTCGCAGAGGCATAGGCCGTAAGATGCTTGAATATGTGGAGAAATTGTATCCTGACAAGAGGATAACACGTGGTACAGGCGAAACACCCTCGACACTTCGTTTCTACCGGTCTTGTGGCTATCGGTACTCCCATCGAATCCCTAATTTCCTCACTGACAACTATCCCAATTCTATTGTCGAGGAAGAGGTAACGCTTCGCGATATGGTATACCTATACAAAGATTCCAATAAAAATGACACCGAAGAACATTCTTGACATAACACGCCGCGAGAAATTCCGACAATGGCTCATGGAGAACAGCTCTTGCGAAAAGGAGTGTTGGATAGCCGTAAAGAGGGGCAAGACTCCGCCTGTTGACGCTTTATGGTATCTCGATGCGGTCGAGGAAGCTCTCTGTTTCGGATGGATAGATTCCACGGTGAAGAATGTGGATGGCGTTACATTGCAGCGCTTCGGTCCACGAACCAAAAAGGGACGTTGGACGGAACTCAACAAAGAGCGATGCCGTCGCCTTGACAAACTTGGATTGATGACCGACAGAGGTCGGGCAGCCTGTCCCGACCTCGATGCTGAATTTGTCATCGACACTGACATTATCACAGAATTTGAAGCCAATCCTGTGGCTCGGTCAAACTTCCGTTCATTTCCAAAACTTTACCAGCGTGTAAGAATAGATAACATACAAGCTAATAAAGCCAACAGCGCACTCTTCGCCTCTCGACTCACAAAACTGGTCAATGCAAGTGAGCATGGCGAGATGATAGGTGACTGGCACGACTGTGGCAGATTGCTCGATTATTAAAACAATGAAAGTCTATCTGTGACATCACCGACAACATGGTAATCGGCACATCGGCGTTGGCTAAATACGTCATAGACGGTGCAACAGGAATGTATAGCGGCTTCAACAATCCCTTCATGATATGGGGCGCATACAGCCGCCACTGATTCAAGGCAACCCTCACGGTATCATTCCAGTCTCTACCGTTTAGCTATTGCATCGAAGTTGTCGAGTGCCCATTCAATAAGATTGCCAAGTAACGGCATGAGGCTTTTGCCAAGATCTGTCAGTGAATACTCCACTTTGGGAGGAATCTCGGCATACAGCTTTCTTGAAATCAGACCATCGGCTTCAAGGCTTTTTAGAGTTTCTGTAAGGACTTTAGGTGATATATCGGGAATTGCCCTCCCGATTTCATTAAAGCGGGTTGCCTCGTTCTCAGCAAGGACACAGAGAACGAGCATGGTCCATTTGCCGGAAAACCGGCTTATGACGTTTCTGACAGGACACGATACTATGCCCGTATATTTTTTCAAATTTTCTTTCAGTGGCAATGCGTTCATAATCAAAAATAGTTACCTAAAAGTTAGCACCTTACATCGGAGTAACGTCTTGCATGACTCAAAAACAAGACTTAACTTTGTACTATCCAAATGAAAGCGGCTTACTGCTGCAAAGTTAATTGTTTAATTTCAAACCAAGAAATATGAGCGAAATCAAGACTCTCAATTCCGGCGATAAATTCGCCCACACATCCGTCGGCCCGCTGTGTGGCTTCGAAGGAAAACAGTTCGTGAAGGAATCCACAGGCGCCACTTCATGCGAGATTTCATTCGGCACTCTGCCCTCGGGTGCCGCTGTGCCATTCTTCCACAGTCACAAGGCTAACGAGGAAAACTACATAATACTCTCCGGCGAGGGGAAATTTCAGGTTGACGACAGCGTATTTGATGTGGCTGAGGGTTCCATAATCCGAGTATCGACCAACTGCGACCGCAATCTCAAGTGTACATCAACAGAAGCAATGACCTATATCTGCATACAGGCAAAAGAAGACAGCCTCGGTGATTATACAATGACCGATGCTGATATAACCGAGCGTAAAAGCCTGCTCTGACAATCTTCGGAAATACACTACTAAACAGAATGAAGGTGACAGTTTTTTCTGCCATCTTCATTCTGTTGACGTATAGAATGCCTATTGATATCTTGAAAGAGATTTGGTTATATCATTAAGATGCTCGCGCCCCCACTCCGAGAGCTGATTGAGTATCGGAATAAGAGATCTACCCAAATCGGTTAACTCGTATTCTGTGCGAGGTGGCACCTCGGCGATGGCTGAAACCTCGGCAGAGACCGACCGACAACAAAAGAGCCGGGCAGAGGATTTAACACCCTTTGCCCGGCTTGGCTTTTGCTTGAAAATCTTAAAAGTGTGCGTAAATTTCGTAACTTATTAATTTTCAATGTTTATTGCGGAGAGAGAGGGATTCGAACCCCCGGAGGTGTGACCCTCAACGGTTTTCAAGACCGCCGCAATCGACCACTCTGCCATCTCTCCAAAATGTAAGGCGGCAAATAGCTATGTGCATTGCTTGTGAGTAATGTTATTGGCTATTTGCGAGTGCAAAGATAGTGATTGTTTTTGAATTGTGCAAATGATTTTGCGATGGCCCTTGAATTTTAAGGGCCATCATCTTGATTGTTAGCATAAGGGCTTTTTATAAATTTTATTATATATTTGGAAGTGTGGGGTTGAAATCGGTAAACTCAATGGCTTTGATGGCTGTTAGGTCTTTATAGAAAAGAGAAGTCATATTAAACGTCTTTTGAGAAAGAGAGAGTGCGATTGAGCTGTATGTCTTATCTTTTCTGTTTTTAAGTTATTGATTTTTTATTTAAATGATATTTGAAGATGGACACTACAATGAACAAAAAGGTTGTTGCCAATGCGGCGGCAGATGTGTCGCTTGAAGCGGCTAAGGTGAGTGCAGATGCGGCCAAAGTGGCTGCCAAAGAGAAGTGTGAAATGATGAAGGAGAAGGCTTCTGACGCAGTGGAGAATGCCAAGTCTAAAGCTGCTGATGCCTTGGAAAATGTAAAAGATAAGGCTTCGGATACTGTGGCCAATGTCAAGGAGAAGGCTTCTGATGCTTTGGAAAATGCTAAGGAGAAGGCTTCGGACTTGAAGGATAAAGCAGCTGAAAAGGGGGCTTCTCTCCTCGATAAGGTAAAGGATTTCACTGCCGATACGCTTAATTCGGCGGCAAAGGGAGCCGGTAAACTTGCAGACAAGCTACGTGACTGATTCTTGCCGGGCGTGGATGAGCCGCGCCCGTAAGAAAATAAATGCGGTGTGTCATTTCAATTTGACATACCGCATTTATTGGGGGTATGTGTTGGGAGAACGTCTTTCTTTAATGGGTATAAATAGACCGCACGGGTCAACCTTTGGGCGACCCGTGCGGTTATGTTGGATGTCATGTGGCTTTTCAGCAGGTTGGCTTGCAGAGGTTGGGATTGAGTTCGCTCCATTTGTCAATAGGTGGCATCACTCCCATTGAAATCACCTCGTCGCGCAGGTCGCAGAGGTGGCGATAGCTCTTTTCAAGTTCGGATTCCTCCTGCGGGGTGCCTTTGACGGGTGAAATGCTGACGCCGTTTTTGTTGATGACGGTTTCCATAGCCATCATTATGTGGCTGAATCGGTCGTTGTTGACGTAGACTCCTGCCGGCCAACGGAATTGTTTGCCACCCATGGCGGCTGCAATCATTTCAATGGAAAGGAAGGCCGGGCTTTGGAATGACGAGCGTCCGCGGAGTTCGATTATATTTTTACCACCTTGGATGACACGGACCTTGAGTTCTTCCCAGTCTTTGTCGGGGAGTTGCTCTGTGCCGATGATTTCGGTGAGCGGTTTGCCGTCGACCTTTGTTGTGGATGCATAGACTGCCATCTGTTCGCCGTGCCCGCCGTAAGTGCGGCTGTTGACTATGCGGTCAGCCGGAATGTGGAGCCGTTTGGAAAGTTCGCTGCGCAGACGGGTGCTGTCCAGGGCGGCCAGAGTGGTTACCTGTGATGGTTTAAGCCCGGAATAGAGCAGGATGATAAGGCCTGTTATATCTGCCGGGTTGAACACCACTGTGATGTGTTTAACATCAGGGCAGTAGGCACGCACATCCTTGCCGAATTGTTCGGCTATGATTGCATTCCCTTTAAGCAGGTCTTCACGTGTCATGCCGGCTTTGCGTGCGGCTCCTCCTGAATTGACTATGTATTTGGCACCTGTGAGTGCTTCTTTTATGTCGGATGTGAATGTCAGGTTCAGTCCCTCGAAGCCGCAATGCAGCAACTCTTCGGCTACGCCTTCAAGGGCAGGGGCATAGGGGTCATAAAGGCAAATGTCAGGTGTCAGACCCATCATTATCGCTGTCTGGGCCATGTTGGAGCCAATCATGCCAGCAGCGCCGACTATGACCAGCTTGTCGTTGGTTAGAAATTCCATGACTATTAGTTAAATTTGGTGTTTTGCAGGCATCGTGTTGCCATTGTTTTTCTGTTTTAAACATATAGTCATGAATATTGTTCACTCTTCAACTTCCTTTTTGAAGGCGTGAGGACTTTTTGGTGTCCTGATTTTCGGAAATAATCAGCAAGGCATCATTTTTGTGTAGCTGCAAACGACCGTTCGGCACCATATAGGAGTTGCCTCTTTTGACAAGCATCACAAGGGAATCGGTGGGGAGAGTGATATCACGCAATGTGTCGCCTGTGGCAAGGTGACGCTCGGTAAGGCGGAGGGTCTGCAGGGTGGTGGGTAGTTGTTCGTCAAGTTCCACACCGAAATGTTCTTCATCGCCTGCATCCTTGTCGATGAGATCCAGCATATGTGCGCTTCTTATCACCGTAGTGCCCTGAACCAGTAGCGACAATAGTGTTACGAAGAATACGATATTGAAAATCTGCGATGCCCCCTCCACATTGGCAACAACGGGATAGGTTGCAAAGATGATGGGTACGGCTCCGCGCAGTCCCACCCATGAGATTAAACATTTGGAGCGTAATGTGACGCTTCGGATGGGAGCAAGGCTAAGGAAAACGCTAAGAGGCCGTCCGACCATTATCATGAAGGCTCCAATGAGCAGAGAGACAGGTGCCACCGTCAGCATCTCATGTGGGTTGACCAACAGCCCCAGCATAAGGAACACCACAATCTGTGAAAGCCATGTCATGCCGTCCATGAACTTGAGCACGGAACGGCGCCCCTGGAATTGGTTGTTACCAATGTATATGCCGCAGATGTAGACGGCGAGATAACCGTTGCCTTGCAGCGCTGTAGCGGCGGCGAATGTGAAGAATACCGAGGCGAGAATCAATATAGCTGTCATTGAAGATGCCTGGTCAGCATCTTCCGTTGATTTGGAGTTCTGCCGGCGATATATTTTGACCAGCCATATTGTGGCGTGTCCCATAATCAGTCCGAACGCCCCGCCTATGCCGAACTGGAGTGCCAGTTGCAACAGAAGTGTTCCTGCTGAAAGTTGCCCCCCAAGAGTTATAGTTTCGATGAGAAGAATAGTGAGCATATAGGCCATGGGGTCGTTGGAGCCGCTTTCAAGTTCCAGCATGGGGCGCAGGTGATTTCGCAAACCCACTTTCTGGCTTCCGAGAATACCGAACACCGATGCAGAGTCGGTCGACGACATTGTAGAGGCAAGCAACAGGGAGGGAAGGAATGCGAAATGGATGTTTGTCCATGTCATCCCTGACAGCCACCATACGAAAAGACCTGTTATCAGTGCCGTCAGCAGCACACCTGCAGTTGACAGAATCAGCCCCGGCACCAGCACAGGGCGGATTGCCGAGAGTTTTGTGCCCATTCCTCCAGAGAACAGGATTATGCACAGGGCTATCATGCCGATGAACTGCGCAGTGTGCATGTCATCGAAGTGTACGCCGAGTCCGTCGGTGCCGAATCCCATTCCCACCAACAGGAATATTAGCAGTAACGGCAGCCCGATTTTGTAACTTGTCTTTCCTATAAGTACACCTGCAATCAGCAGTGTGGACCCTATGATAAGTATGTTCTCAGATGTTATATAGTTCATGGGAGGTCTGGAATGTCAATCATGAGGCCGTCGATGGCTGGATGTACGTTAGGCGGCAACATGGGTGTCAGTTCGGATGTCGGACCCATGTCATGGCTTATATGCGTCAGATAGGCTATGCGTGGTGAGATTTTTTGTATCACGTCAAGGCTTTTGTCGAGCGTCATGTGGGATATGTGGGTGGTATGTCTCAATGCGTTTATCACGAGTGTATCCACCCCTTTGAGTGCATTTATTGTGGCATCAGGTACGGTTTTGGCATCGGTTATGTAGCCGAGGCTGCCGATGCGGAATCCGAGTATTCCCAGTTGGTAGTGCATCACAGGCAATGCTGTGATTCCGATTCCGCAGGCCTCGAAACTATCCATAGGCCGTATGATATGGATATCATATCGTGGTACTCCGGGATATGGGTGTTCTGCGAAGCTATATGGCATGCGGCGTTGAATGTCGTCGGCGGCATCCCGGTTACAGTAGACCGGGAACGCCTCTTTTCCACGGCAATATGGCCGCAGGTCGTCAGTCCCGCCCACATGGTCGTAATGCAGATGGGTGATGAGCAATGCGTCCAGGTCGCCGTCGGGATGGTAACGGAGCATCTGCTGTCGGAAGTCAGGACCGCAGTCAATCAAGAGCGAACGACCGTGTGTCTCCACTAATGCCGAGCAACGCAGACGCTTGTCGCGGATGTCGGTGGAGCGGCATGTTCGGCATCGGCACTGCAACTGCGGCACTCCTGTGGAGGTTCCTGTTCCTAAGAATGTCAGTTTCACGTGTGTGGTATATGATGTTATTTGTTGAACCTGACCAGCAGGCCGTCCTCGAATATGAGAAAGACCCCGTCGGGATAAGTCCAGCGTTCATAGGTGGCGGTGTGATTATATCCGCGGTCGATGTTGCGTGGTGTGCCTAATGCAAGTGTGGCTTCGGTCTTTGTCATCCCTTTGGATAGGCGGGAGTTCACTATGTCGATCCAAACGTTGTCAGATATCTGTGGATAGTTCAGCCTGGGGTCCGTCATAGAGAATAATGACGGGAAATCGCGGGTGGCCATACGCGTGGCAGCCGAGGACGACATGAACACGGCATTTTCGGTGGCGTTATCATCGGTGAATATAACCAGATAAGGGTGCACCTCATTGGCCGGTAGGACATCTGTCACCTTGATTCTTACGAATTTACGCCCGTTGATAGAAGCGTTTCCTTCTCTGTCGAACCATATCGGGGTCTTTATATACAGCTCTTTTCCCACGATTGCATTGCGCACCAAGGAGAGCAATTCAAGGTCGACTGTGAATGGCACCTCAACCTGTTTCCTTTCGGAAAGGTCGGACTCGGAGGCATTGGTGCGGTATGTGAATGTGGCTTCCTGGCTTTTGCCAGTGAACAGCAACTCCACAACACTTTTCCCGGTAAGGTCGGTTATCACCCGTTTTCCTGCATAAACCAATGTGTCGCCTTCTCCGGGCATAGGTGTTGACGGCGGTTCGGCTGTCAGCAAAAGGGATATGCGTGGAGATGTAACAAAGAATTTCTTGCCAGGTTGCCACTGCCCGAATGTTTCGGGCAGGAATGAAGCAGCCAAAGCCTCTTCGGGTGAAGAGGCTTCGGCATTATTTCCATGTACTTCCTTATAGGTGATTCTCGGGGTGGATTCAACCCCTGTGAAGCATCCTGTCAGGAGTGTGGAGGCGAGGATGCCGCCTATACCGGCGGCTATGATTGTCCTGTGGTATCCCAATGAGGTGTTTATTTTTCAGTTCCGGCGGGGGTGATGCCGAGGTTGTGGAAAATGAACGAGTAAATGTCGGCGTATTCGTCGATTACCTTTGCAATGGGCTTTCCGGCTCCATGTCCGGCTTTGCTGTCGATGCGTATTAGCTTGGGAGCATCGCCGGTGTCGGCGGCCTGGAGGGCTGCCGCATATTTGAACGAGTGCGCCGGGACTACACGGTCGTCGTGGTCGGCTGTCGTCACCAATATTGCCGGGTAGGGGGTGCCGTCATTGCTGATGTTGTGCAGTGGGGAGTATCCCAGAAGGTATGATGCCATTTCGGGTGAATCGGCACTTGTTCCGTAGTCCGATGCCCAGTTCCATCCGATGGTGAACAGGTGATAGCGCATCATGTCCATCACACCCACACGCGGGATGGCCACGGCAAACAGGTCGGGGCGCATGTTGGTGACGGCCCCTACGAGCAATCCGCCGTTACTGCCACCTTCTATTACGATATGCTCGGGTGATGTCCAACCTTCATCAACCATATATTCGGCTGCGGAAATGAAGTCGTTGAACACATTGAGCTTGTTTAGCTTGGTTCCTGCCTGGTGCCATTCCTCGCCGTATTCCGAACCGCCACGAAGATTTGCCTGTGCATATATGCCGCCGTTTTCGAGCCACACAAGGCGGTTGGGCGAGAACGATGGTGGCAGGGAGATATTGAACCCCCCGTAGCCATAGAGGTAAACAGGGTTGCTGCCGTCACGCTTAAGGTCTTTCTTGTAAGTGAGGAACATCGGGATTTTCGTGCCGTCGGCCGATGGGTAGAACACCTGCTCCGTTACATAATCCTCGGCATTGAACCCATTGATTTCAGGTGAGGTCACAAGAGTGCTTTCTCCCGTCTGTTTGTCAAGTGAGTAAACGCTCGATGGGTAGAGGAATGAAGCGAAGCTATAGAACACGTCATCGTTCTTTGGGGATGTTGAAAATGCGGTGGTTCCGAATGTGGGGAGGGTGATGTCGCGCAACTTTTCCCCGGCCATGGTATATATTGCCGGATGGGATGCAGCGTCTTTCTCTATGTTGACAATGAGGACGTTCCCACTGCGGGCAGCCGATGTGAGCACCCCGTTGTCGGGTTCAGGTATGATGGTCACCCAATTCGCCCGTCCGGGATTGGAAAGAGGGGCTTTGACTATGCGTCCGCGTGGAGCGTCGGCGGTGGTACGCATCAGGATGTTGCCGTCGACAACGTCTATCACGGCATTGTTGAAATCCTGCGACGGCTCTATTGTCACCCATTGGGCGTTTTCTTTGCCGAGGTCTTTCACCATCACGCCATCACCCACACCGGCTCCCCCGGTGTATACTATCAGGCATTCTCCATTGTCGGGTACTTGGGCGGTGTGGAAATGAAGCGGATGCTCCTTGTCCTCGAACACAAGTTTGTCGGCCTCCTGTGGTGTGCCGAGCTTGTGGTAATAAATGCGGTGGTTTTCGTTGGCGTTGGAAAACTCTTTTCCTGCTACGGGTCGGTCGTAGGCACTGTAGAAGAATCCGTCTTTCCACCAGGCTGCATCGGTGAACTTGGCCCATTCGATGTGGTCGGTGAGCGGTTGGCCTGTGGCTGTGTCAAGGATGAAGATTTCCGTCCAGTCGGAACCACTTCGAGATATTGTGTAGGCTGTGTATTTGCCGTCTTGCGACATGTTGACACCGGTCAGTGCCACCGTTCCGTCGTCGGATAGTTCGTTTGGGTCGATGAAGACCTCTTCTTTGCCGTTACCGAGATTGTCGGTGCGGAACAATATGGCCTGGTTCTTCAGCCCGTCGTTGCGGAAGAAGTAGTATCGGCCGTCGGCACCTTTCCAAGGAGTGCCTTGCTTTACATAGTCGTTGAAGCCGGCTATGCGTTGGCGAAGTGCATTGCGGAACGGGATTTTAGAAAGATAATCCTCTGTGAGTTTGCGTTCGGCGTCCACCCATTTCAAGGTGGCTTCGGCGGTATCGTTCTCGAGCTGGCGATAAGGGTCGGCAACCGTGGTGCCGAAATATTCATCGGTTGTGTTGTCCTGGGGTGCGGCCGGATATTTGTGGCCTGCACACCCTGTTGCCAATGCGGCTGATGCAACCAGTGCCATTGCTTGGAAGGAGATGTTGGTGTTCATGGTTCAGTTATTTTTCTTTCGTGCTGCCGCACGTTTGAGATTGAAGTGGAGTGCCACTATACATGCCACACACAGAATTGTTCCGCCGAAATACATCAGAGGAGATGTTGCCCCGGAGAGATATGACGGCCATCCGAGAACCACCATCACGATGAGGTATACCAATAATATGGCGGGAATTATAATGGCGCGTTTTGGAACTTTTTGCATGTTGGCTATGTGTTTGGGGTTACTTCCGCAGCCACATAGGGCGAAAGTTCGGGATGGAATTTCCCTGCGAGAAGGTGATTGTAGATTCGCTGGCATGCCCATGCGTCGATGGCGGCATATTGCTGTTGGCTGTCGGTCAGTTCCTGTGCCTCCCAGTTGGTCAGACGCTGGTTTTTGGAAATCCGGTGGTTGAAGATTATGCCGTAAATCTTCTGCAGGCTGTTGTCGGCTATATTGTAATCCTTTACGAATGTCTGTAGCTCAACGAACCCCTGCGGATTGAATTCAGGCACAAGCTTGGCTATGGAATGGAAATCGTCTTTCAGCGACAGGCCTATTTTCTGAATCCCGGGATTCTCAAGAAATTTTATGAATTTATCGAACGAGCCTATTTGCTTAAGACGGAACAGGAAACATTCATTGTCAACGGAAATCTGCGCAAGCGATACGTTGTAGTGGCGGAATTTTTGGAACGACGGGCGTGTCTCGGTGTCGAATCCCACTTGCTTGACTTTGTTGAGATATAACAATGCGCTGCGGCATTTTGCCGCAGAGTCCACAAGAATAACTTTGCCAGGATATTTTACCTCGGGCATCTCCGCCAGTTGCGGTTTGGTTATGCTAAGCATCTGCTCCATTTCAAGTGCAAAGTTAGCGATTTTCCCCCGTTTGCCACAACTTGATTGGGCGGCGGTTTGATAATATCTGTTAATTGAGTGTGGCGGAATGCCAGCCTCAACCTCTTTCCTGAAGCCGATGCCACGTCGCGTTAAGGGTTTGCTGCGGCGGACTATCAGGAGTGCTTGCCTTTTCTGCGATTGTAATTTTTGTATGCACGGCCGCCGATTATGCCTCCGATAATCCCACTAAGGATTGGCAGTAATATGTAAATGGAGATGTCCATGGTCGGTGAATTTTGAAGTCTTCTGATTTAGACGCGGATATCACGGGAAAATTACATAGGAGTAGGTGATATTTCGTCAATGGTATCATTGATAAGGGGTTCATTGCGGTGATTCGGGCGGGGTGAGTGTGGGGACATCAAGGATGCGTGTGGATGGGAAATGGCGGTGGAGGTAGCGGGTGAGGAACGCCCGGGTGTCGGCTGCTATGGTGGGGTCAGTGTCGAAATGGGTGTTGTAGAGCAGATAGGGGAGGGGTATGGAGCGTTGTTTTATTGCCTCCAGCGAGAGTACGGCATGGTTGATTGAGCCAAGGCCGCCGTGGGTCACCAGCACCAAAGGCAGGTTGCGCGATGCCACGTAGTCGATTGTGAAAAAATCATCGGCGATGGGTACCATAAGCCCTCCGGCACCCTCGATAAGCACCATGTCGTAGCGGGCGGCGAGGCGGCGAGTAGCGTTGTCTATGGCATCGAGTGGAATCTCGCAGTTGTCAATGCGGGCTGCAAGTTGAGGTGAGCATGGGTAGCTGAATATGACGGGGGCGGTGGTGTGGTCCAAGTCTTCGGGGAGCATCCCTGTACCCATTATTTTGCGGTGCACTTCGATGTCCTCGGAAAACTCCCGGTTGCCGGTCTGGATGAATTTTTGTGTGACCACTGTCTTGCCTTGCGCCATAAGTTCGCGAGCCCACCATCCGGCGCAATAGCTTTTCCCCGCATCTGTGTCGATGCCGCTTATGAAGTATGTTTCAGTCATTTTATAAGACCTTTTAGAGAGTGTTTGAATTTAACTCAAATATATATTGAGAGGATTTTCGGAGGGATTTCCGCGAGTTGCGGAGGGAGCGATGCGTGCATCGTGACCGACAAAACCCGGCGGAAAGCACCCGAAAAGACGATTCATTGCATCCTCATTTAATATCAATGTGTTAAATTCAAACACTCTCTTAGTGGTTGGAATTAAATTGTTATAGTGGCTTTGTCAGGATAAGGTATGCCGGGCAGTAGGTTAGCGGGGCAGTGCCGTTATCAAGCAAGCGGTAGCGGCGCATAATACGTAGTGCCGATACCGGCGACGATTCGCTGGTTATTGCATTTACCCCCGTGTCCCTTATATGTTGTAGCAACCGTGGCATGGAGGGGAAATTCAGGGTTGTGGCGTTTTCTTCTTTATGAAGCAAGTTTAGACCGTGGCTTCCGGCTATGGAACATAGATGCTCGAGTGAGGGATATTTAAGTCCTGTGCCTGTGGCTTGTTCGATTTCCGCATACGTGCCGACGGTGTAGAATGCCAATGCGGCAATTCCGCCCGGTTTAAGCACGCGGCTTATTTCGCCTATGAATGCCGCCGGAGAGTTGAACCATTGCAGAGTGGAGGACGAAAGGATGGCATCGACCGACGAAGTGGCGACAGAGCGTATGGCCACTTCGGCATCGCAGCACTCGGATATTGCATTTTGTGCAATATTGTTGTCAGGCGTTGTTTGCGCTATGTCCCAGAGTCTTATGTGATTGTTTTTGAGTGATTCGATATAGAGGGATGTGAGAGTGCCGCATCCGGCTCCGATTTCGATTATTTCAAGGGGGCGTTCATGTTGCGGTATGAGGGCTGATGTCAGTTCCCACAAATGGGCGGCCACTTTTTGTTGGGGAGTGGCGTTGGCCGAGTATGTTTCAGAAGATTGGGTGAATCTTCTTGCCACCAACTCTTTATCAATGATATATTTCGACAGGATTTGCTGGAAATCGGGATAATGGGGCATATTTGCTATTACATCGACCGGGGTTCCTCCCCATGCGTCTTTTTGATTGCCGGGAGGGAATATCGCGTCCGCACCCCCTATGACGGCTCTTTCCCACTGTGCAGGCGATGTCACCGTGGGAAGGGCTATGAATGTGGCAAGTTCGTTGCGGAGGCTATCAAAACTGCGTTGGGGACTGTCTTGCTGAAAGAGAGAGAAGTCGCTGGCCGATGCGAACATGCGGCGGCGGAATTTCCGCACAGATGTTTCCGAAAGGTTACGCAGTGTGCCATGTGCGATGGCACAAGGGATGCCGAGTGTGTCGTGGATATGTTGTTCCGTGCCGTTCACGGCTATTGCCCTTGTTACAGGCAATGGCTTTGCATGATTGAGAAAATCCGAGGCGATACGCACGCCGAACGACCATGCCACCACTACTATCTCTCTGTAACCATCTATGGATGATTGGAGCTGTTCAAATTCGACATTGGGGTTGCAACCGGTATAATCGGTATAATCCCACAATGCCATGATGTCGTAGCCCGGTTTTGATAGATGTGCGAAAGGCGTGGCATCCATTCCCCATCCAAGGAAAATCAGGATGAGGCGGGAGTGCTGACTTCGTGATATGAAAGATTGGTTCATCGGAATGGGTGTCACTTACATGAGGTCGTGCAGGGCATTGCCGAGCGCTTCGATATCCCGTGGGAGCATTGCCGACGAGAGGCTGAAACGCAACCGTTCGGTTCCCGCCGGAACCGTCGGCTTTCGTATCGGGAGGGCTTTTATGCCGTAACGTGATAGGAGCTGGCGCGAAAGTTCAACGGCTTTTTTGGGGTCGCCCACGATGAGCGGCTGTATGTGTGAAGCCTCAACAGGTATGTCGGAATATTTGGCCAAGGTGTCGCGGAGCTGCACACCAAGGCGTGCGAGATGTTCGCGGCGGTTGTCTTTCTGTATGAGTTGCCCGAGTGTGAAACGCGTCCATGCGGCTTGCATTGGGGGGATTGCGGTTGAGAAGATGAAGCTGCGGGCGGTGTTGACGAGATAGTCGCGCATGTCGCGACCTACAACGGCGAAAGCGCCCATGGATGCGGCTGCCTTGCCGAATGTACCGACAATCACATCAATCTCGGCTGGTGCACTGCTTGCTGCCGACAATCCCAGCCCTTTTGGGCCGAGCACTCCGAATGCGTGAGCCTCGTCGATGTAGAGAATCACATTGGGGTGTTGGCGTTTGATGGAAAGTAGGCGTTCGATGTCGGCATGGTCTCCATCCATGCTGTAGACGCTTTCCACAATCACCAGCACATGTTTGTGGCCGTTCCCTTTTATAAGCAGCATTTGTTCGAGATGGTCGAAGTCGTTGTGGCGGAAGCGCTGGAATGGCGCACGCGACAGAACGATTCCGTCGATAATCGATGCATGGACGAGCCGGTCGGCAATCACGAGGGTATCTTTTCCTGCAATGGCTGGAATCAGGCCGGTGTTGGCATGATAGCCGCTGTTGAACATCAGGGCGGCGGTGTCCTCGCCGCGATGGCGTTTGTAAAGAAGCGAGAGGAACACTTCCAGATTGGTGTATTCAATTTGCCGTGGTGCCAGCAGACGTGCCGCCGACGAGGTCATCGGCACGGTTGCGGAGATTGGGTCGGTGAAAAACTTGGCCTGCAGGCCGGGTTCCTGTGCCAGTCCCATATAGTCGTTGGTGGAGTAGTCGGTGACAGTGAGTGGCATCACGGTGGGAATCTCACGGTAGTTCCCCTCGGCGTGCAACTGCTGGAGATATTCTCTTATTTCCATTCTTCAGTTTTTAGGATGTTGAGCATTTCACGGGTGAGTGTGCGCAGGTCATCCTCGTTGATAATATAGGGTGGCATTATGTAGACCATACGCCCGAACGGACGTATCCAGACACCGCGCCGCACGCACTCTTTTTGAAAACGCCCGACGTTGACAGGTTGTTTCATCTCCACTACCCCTATTGAACCGAGAACACGCACATCCGCAACACGGTCGGTCATCTCACGGGCGTGGGCGAGGCCGCTTTCAAGCCCTTTCGATATGCCGTCGACCACTTTTGCCATGGGCTGCGATGCGAGAAGGTCGAGTGAAGCTATGGCCGCGGCACATGCGAGTGGATTTCCCATGAAAGTGGGACCGTGCATCATCACTCCGGCCTCCCCCTCCGATATGGTTCTGGCTACATCCGCGGTTGTGAGGACGGCACTCATTGTCATGTAACCGGCGGTCAGCCCTTTGCCGACACACATTATATCAGGCTCTACCCCGGCGTGTTCCCATGCGAAGCAGCGGCCGGTACGCCAGAATCCGGTGGCTATTTCATCGAAAATCAGATATATTCCGAACTCATCGCACAATTTGCGTGCTTCCCGCAGGAACTGGGGATGGTAGAACCACATCCCGCCGGCTCCCTGCACTATCGGTTCGAGAATCAACCCTGCAATCTCATCGGCTTTTTCATTGAAAAGGGAGCGTAGCGGGGCGATATCTTCGGGATTCCAATTGCCGTTGAACCGTGAGCGCGGTTGCGGCACGAAAAAGCGCACGGGGAGTGCGGAGCCGAATGCCCCGTGCATACCGGTCACGGGATCGCATACACTCATGGCGTTCCATGTGTCGCCGTGGTATCCGCAACGGATTGTGGCGAAATTTGTCTTTTTATGCGAGCCGCTACGGCTAACTGCGGCCTGCACTGCCATCTTCATGGCAACTTCAGTTGCAACGGAGCCGGAATCGGCATAAAAAATGTTGTGCATCGACGGCGGTGCGATGGCAAGGAGGCGTTTGCCAAGCTCTATGGCCGGTTCATGTGTGAGCCCACCGAACATCACATGGCTCATCTTTTCAAGCTGGGTTGTGATTGCCGCGTTGACAGCCGGATTGTTGTATCCGTGGATGACGGCCCACCACGACGACATGCCGTCGATCAGCTCCGTGCCGTCGACAAGCCGGATTCTCACGCAGGAGGCCGAATCTACCTTATATGTCGGTAGGGGATTGATAGCCGATGTGTATGGATGCCACAGGTGCTCACGGTCCCATGGGTCATGAATGAGATTTTCGGTGCTTTCGCTTGTGAGCCGGAGGTTGTTTTCTTCTTGCATCTGACGGGTTCTTTAATGCAAAGGTACAAAGAATTCATAACGGACGGAAATGTTGATAAGTTTTGGGAACGGATAGACAGGGAATCCATTGAGATTGCCTATCTTTGGGCTGCGAAACCTTCTAAAAGTAAACATACTCTAAGATAAACCGACGTGAACAGAATAGGCAAATTATATTTCCGTTATGGCACCATGGGGTCGGCCAAGACGGCACTCCTTCTTACAACGGCTTATAATTTCGAGGAACGCGGGATGCGTTACCTGTGCATGAAGCCTGTGGTCGATACCCGCGACCAAAAGAATGTTATACGCTCGCGTATAGGCATCGAGCGGGAATGCCAATGGATCTATCCTGATACCGACCTTTATGAATCTGCCAGGAGCTATTTCGAGCATATCGGAGCGGTGGTGGAATGGTTTCTTGTGGACGAGGCGCAATTCCTCACAGCCTCGCAGGTGGACCAGCTTTCGCGTGTTGTGGATGATTTCGGAAGCAATGTGATTTGTTACGGACTGCGCACCGATTTCCAGACCCACTTGTTTGAGGGTTCGCGCCGGCTGTTTGAAATCGCTGATACGATTGATGAAATAAAATCGACTTGTACCTGTGGGCACAAGACTATTGTCAATGCAAGAATAGATTCCAACGGAGATTTCGTCAACGAGGGTGCACAAGTTGAGATAGGAGGTGACGACCGTTATATCGCGGTGTGCCGCAAATGCTGGCGCGACCGCCGCATTGCCCAGTCGGCACGGTTCTCGCTTCCGTTTACGGAGCCTGATTCAATTTGTTAATCAGGGATGGGGCCGGAGTAGACGGCGCGCACTTTACCCACCGGGAGCTTTCCTTCCATAAGCAATGGTATGCGTGTGCCGTGGGTCGAAATCCATGCGTCCATGTTGTCGGAACTTTTGGTGCCTCCTTTGGTGGTGAATGTGAAGGTTATGTGATAACATTGGTAGCTTTTTTTGCCGATTTTCACATTTTCCATCCCCTGGAAATGAATGGTGAGAAATTCTTTTTTCTGGCCTGAAAACACATTGAGTCTAATGCTGTCCCCTTTTTTCATTGAAGGAAAGTCGAGTTGCCGCATGTAATAGAACGAACTTAGCATATCCATTGTCGCGCCCTCGGCTTCATGAACCATTTCAGTGCGCTCCACGGTTTTTTCTTTTTTCCGCCGGTGCCACATGGTGGCGTTGGCACGGACTTTTTCGCCAGAACGTGTGTAGTGAAGGATGTCGTGGTCATATGCACCACCTTCGTGGGCTATTTTTTCATAATAGCTCGGAAAGAAATTGCGGGAATCGATGGTGCCTTTCAATGTGTCACGCAACATGAAAAAGTGGTCGGCCCATGGTGCGGTTGCTCCCACCAGCTCGGCGTTGAACTCATGTTGTGTCGCATGGGGCGATGTGGTCAGTGAAACCGAACCGGCTTTTTTGTTTATAAGCCCCCATTTGTACATTACGTCATAGGTGAGTCTTTCCTTGGGTACATCCCAAGCGAATGCGGCGTAAGATACAAGTGTCGTCAGAAGTGATGCTACAAGCAATATCTTTTTCATAATGTCTATTCGAGAGTGTTTGAATTTAACACATTGATATTAAATGAGTGGTAATGAATTGTTTAAAATATATCTTGAGGTCTTTTCGGGTGCTTTCCGCCGGGTTTTGTCGGTCACGATGCCCGCATCGCTCCCTCCGCAACTCGCGGAAATCCCTCCGAAAATCCTCTCAATATATATTTGAGTTAAATTCAAACACTCTATTAGACATGAGTATCCCGATAAGGTTTAGAACAGGAAGTCATCTTGGCTTTTTCTTCAAAGTACTTACAGGAAATATTCAGGATTAATCGTTGTATGTGGGAATGTTTGTAATGGCTTCGGCGTTGAGGACCCTGCATTCCATATGCCCGACAGAAAGGCTGCCGTTCACAATCAAGGGTGTGCGGGCATCGTCGTTGGCAATCCACACATCCATGCTGTCGATTTTCGATGTGGCGGCTGATGAGAATGTCAGTGTAATGTGAAAGCTTTCAGTAGGATTTCCGCAGGATTCCACGCTTTCTTTACCAGCATATGTGATGTTGAGGTTCTCAATCTCTACGCCATTTGAAAGATTTATGCGGAATGTCTGCCCCGGGCTATAATCGGCATAATTGATTTGGCGCATATAGTAGAATACACTAAGCAAATCAATTGTCAGGCCAGAGCCATAGTTGCTGGTCCGTGAACGTATCACCTGCCCGTCAGGGAGATGTTCCACCACTTTCCCCTCTTTGGAAGGGCCTTGTGCATTGTATGTTATGGTTTCGATGGCGAATTGGCCGTTTTCCTTATATATACGTTCAGTGTTGTCTGTAGCAAGCTGGCCCGACATGATGGACCCGATAACTGTGTCGCTTGCCTCGTAATAATGGCCAAGGAGGTCGACCGATTTCCCCGATAGGGTTGCGATGAAACGTTGTTCGCCCGGAATATTGTAAGTGGATATCCTGGCTATACCGACATTGGCATCAATCAGTCCCCATTTGAAACGTACACTGTAATGAAGAACCTCGTTTGGGATGGCCCATGCCGAGAGCACTAAAGGGAAGAGCGCGGCCACGGAGGCTATGAGAAGAATTTTCGCTTTCATTATAATGTCCCTTTACTGGATTAGTTATAGATGAAACCGGTGAGTGGGATGCTCTTTTCAGAAACCGGGGTGCCGTAGAGTTGTTCGCTCACGAGTGTCGATATGTTTATAAGCGGAAGAGGGTAGTCACGAAGGAATGTATTTGAAAGCCGCAGGGCAAGCATACCGCGCAAGGCGCCTATTGCGGAGCCGTACATAATTGAAAGCAGTGCAGCCGGTGGCTTGATGCGGTCGGACGCATCATCGCAATCATCGGGATATGGGTCGATGTCGAAAACCACTTCAATGTTGTAGCACAATATGTGGCGGCGAAGCATATTGCGCAGAGAGGTGTAGCATGTGCCTATGACAAGTGAAATCTGTTTTTTGTCGGGGTTAGGGATGAACCGTGATTTTAGACTCACTGCAATGCCGTCATGGCAGTAGCGTAACATTTCCCAACGGCTTATATTGTTGGTGGCCGTCAGTTCCCTGATTTTTGCAATCCTTATGTTAAATTCCTTATCTTTCACGGAAATAAAACATCCCGGCAGATATGTTGGTTCAAAGAAGGTGTGCCATTGTTAACTGCACCCTCGCCATCCGGGCAAAATCAATGGCGGTGTATCAAAATTTTGATACACCGCCATTGATTTGCGTTAGAA
>WSMN01000110.1 GCA_013316535.1 Muribaculaceae bacterium | reverse complement strand
GGGGCCTTTCTGGAAGCGGTTGCCCTGCATCCCTCCGGGGCGGCGGTTCTGATTGTAACCGCCCTGCTGGTTATAGCCACCCTGCTGACCATAATTGTTGCGGGGCTGATAACCGCCTTGCTGATTGTTGCGCGGCTGGTAGCCTCCCTGTTGGTTGTTACGGTTGTAGCCTCCCTGTTGGCCATAGTTGTTACGGGGTTGGTAACCGCCCTGCTGATTGTTGCGCGGCTGGTAGCCTCCCTGTTGGTTGTTACGGTTGTAGCCACCCTGCTGGTTGTTACGGTTGTAGCCACCCTGCTGGCCATAGTTATTGCGGGGCTGGTAACCGCCCTGCTGGTTATTACGGGGTTGGTAGCCACCTTGCTGACGGTTCTGGTTGTAGCCTTGCTGACGATAATTGTTGCGCGGCTGGTAACCACCCTGCATCGGCTGCTGGGTCTGCTCTGTTTCGGCACCTTCTATGCCCTGTGCGGCAGTTGCGCCCTCAACGGCAGGTGCATCCTGCTGCATGGGGCGGTTGTAGGGACGCTGATAACCGCCCTGACGGTTATAACCACCCTGCCCATAGTTATTGCGCTGATAGCCACCCTGCTGGTTATTGCGGTTATACCCGCCCTGACGCGGCTGATAACCACCCTGGCGGTTATAACCACCCTGCCCGTAGTTGTTACGCGGCTGGTAAGGGCGGTCCTGCTGAAACCCCTCGTGCCGTTCACCACCAGGCATCTGCGCGCCTTCGGCATTATTGCTGAATGAATTCTCGTAATGGTTCTCGGTGCCGTGGCCTTGCTCTCCAAGCCCCATGGGCTGACCGATTCTTGGACGTTTTGGTTTTTTAGCTTCGTTAGCTTCCATGTGTATAAAAGAATGTTTTGCTGTGATGTGAGCTTTGTCACTTTCGCCGCCTCTCGGCAAGCTAAGGTTAGATGCTTTTAAAACAACAGATTATACTTAAGTAGAATATATGATTATATTGAAAACAATTCCCTCTGTCTAAATATACGGCAAAAGTACGTTAAAATGTCGAAACGGACAAATGCCACAATAGTTAAAAGCCCGTAAAAGCCACCAAATTGCATGTGGCCGCCGACATCATACCATGAGAGCATCGGGAGGATGCCTACGGAAGAGCGGTAATTGCGCCTTATGTCAGTTCTCGCGGGCGATGATGTAGTCAATCAGCGACAGGAATGCATCTCTGACGGGCGATGCCGGGAAACGCTCCAGCAATGCCGCCGCCTCGTCGCGCAACCGGCGCATAGTGTCGTATGCATATTCAATCCCCCCGCCGTCGACAGCGAAACGAATCAAAGTTTCAATCTCCGAGGAATCAAGCACATCCTTTTGCAACAATGCCAGCATATCACCACGGCAAGGATTATTCTCGTCGGCAATGGTATGAAGCAACGGCAAGGTCACCTTCCCTTCGCGCAAATCATTCCCGGTGGGCTTCCCGATTTTGTCATCCGAAAAATAATCGAAAACATCATCCTTAATCTGAAAGCACAGACCCAAAAGGCGGGCATACTCTCGCAACGCCTCAAGCCGCCAGTCGTCGACCCCGACACCGTAGGCGCCGACCTCTACGCACGACACGAACAGCGATGCTGTCTTGCGATAGATTATTTTGAAATAAGTCTCCTCGTCGGGATGATTGTATCGGGCATTGTAAATCTCGTCAAGCTCGCCAATCGACAGCAACCGTCCAAGGTCGGAAATCGAACGCACAATGCGAATGTCGCCGGTATCCACCCCCTGGAGCAGAGCATTCGACAGGAAAAAATCCCCCACGAGCACAGCCAGATGGTTATCCCACGTCCCGTTGATTGTCGGCGCGCCACGACGCATGAGCGTGTCATCGACCACATCGTCATGAATCAACGATGCGTTGTGCAACAGCTCCACGGCCACCGCGCCGCCCATCACCCTTTCGTTGACCTCGCCGAGCAATTTGGCGCTCAACATGACAAGTATCGGGCGAATCTGCTTCCCTTTCTTTTCAAGATAATTACGGACCACCCTGTTCATCAACTCATTGGGAGAATCAAGCGTAGCCAGAATGCGGTCATTCAGCTGCTTGAGTTCGGGTGCCAGTGTTTGTTGAATTGTTTGGAACGTAGTCATTTTCTCGAATTATGGTGCAAATTTAGCAATTCCCCCGATATATATCCCTCTTTCCGCTAAATTTTCCATCATCCACAGTCAAGCCACAAATACTTCAATTCGCCCAAATCCCGCTTCATGCATCGAAGCGGATGGCCAGCGGTGTCTGAAGACCGGTGAAACTGCCGTTGACATAAGCCGGTTCGCCGTTAACCCAGGTTTGCTCCACACGGAAACGCAGGCGCATCCCTTCGTAAGGAGTCCAGCCGCACAGGCTTATCACATCGTCATTGGATATGACATAATCATCGTCGGGATTCACAACAACCAGATCGGCCATATAGTGCTGCCTTATATATCCACGGCGCGATATACCGTAAAGACGAGCCGGGGCCGCCGACATTTTCTCCACCACATCCTCAAGCGTGAAATAACCCTTCCCTGCAAGCTGCATCATCACCGGGAGCGCGAACTGCACCGACGGCATCCCCGAAGCAGCGGTCAACGCCGTGCCGCCGAGCTTTTGCGAGAGCAGATGCGGGGCGTGATCGGTGCCGATAACATCGATGCGTCCGTCGGCAACCGCACGCAGCAATTCCCGGCGGTCGGATTCGGTTTTCAACGCCGGATTGCACTTTGTAAGGCCACCGGTGCGCTCCACCGACTCATCGGTGAAACAAAGGTAGTGCGGACATGTCTCTGCCGTGATTCGCTTGCCGGTCAGGTTGCCGGGGCGCAGAAGAGCAAGCTCATCGGCGGTGGTGACGTGCATCAAATGGAGGCGCGCACCGGTTTCACGGGCGAGTTTCACAGCCTTTGTGGTAGCCTCGAGGCAGGCCTGGCGCGAGCGTATCTCGCTGTGGCACCCCACAGGGATACCCTCTGGATAGCGGGCCTGCAGCTGCTGACGGTTGGCGGTTATGATTTCCTCGCTCTCGGCATGGCATGCTATCACACGGTGGAATCGGGCGAACAGACGTCGTATCTCCGAATCGTTGTCGACAAGCATATTGCCCGTCGAGCTACCCATGAAAAGCTTAACGCCGGGGATGCGGGTATAGTCGGCCTGTAGAATTTCATCGAGGTTATCGTTTGTCGCCCCGAGAAAGAAAGCATAGTTGGCGGCCGACACCTCGGCGGCACGTGCCATTTTCTGCTCCCATGCTTCGATGGTGGTGGTCAGCGGAGATGTGTTGGGCATATCAAAGAAAGAGGTGATGCCCCCCGCTATTGCCGCACGGCTTTCGGTGGCGATATCCCCTTTTTCGGCCATGCCTGGGTCGCGGAAATGAACATGCTCGTCAATCATGCCAGGCAGAATGAATTTGCCTTGGCAGTCGAACACCTCATAGTTCTCCTGCGGGATGTCGGCGGCATCCGTACGCCCCATGTCCACACTGGTTATCAGGCCGCCGTCCACGACGACGCTGCCGACAAATCGGAATCCGTCGCTGATAATCAATCCGTTGTTAAGAACTTTTGGTTTCATTTCGTTTTGGTGAGGGAGATATTATGATAAGCCCGCAGGGCTATCGTGTGATTTTCTTTTGAGGGTATTTCCGTGTCCAGGAACTGAACTTCAGCTGAATCACCCCGAACAGGGCTTCACCGAAGATACCCGATGACATCTTGCTTGTGCCGAGCACACGATTGACAAATATTATGGGCACCTCCGTGACCGTGAATCCACATTTCACTGCCGTGAATTTCATCTCAATCTGGAAAGCGTAGCCTTTGAAACGGATTTTGTCAAGTTCCATGGTCTCAAGCACTTCTCGGCGGTAGCAGGCGAAGCCGGCAGTTGTGTCCTGCACTTTCAGCCCGGTGACAAGCCTAACATATTTAGACGCGAAATACGACATGAGCACACGCCCCATAGGCCAGTTCACAACGTTTACCCCAGTCACATAACGCGACCCGACCGCCACATCCGCTCCTTTATAAGCACAAGCTTCATAAAGCGCAAGCAGGTCATTGGGATTATGGGAAAAATCGGCATCCATCTCGAAAATGAAATCGTATCCATGCTCGAGCGCCCATTTGAAGCCCGTTATATATGCAGTTCCGAGACCAAGCTTGCCGACACGCTCTATAATATGCACGCGTCCCGGGCAGGAAGCCATTTTTTCTTTTACTATGGCAGCAGTGCCATCAGGGGAATTGTCGTCAATCACAAGCACGTCAAAGGGACGGGGAAGAGATAGCACCGCATCTATGATTGCAGAGGCATTCTCCTTCTCGTTATACATCGGGATAATGACCAGCGAATCATTTTGGCTGGGCCGTCCCTCGGTAACAGTCCCTAAACTACTCATAGTCTTATGATTGGATAATTCGGAATGTATCTTGCATACAAACCCCTTTTTACCAAAAACAAATTTAGATAAAAATCCTGAGATTTTTACACCGGCAGAATAAAAAATCAAG
>WSMN01000109.1 GCA_013316535.1 Muribaculaceae bacterium | reverse complement strand
TTAGTCCGCGAGAGTTTCCCGAACTGTTGCACTACAAGGGTGAGGATTTGATTGTGACTGACGGCACCACATTGCTGGGAGCCGACGACAAGGCCGGCATTGCTGAAATAATTTCGGCGGTGGTCTACCTGCAGCAACATCCCGAGATAGAGCACGGCGATATCCGCATTGCATTCAACCCCGACGAGGAAATCGGTAAAGGGGCACATAAGTTTGATGTAGCGCGTTTCGGTGCCGACTGGGCCTATACAATGGACGGCGGTGAGGTCGGGGAACTGGAATATGAGAATTTCAATGCTGCGGTGGCGCGCGTGACATTCAAGGGGCGCAATGTGCATCCCGGTTATGCCAAGCACAAAATGATTAACTCCATCCGCATCGCCAACCAGTTCATCCTGATGTTGCCGCGATGGGAGACCCCGGAGCATACCGAAGGGTATGAAGGGTTTTATCATCTGGTGCAGATTGAGGGTGATGTTGAGAAAACGGTCCTGACCTATATAATACGCGATCATGACCGCGACCGTTTCGAACGACGCAAAAAGGAACTGGAACACCTGACACGGAAAACGAACAATGAGTTTCCCGGTTGTGCCGAAATTGAAATAAAGGATCAGTATTTCAATATGCGCGAGAAAATCGAGCCGGTGATGCACATAATCTCAATAGCAGAGGAGGCGATGCGCCTTGCCGGTGTTACCCCAAAAGTGCAGCCGATACGTGGCGGCACGGATGGCGCGCAGCTTTCGTTCAAGGGGCTGCCATGTCCCAACATTTTTGCGGGCGGCCTGAATTTCCACGGGAGATATGAATTCGTGCCGGTTTCCTCAATGAAAAAGGCTTGCAATGTGATTGTGGAGATTGCGAAGTTAGTTGCCGCAGGCAAATGATTTCAGGAGATGGCTTTAGTGCCGGAAAAACTCTGATAGTGGTTACCGGCCCTACGGGGTCGGGCAAAACCGCCTTGGCCATAGAACTGGCGCAACGGCTGGGATGTGAAATCATCTCGGCCGATTCGCGCCAGCTTTTTCGTGAGATTCCTATAGGCACCGCGGCTCCTGCGCCTGCTGAACTTGCGGCTGCGCCTCACCACATGGTGGGATGCCTCGGGCTGGGTGAGTATTACAGTGCCGCGCAATTCGAGGCTGATGTGCTCCGATTGCTCGGCGGGCTGTTTGAAAAGAGCGACTATGCGGTTCTTTGCGGAGGGTCGATGATGTATGTCGATGCGGTTGTCCGCGGCATTGACGAATTGCCCACGATATCCCCGGAGGTTCGCCGGAGGGCTTACGGCATTCTGGACAGCGACGGCATAGAGGGGGTGCGCAAGCTTTTGTCGGAACTTGACCCGGAATATTATGCGCAGGTTGATTTGAATAACCATAAGCGCCTGGTGCATGCGCTCGAGATTTGCATGGAGGCAGGGGTGCCATATTCATCGTTGAGGACCGGCAAGGCCAGGACTCGGCCTTTCAGGGTGGTCAAATTTGCGTTGGATTTCCCTCGTGAGGAGCTGTTCAACCGTATCAACTGCCGTGTAGGGGCTATGATGGAGGCCGGGCTGGAGGCCGAGGCGCGTGGGGTGTACCCTCTGCGACATCTTAATTCGCTGAATACGGTGGGATATAAGGAGTTGTTTGCCTATTTTGACGGTATATGGGATCTGCCGACAGCGGTTGCGAAGATTGCTCGGAATACGCGTGTATATGCCAAGAAGCAGCTTACGTGGCTGCGGCGTGACGGTTCGGTTAACTGGCTCGACCCATATTCGCCTGACTTAGCCGGGGATGTGCTCTCTATTGCGGTAATTGACGATGAAAATTCTTGTTAAACAAGCGGCGTTAGCCCGTTAGTCATTATGAAGTTTCAAATATTAGGTTATGAAAGATGTAAGAACAGCCTTGAAAGGCTATTTCTCTCTTAACGGTTACCTGATTCCGCAGCATGAAGCGGAACAGATTATCCGAGAGGGTGTCTCGTTTCGTGGCACTAACATATTGATTCTTGTATTCGCAATTCTGATTGCATCTCTCGGTCTTAACACCAATTCTACCGCAGTCATTATAGGTGCGATGCTCATTTCGCCTCTGATGGGCCCTATTATAGGTCTCGGGCTGGGTGTCGGGATTGAGGACTTTGATTTGTTGAAACGGTCGTTCAGGAATTTGTCGGTGGCGGCAGCCTTCTCTGTGCTCGCTTCAACAATGTATTTTCTTATTTCGCCTGTCAGTGAGGGGCATAGCGAACTCTTGGCGCGCACTTCCCCCACTATATATGATGTGCTGATAGGTTTTTTTGGCGGGGCGGCCGGCATTTTTGCCATAGGATCGAAAAGCAAGGGGAATGTGATTCCAGGTGTGGCTATAGCCACCGCGCTGATGCCGCCGTTGTGCACGGTTGGTTACGGGTTGGCCACATGGCAGATGAGCTATTTTTTCGGCGCGCTGTATCTGTTCCTGATTAACTCCATATACATAGGGCTGGCGACGTTCATAGGCGTGAAACTCATGCATTTCAGCCGCATGGAAACGGCTGTGCCGGAACGTGCCAGGAAGATGCGCCGACTGGTGTATTCGGTTGCCATATTGACCATGTTGCCGAGCGTTTACCTCACTTACAACATGTTGCGTCAGGAGCGTTTTGAAATGAATGCATCACGGTTTGTCAGTGATGAATTCCGCTTTCCTTCGACACAGGTTCTAAGTCATACGGCTTCGATGGCTCATGGGGAGCGGTTGGTGAATGTCACTTTGATAGGCAAGGTGCTTCCGCAGGATTCCCTGGAGCTTGCGTTGTCGTCCAGATTGCATTTCTATGGCCTCCAGGGTGCCAAACTCAATATAATACAAGGCGATGTGGCCGGCCGTGCTTCCGGGCAGGATTTAGCCGGGCATTCTGTCAAGGAGATATACGAGATGGCGCAAAATTCGCTGGTTCAGAAGCAGGAGGTCATCGACTCGTTGCGGCAGATTATCGACATGCACCGCGACAATGACTCAATTTCCGCGCGCCTTGCGCCGGAGTTGAAGGTTGTGTTCCCGCAGGTGTCGGAGATTGCTGTGACCAAGGCTGTGTTCGGCAATATATCGGATGGCGGTCTTGATACGGCGAATATTGCATTGGTGCAGTTCTCGCGCCCGATGCCGGCTGCCACACAGGCTGAATTGGCCCGCTATCTCCAGGCTCGTCTGCGTGTTAAGCAGGTCAGGATAGTGCAGGTCAAATAAGAGGTTGTGTGACGCTTGTAGGGACGTGGCAGGGTTGTTTAAAACTGCTTTTCCCCCATTGACCCAGGTATTCTTAATCTTGACATATAAAAATAAGCAAAGCAGCCGGTTATTTACCGGCTGCTTTGTTGCCTTTCTTGGGGCGGGGGAGTGTAAAGATAAATTCAAGACCTCCGCCACGGCGCATACGCACACTGATGCTTCCTCCCATTGTGTTGATGCAGCTCTTGACGATTGGGAGACCGAGGCCGGTGCCACCGGCTTTGCGTGAGCGGCCTGTATCAACCCGGTAGAAACGGTCGAACAAGTGGGGCAGATGTTCTTCGGTCACACCTACTCCGTTGTCATAGAACGCGAAAGTGTAATAGCCTTCGGTGCGGCCAATCAGTTCTATGCCCATCTGTGTGCCTTGGGAGTAGGATACGCTGTTCTTTATAAGGTTCTGCACCGCAGAATTCAAAAGCCCCTCATTGCCGAGAATGATGCAGTCAAGCGGGATGTTGTAGAGGAAATCCATTTCTCCGATAAGGCGGGAGACGGTAATTTCATCGGCTATGTTGAATATGAGGGAGTGGAAGTCGATTTCTTTAAGCGGAATATTGCCGTTGGATTCTTCCAGCCGCGTCATTGTGGAAAGGTCGTTGAGCATGGTTACAAGCCGCTCCACGTTTATCTGGGCTTTCTCCAGGAAGTGGCGGCGGTCTTTTTCCGGCATGTCGGGCTGGTTGAGGAGCATGTCTACATATGCGCGTATGATTCCGATGGGGGTTTTCAGCTCATGGCTGATATTGTCGGTGAGCATACGCTTCATCTGGTTTTTCTCCTCGGTGGCTTTCAAGGCTATTATGTGTTCACGTTCGCGCCTAACATTGGCTTGCATACGTGAATTGTAGATTGCTACAATCTGGCGTGAGATGTCGCCTATTTCATCGGCCGGGAAGTCCCCCATGGGTATGAAATCGCGGTCGGATGCCGCCCGTTTGGCGAAATCGTGGAGCAGACTCACGTTTTTTGCCTGGTGGGCTGTTATGACATAGGCGAGTATCGTGCCTATTACAGCTACACCCAGCATCATGAGCCATAGGGCAGGGTCGATCGACAATGCTTCACGCAGGGATGCTGTGTAGGGGAGGTAAGTTCTGACCTCAATCTGGCCATCGGGAGAGATGCGGCTTGAATAGAAGAACAGCCGTTCGCGTGGCGAGCTGAGCTCTGTGTCGACAAGGCGTATCACCAACGAGCCGTCGGGCAATTCTATTCGTTCATGGTCGACGGATTCGGTCGGGATGCCGCGCTTTTTTTCTCCGAGCGAATAAATCATCTGTCCGCTGCCGGTGTCGTAAATCTGCATGGTCAGGTCACGGAGAAATGTGTCCTGGAGGTAACGGCG
>WSMN01000108.1 GCA_013316535.1 Muribaculaceae bacterium | reverse complement strand
AGGGTGTTTAATAGCATCTGTTAAGTTCTAATCATTTGGACAGCATTGGAATAAGCCAACACTATCTAAGATTAAAAATACCGGGCAAATAATGGGAAGGAGCTTACTTCCATATGAGCACCGCCACGGTAGTCAGCAGCGAGGCAATGGAAATCCAGAAACTCGGGGTGAGGGGTGTGGAGCCATTGGCCGTTGTCTGGCGCTTGCGCACATCGTTGGGCGAGACATACACCACGTCATCCTGCTGGAGATAGTAGGCCGGTGAACGCATAGTGCCCTCACCGTCGGTCAGGTCGACACGGTAGGCCGTCTCGCGCCCGTCCTCCTGACGTAGCACAAGCACATCGGTGCGCTTGCCCTGGATAGTAAGGTCGCCCGCTCCGGCCAACGCATCAAGCAGAGTGAAGCGGTCGCGGTCGAACACCACGCGCCCCGGACGGGTCACCTCGCCCAGAACCGATACCCCGTGGTTGAGGAAGTCAACCACAACAACAGGGTCTTTAATAAGGTTACGCCCCGTCAGCTCACCGCGGATATATTCAGCTACTTCCGCGCGGCGCATTCCGCCGATGTGGAGCGTCCCCAAAACCGGGAACTGGATATCACCGTAGGAATCCACCACATAAGATGCAACCTCGTTGGAGCTACGCCCAGTCGAGGTCTCGACACCGGGCTGTCCCACACGCTGGGCTACCACCGGCAGGTTGAACAGCGATGCCAGTTGGGGGTCTTTGCTGGTCACCACAATCGACACACGGTCATCGGGGCGCACCGTAATGTCGCGCGCCGCCGCAATTTCCGTCCGCGACCCGCTGTCGAGGCCGCTGAAATAGGTCACGTCATGCGGAGCCCGGCACGAGCCGAGCGCCGCCGCCAATGCCACCGCAGCCGCCAATGCAGCGTGCAGACGGGGTCTTTTGCGGAGCTGCGCTCCTGATTGTTGATGTCGCATCGTATGTCTGTTTATTGTTGTCATCCTTTATTAAATATATTTATTCGTATCCACCTGTTATGCCGAGGCGGCTTTGCCTGGAATGTATGGCTTTCGACAAACGCCAGTTAAACAGCACCCATGCGACCAAATCAATCATCAGAACCACAAAGATGCTGCAAAAATGCGAAAGCCACATATTTATTGCTATAACCGCTGCCGAGACAGCCAGTATCGAGATCATCGCCAGCCGCGTGGGAACCCCCATTGCAAGGAGCTTATGATGGATGTGTACTCTGTCGGGCAAGAATGGGGAATGCCCGCGTATGATGCGGTGTACGAACACCCTCACCACATCAAGGCACGGAATTGCCAAAGGAGCAAATGCCACTATCAGAATTTCAGATGAGAAAATCCCTTCTGTAGGCAACTGTGCGGTTTCCAAAGACAGGAATGCCAAAATGATACCTATAGTCAGGGACCCTGTATCGCCCATGAATATTTTTTTCCGCTTTGCGGGGTCGCCGAACACATTATAATAGAAAAACGGAACTAAAGTTCCGAGACCGGCAAATGCCACAAGCGCATAAAGGTAACGGTCGGCTGCAAGGAATGTCATGCCATAAAAAGCCATGGCGATACCGCTCAACCCGCTTGCAAGTCCGTCGATTCCGTCAATAAGGTTGATTGCATTGATGATGAACACCACTAAGACCATGGTGAACGCCCATGCCAACGGCCAGGGCAATTCATATATCCCCAACATGCCGTGAAGGTTATCAAGGCGCGCGCCTGCAGCCACCAAAAGGAACGCCGCGATAATCTGCACCACAAATTTAGCACGATACTTGACACCAATCAGGTCATCGGCAAGCCCCACTAAGTACATTAGCATCAGGCTGCATAACCCAAAACAGAGCGGAAGCAATGCAGATGCCACCTCCACTCCGTTTTCTGGGTCTATGACAGTCATCTTAAGCGGCAGCGGAGTGCCGCAAAGCACCTCGACACCAATTACGATACACAATGAGAAAACTACTGACGGCATAAATGCCATTCCTCCGAGACGAGGGACAGCCGCCTTGTGGATTTTCCGTTCATCAGGCTCATCAAAAAGTTTTTTGCGGAAGGATATCAGAAGAATCTGTGGAATGATAATTCCAGTCAGAGTCACGCTAACGAGAAATGCCGCTAATCCGTCAATAATCCAATTCATGTCAGATAATCAAGTGAATAATAATGCGTTATAAATATATATAATTGCAGGAAAAGGGGAATTCAAAGTTAATTCCAGCTTAAATCGTCTGATATAACTAACGAAACAATAGCCGCTGGTGGTATTTTCAATAAGATTTATAGGTAATACTATTATATTTTTTCAAGAAAACAAGCAGGAATATAGGATGTCGCAACTGCACAGATACCGTGTATGGAGACCACCAACCGGCGGTTCCCCTTTATGCGGCAGATATTTCCTTCCGCACCGGCAAAGGGGCCTTCAAGCACCCTAACCTTCTGACCGACACTATAATCCGTACCGGCATCAGAAATATATTCCAGACCATCATCTTCGGCAGACGTTACAAGCCGGAACATGGTCATTTCTTTTTCAGGTATGACAGCCGGAGTTCCATCGGGCGCAGGATAAAACATAGCCGCGCCATTTGTCAATGCCTTGACAGACTTCAAAACTTCGGCAGAAGTTTTCAAAAACAACAAACCGGCAACGGCCGGTCGGATTTTACAAATCCGTTTACCGTCACAGTTTTCCACAACCACTTTCTCACGAGGAACATAACATTCCAATCCTAATTGGGAAGAAATCTCTTCCTCCAATTTGAAAGCCTTATTATGAAAAACTTTCATCGCATACCAATGACATGTTTCCGGCGACATAACAGAAGGTTGGAAACGCGATTGGGCGGATATATCGTTGTGAGGTTTTATAGAATTAAAGTAAATTCGTAGGAGAAAAGCATGGATAAACCTTACATTCCCCGCAATCAGCTAAAAAAGCTAATTGCACGGCATACAGAGGATTATGTCCGATATAGCATCAAAATAAAGGTTTGTTACAGTCAGTAAATGCCTCACGGCCATCACCAATACTGATGTCTCGAACAACGGGCGTATCTACGAATCCGCAACACCTCCCGTTTTCCCCGCAACGACAGAAACCTGAACCAATCAGTCCAAGAAATTACTTTCCACATTGCGGTTGCAAAGTTACCACATTTTTTTGAATCGCCAACCAACAAGCGGGTATTTTTACATGTCACTGTATCCACATCTTTATGAAAATTTATGAAAAAAGTCAAGACACATATTCCCCACTTAACTAAAATTATCAAAAATTCCACATGAAATTACTACAAATTATGTAGATGGAACCTACAATTAACACCTCCAGTAAATATGCCGGCCACAGGAAATCGGAATCTATGCAACAAGAGGAGGGCGCCATAATGACTCATCCTGGAAAAGTCAAAGGCGGTGCATCAAAATCCATGGATTTTGATGCACCGCCTTATATAATATGGAGCAACAGGGAGATTACTGGCGGCCTGCGACAGTGGCGGCAGGATGAATTTTGGAGACAAGTCCCTGGAGGACTTTACCGGGGCCAAGCTCGGTGAAATCGGTGGCACCGTCGGCTACCATTGCGCGTACCGACTGGGTCCAACGCACGGGTGCGGTGAGCTGTGCCACGAGGTTGGCCTTGATTTCAGCAGGGTCAGTGTGTGGAAGTGCATCCACATTCTGGTAGACGGGACACACAGGCGTGTGGAATTCTGTTGCCTCGATGGCTTCAGCCAGCTCGGCACGTGCGGGTTCCATGAGCGGAGAGTGGAATGCGCCACCCACTTTCAAGGGGAGTGCACGTTTCGCTCCTGCAGCCTTGAGCGCTTCGCAGGCGGCTCCGATTGCTTCAATTTCGCCGGAGATTACAATCTGGCCGGGGCAGTTGTAGTTGGCAGCAACGACAGTGCCGGGAGTGGCGGCACACACTTCCTCCACTTTCTCGTCGGGAAGTGCGATAATGGCCGCCATGGTGGAGGGTTGTGCCTCACAGGCTTTCTGCATGGCGCTGGCACGGGCTGCAACCAGACGGAGGCCATCCTCAAAGCTAAGGGCACCCGCTGCCGTGAGAGCCGACAGCTCGCCGAGGGAGTGACCGGCCACCATATCGGGGGTGAATTCCTCACCGAGGGTCTTGGCAAGGATTACAGAATGGAGGAATACTGCCGGCTGCGTTACTTTTGTCTGCTTGAGGTCGTCCTCGGTGCCGTTGAACATCAGGTCGGTAATGCGGAATCCGAGAATTTCGTTGGCTTTCTCGAAAAGCTCACGGGCGGTGGCGTTGTTGTCGTAGAGGTCCTTGCCCATACCTACGAATTGTGCGCCCTGCCCGGGGAACACGAATGCTTTCATATTTTGGAATTTATTTCAAGTGTTATCAGTCTCTGGAAGCGGGGTCTCTAAAAAATTTTCAAAGGAATTGCCAGATAATCTTCTGACAAGCCCTAAACGGGTGCAAAGTTACGAAATTCCGCCGATATTGCGATAGGGTTGCCACAATACGGTTACATACATTTTTTAACAATGTACACAAGTGGCGCAAGATAACCCGAGATTTCATCCAAAGTTCTAACCGCATGGATATTAGGCATGTGCCTGATTGTTTATTTTAATGTGCCAGAAACCATATATG
>WSMN01000107.1 GCA_013316535.1 Muribaculaceae bacterium | reverse complement strand
GTTGTAGTATTTTCAAATACCGACTTACACCGAAAGGTGAAGTCTTTGAGAATCGCCAATACGTTCATATTGTTTAATGTTTTTATAATGAACGCTTTGGCGATTCATTTGTATTTGACAATTCGATATATTAACTTAAGTTTCAACTACTTCGGTTATTTTTACCGAATCATTGTTATAAGTTAGTCTTAAAAATTGCAGTATAGAAAAATCGTTCTCTGGAATCTTTTCACAGGCAAAATTAATACAAAATTTTTAATCCCACAAAAAAATCGCGCTTTTCGCAACATTAGACGCCAAGATAACGCGCATTTTGCCGTTAATTCTTGTTAAACCCGTTTACTATTGCCGCTATCTCACGTGCATCGGACAATGATGTGCATCGAGTAATCGGAAGGCTGACACATGTATCGGCCAAACACTCCGTCACCGGCAGGATAACCGGCTCACCATCATGCCGCAAATAGGCATAACAAGGCTGACGATGCGGCGGAGTGGCATAATGTATATCCCACCCTACGCCATTGGCATCCAGATGGGCAGTGAACGCGGCACGATTATCGACATGCACCACGAATTGATGGAAAACATGCTCGTCTACCAACTGCGGAAGACGCACGTCCCTATTGACGATGCCACCAACATAGATGCCGGCAATCTCACGTCGAAGCGCATTCTCTTCAGCCACATGCGCAAATTTCACATTCAGGATGGCGGCCTGTATGGGGTCAAGGCGGCAATTGAACCCCTTGTACAAATTATGATACCGCCTGTCACTCCCATAATTTGCCAACGCACGCACAGCGGCAGCGAGCCTTGCATCATGGGTGGTAACCGCTCCGGCATCACCCAGCGCACCGATGTTCTTGGTGGGATAAAAACTGAATCCCGCCGCATCACCCAGCGCACCGGTAATAGAATGTCCATACAGCCCTTCCACAGGCGACACAGCTCCTATCGCTTGTGCATTGTCTTCAATAACCTTCAAGCCATTCTCAGCAGCAAATGCCTTGAGCCGGCTGTCCCAACACACTCGCCCGTAAAGGTGTACCGGCATCACGGCGCGGGTGCGCGGCGTGAGATACCGCTCCAACAACGAAGTGTCCAGATTCGATGTCATTGCATCAGGTTCTGCAAGAACAGGCTTCAAACCGGCATCGGAAATGGCCAATACAGATGCGATGTAGGTGTTGGCCGGAACAATGACCTCATCACCCGGAGCCATATCCCCGATTTCTATATATCCACGCAAAATCAGGCGCAACGCATCAAGCCCGTTGCTCACCCCTATGGAAAAAGGCGCACCCGTCAAACTGCACAAGGCCGCTTCAAACGCCTCCACCTCTTTCCCTCCGATATACCAGCCACTACGCACAACGCGCCCGACAGCCTCCTCAAGTTCATCAAAATAAGGGGCATTTACCGCGCCCAGCTCTAAAAACGGATACCTGACCGCCATAATACATTAAATAATTTCTTTAAGTCACTTATACATCGAGATACCGGGGATGTATCATGGCCAGCCTCTTGAATTCCTCGAAATCGCGTATGTAATCGGCTTCTTCATAATGCGTGGAAACCAATGACAGGCACACGGCCCCGGATGAAAAATTATCGAGTGTACGCCAGAATCCGGGAGGAATGAACAACCCTTCAAACGGCCGGTTCAAAGTAAAAGTGCGCCAATGTATTCCGTCGCATACATTCACATTAAAGCTTCCGCCAACGGCCACAAGCAGTTGCGACATTTCGTGATGGGAATGGCCGCCACGTTCCTCGGCGGCAGGCACATCATAAATCCAATAGGCCCTCCTGATTTCAAAAGGGACTATGCTCCCCTCCTCGACAAATGTAAGATTGCCACGAGGGTCATGAATCTTGGGCAGGGATATGATTTGCGGATGCGAATAATCCATAAACGTCAGATGATAGATTCAGAAAGTTTCACAAGATAGCGCCCATACTCGTTGCTCATGGCATTCTCCCCGAGTTCACGCAACCTGGATGCAGAAATCCACCCTTGGCGGAACGCGATTTCCTCAAGCACGGCAACCTTGAACCCCTGCCGTTTCTGCACGGCCTGTATGAAGCCAGAAGCCTCCATCAGGGAATCCACCGTACCGGTGTCGAGCCATGCAAAACCACGTCCGAAACGTTTCACATTGAGACGCCCCTGTGAAAGATAGGCATTGTTCACCGAAGTTATCTCAAGCTCCCCCCGTGCCGACGGCCTGACATCGGATGCTATTTCCACCACATCATTCGGATAAAAGTACAATCCAACGACAGCATCATCCGATTCGGGATTCGCAGGTTTCTCCTCAATTTTAAGGGCGCGGCCCTCTTCCCCGATGGTAACTACACCATAACGCCGAGGGTCTTCCACCGGATAGGCGAACACGGTGGCCTCACACCTCTCCCCGGCAATGCGGGTGGCATCGCGCAACATGGCCGAAAAGCCTTGTCCGTAGAATATATTATCGCCGAGCACAAGGCAAACACTGTCATCGCCTATAAATTCACGCCCGATAATGAACGCCTGGGCAAGACCTTCAGGACGAGGCTGCTCAGCATAGGAAAACTCCACACCGATATCCTCGCCGGTTCCAAGCAACCTTCGGAACGCCGGCAAATCCTGCGGAGTGGAAATCACCAGTATCTCACGTATACCGGCAAGCATCAACACCGACAACGGGTAATATATCATCGGCTTGTCGTAAATAGGTATCAACTGCTTGGACACCCCTTTGGTCATGGGGTTCAAGCGTGTGCCGGAGCCACCGGCGAGCACAATCCCTTTCATCTCCGTTCAGCGGTTTCCATACATTTCATCATAATATTCCTGATATGCCCCCGATGTAACGCCATCGGTCCATCCGGGATTATCAAGATACCATCTCACAGTTTTCTCTATCCCGACCGGGAAAGATGTTTCGGGATACCATCCGAGTTCAGTGGCGATTTTTGCAGGGTCTATGGCATAACGCATGTCATGTCCCGGACGGTCGGCCACATATGCAATCAACCGTTCGTCTATACCCTCAACGGGGATTGCAAGCAACGGCCTGTATTCCGGCGTTTCCTCCATCATCTTCCTGACTAAGGCGATGATGCTCCTGACAATCGAGATATTCTCCTGCTCGTTAAAACCGCCGATATTATATACCTCCCCTATACGCCCTTTGAGAAGCACCATGTCAATAGCCTTGCAATGGTCCTCGACAAAAAGCCAGTCACGCACATTCTCCCCACGGCCATACACCGGCAGTTTCCTCCCCTCAAGGATATTCTTAATCACTAAAGGGATAAGCTTTTCCGGGAAATGATATGGCCCGTAATTATTGCTGCAACGTGTTATGTTCACAGGCAGCCCATAGGTCTCGTGATAAGCGAGTGTAAGCAAATCGGCCGAGGTCTTTGATGCCGAATATGGCGACCGTGGAGCCAACGGCGTGTCCTCCGTGAACAGGCCCTCTCCGAAGGCCTTAAGGTCATCACGCCCCGACACCACACGTGCCACATCCTCGGCAAGTTCCAGATCCCGGGGGGCGCCGGGAGTACGTGGCAGCGACCCGTAAACCTCGTCGGTGGATATCTGAAGGAACTTCTTCCCATCGCGGTACAACGGCCGCCCATGCTCATCCTTACCTGCCACCCAAGCCTCACGGGCACATTCCAGCAGATTCTGTGTGCCAAGTATATTCGTCTCCAGGAACAGCCGTGGATTTGTGATAGACCTGTCTACATGGCTCTCTGCCGCAAAATTAACCACGAAATCGGGGTCATGTGCCGTAAAGACCGATGCCACCAATTCCCTGTCGCCGATATCCCCTTTTATAAAAGTCACATTCGGAAGCTCTATCTCATCTTTGATTGTCAGCAGATTTCCCGCATAAGTGAGGGCATCGAGCACCACAATGCGCACATCCGTCCCATATTTTTTCAAAAGATATTTTACAAAATTGGAACCGATGAACCCGGCGCCACCTGTAACGAAATATGTGTTCATCTGTCTTTTTTATTGTTAAAACACCCTCAAAGTTAATCAAAATTTCGCAATAGCCATAGGAAAGTTCGTATCTTTGTGGTTAAATATTATTACAGGCAAATGCCCCCGGCAGCACATTGATTTGCTGCCGCAACAAACTCAAATACATTGATCAAATGGGATTCACCGACAACATACGCATGATGCCGCCAGTAACCAAGAACCTCATCATAATCAACGTAATCATATGGCTGGCAATGATTGCAATCCGTCCGTTGGAGGGGTTCCTGACCCAATACGGCGCGCTATACTATTTCACATCCGACCAGTTCCTCCCGTCTCAGCTGCTGACCTACATGTTCATCCACGCCAACCTGTGGCATCTGTTTTTCAACATGTTTGCACTGTTCATGTTCGGCGTTACCATGGAACGGGTCTTGGGCGGTCCGAAATTTCTGTTCTACTATATCTCATGCGGGCTTGGTGCGGCACTGGTGCAGGAAGGGGTGTTTGCACTAATGATTCACCACTATGCCTCCATTTTCCCTAACGCCGGTTCGGTAACGGCCCTGTTGCGCCACTCCGATGTCCTGTACCAGGATCTGTGGAACATCGGTGTCACTCCCAACGAGCCGGTGATAGGCAACCTCTACGGTCTATACC
>WSMN01000106.1 GCA_013316535.1 Muribaculaceae bacterium | reverse complement strand
AGGGTGTTGCAGAACTTAATATTTGGCGATAATTTTGTAGGGATGCACCCCGGTGCATCCGCATATATTAGTGAAAATTAAGCTAATATATTTCGGATGCACCGGGGTGCATCCCTACGATAGGGGTTTATGCGGTTCGTTTATTTGATGGCTATGGTGACCTCGGTGCCTTTGACGGAGTAGGTGATGGGGAGGGTGTTGCAGAGCATCATGAGGGTGGAGTCGATGCTCTCGTAGCGCATGATGCCGCCGGAGTAGGTCGATGAGGAGGACGGGTCGCCGAGGATTGTGATGCGCACGCCGTACATCTGCTCGAGCGTGACTGCTATTTCTGAAATCGGGGCGTTGGTGAAGGGTATTATGCCGTCGCGCCACACGGCATCGAGGATGGTGTTGGCCTGTGCGATTTGCATCCGTCCTGTCTTCGGGTCGAACGTGGCTTTTTGTCCGGGTGAAAGGACTATGCCGTCGGAACTGGTGCGCGGGGTGACCTCTATAGAGCCTTCGATAAGGCTGACTGTCGACAGGGTCTCAAGGGAACTGTTGAAATTGAATTGTGTGCCGAGAACACGCACGTCCATGCGTTCCCCCTCCACGATGAAGGGCCGGTTGGGGTTGCGCGTCACGTCGAAATATGCCTCGCCTTGCAATTCCACCTTGCGTTCGGTCTTGGCGAAAGTCTCGGGGTAGCGGAGAGTGGCATCGCGGTTGAGCCACACATGTGTGCTGTCTGGGAGTGTCACCTCCATGTTGCCGCCGAGAGCTGCCACTGTGACCATATTGACCGACGGACCAAGCACAAAAATCTTCACCATCACAGCAATCCCGGCAATCATGGCTGCCGCCGCTCCCCATCTGATGAATGAAAGGCGGCGTGTGCGCCGGCGCAATGCCTCTTCCTTCTCGATGCGCTCCTTGATTTTTGTGTAGACTCGGTTGCGCGTGCGGCTGTCGTTTCGCAACGAGCCTGCAAGCATTGCCGTGCGTTCAAGCTCGAAAAGCCGCCGCGAATTTTCGGGTGACTCTGCGAGCCATCGTTCCACGGTGTGCAGCTCTTCATCGGAGCACGTGTTGTCGATGAATCGAACCATTAGTTCCTCAGAAATTTGTGTCATTTATCCTATTGCTACTACATTTAACAATCCATTGCTGAAAACTACTTACTCACATGCAGAGGAAAAGAGGCAGAATCGCCACGAGGTATTTCAGTTTTTCACGGAGCAACCGCAGAGCCTTGTAGACATGTGCTTCCACGGTGCGGACCGACACCCCCATTGCATCGGCGATTTCCTGGTTTTTCAATCCGTTGATATAGCTCAAACAGAACACCTCACGGCATTTTTCAGGCAATTCTCCGAGTGCATGGCGTATGTGTTCCCCTATGTCGGCTCCCACCACATTCTGTTCGGTGTCGTCATCGGCGGCGATGAATTCCATTCGCTGCTCGTTGATGGTCTCCAGCAGCCCGATGCGCACTGCGGCCACATTCTTGTGGCGCAACACGTTGAGCGCACGGTTGGTAACCGCCCGGTAGAGGTAGGCGGTTATCCCCATCTCCAGGTCGATGGAATCCATTTTCTTCCATAGTTCAACGAACACGTCGGCCACGATGTCCTCCGCCTCCGCCTCGTCATCGACAAAGCGGAGTGCATGGAACATCAGCCGGTTGAAGTTTCCGTCGAACAGCTGCTCGAATCTCTGCTTCAAGGCATCATGGTGCTTCAAGGTATTGTGCATCTCTCGTCCTCCTGCAAAATCTTTTGCAGATTTTTCATAATATTGGGCAAAGTTATGCAATTTAAATTGCCGGCGCAAAACTTTTTTAGAGTCGGGAGAAATGGCGGCGACGGCGCAGGTAGTAGTCAAGGAGGATGTTGCGGCGGCAGGAGGGGGTGTCGCGGAGCAGGTTGGCGGCGGGATGTGAGGTGTAGTTGCGGCGCATACGGCGGAAGTCGCGATGGGCGCGCAGGATGGCGTTGGCGTTGGCGAAATCCATTGTGAGCATGAATTTCATCCAAGCTATGGTGTCGAGCAGACGGCGGCGCAGCAGGGTGGGGCGCAGGTCGCGCAGGGGGAGGTTCTTGTGGAGCAACAGCAGGTTGTTGCGGAAGTTCAGATAGGTTTTACGCGGGTTGGCGGCGGGGAGGCTCCCTCCGCCGAGATGGTAGACCCGGCTTTGCGGCACGGCCATAATCTGGTGGCCGTCAAGGAGTATGCGCCAGCAAAGGTCAATCTCCTCCATGTGGGCGAAGAATAGGCTGTCGAGGCCGCCGAGTTTCAGATACAGCCCGGTGCGCACCATCAGTGCCGCCCCTGTGGCCCAAAAGATTGGCAGTGGTGTGTCGTATTGACCGTTGTCGGTTTCGGTGGTGCCGAATATGCGTCCGCGGCAGTAGGGGTAGCCGTTGCGGTCGATGAACCCTCCGGATGCACCGGCATACTCAAATTTTTCGGGATGTTCGGCACTTAGTATTTTCGGTTGGCAGGCACCTGTGCCCGGGTCGGCTTCCATGGCCTTGTAGAGAGGTTCCACCCATCCTGGGGGTGTCTCCACATCGGAATTGAGCAGGATGGTGTAGCGGTAGTCCTTGCATTGGGCTATGGCGCGGTTGTAGCCTTCGGCGAATCCAAGGTTCTCGCTGAACCGAATGGTTTTTACGGAGTGGAATTCGGTTTCGAGAAGCCGGAGGGAATCATCGTTGCTGCCGTTGTCGGCCACTATGACATCGGCCAATGCCGGATTGGTGTTGGCGATTACCGAGGGGAGGAAGCGGCGCAGCAGTTTCGCTCCGTTCCAGTTCAGGATTATGACTGCGATGGGTGGCATGGGGGTGTTTCGACGGGGTGTTTCCAACGGTTGTGGCTCCAGAGCCAGATGGAGGGGTTGCGACGGATTGTCTGCTGAAGGAGAGAGGCGTAGCGCGATGTTATGGCTCCCGACGGCAGTTCGGCGGGGCTATCGGTGATTAGTTTGATGTCGATGTGGTAGTGGCCGCGCCGCGGCTTGGTCATGTCCCAGTAGACAACGGTTGCGTTCATGCGGCGTGCCACCGTCTCGGTGCCGGTGATGAATGCGGTGGGGTGATTGAGGAAGCGCACAACGTGGCCGGGGTCACCGTGGCTCGGTTTCTGGTCGCTCATGAAGCCTGTGATTGTGGGTATGCCGCGTTTGCGGTAGCGCATAAGGTCGAGGAACGCCATGTTTTTGGCCAGCGACACGGAGCCGAAACGGCTGCGCAGGTGCAGCATCAGTGAATCCATGGCTTGGTTGCGCAGGGGGCGGTAGATCTGGCAGAACTCGGCATCTTTGCCCGGTGTTAGAGTGCTCCACAGGGTTATCGACGGTGCCCATTCCCAGTTGCCGCAATGGGAGAAGTAGGCAACCACCGGGCGGCCTGCGCGGAGGCTGGCATCGGTGGTGTCAACTCCCGAGAATGTCATGCGGCTGCGCATCTGCTTGTCGCTGACGTGCAACAACTTGATGGTCTCGAAGATGTAGTCGCAGAAATTGAGATAGAACATTCGGCATATGCGTCTGCGCTGCCGCGGTGTCATTTCGGGAAATGACGCGGCAAGGTTGCTGTCGACAATCCTGCGGCGGTAACGGCCGATGTAGTATAACAGCACGAACGTGAGGTCGCTTAGCCGGTAATGCATCCAGAACGGCAGGTGTGCCATGAGTTTCAGCATGGTTGTCAGCAGTCGGAAGGATATGGAGGTCTTGCCGTCGGTCATTGTCGTTGAGGTCGGGTTACAGGGCGAGTGAGGCATGGATGTGGCAGTCGCCGATTTCGGTTGGGAGGAGCGACAGGAGGCGTACCGGCACTATGGTGTTGTCGAGGTGGCGTGGGGCATCTACACTGACGCGCAGGTAGTTGTCGGTGAATCCTCCCATGGGTTGTCCCGGCTTGCCATGCTCGAGCAGCACCGGGCGCACGGTTCCGAGGAACTGCGATGCGAATTGTTCCATCTTCTTCTCCGACACACGGAGCATTTCGTTGACACGGCGGTGTTTCTCTTCGGGCAACACGGCATGTGCTATTTCAAGAGCTTTGGTGCCGGGGCGTTCGGAGTAGGGGAAAATGTGGAGCCGCGTTATCGGCAGGCTTTCCACGAACTCACGGGAGCGGGTGAACTCTTCGCCGGTCTCGCCGCGCGCACCGACAATGAGGTCAATCCCTATGAAAGCATCGGGCATCAGCTCGCGGATTCGCTCTATCTTGCGGCGGAACAGGGCCGTGTCGTAGTGGCGGCGCATGAGCCGGAGCACTTCGTCGGAACCGCTTTGCAACGGGATATGGAAATGGGGCATGAACGCACGCGACGAGGCACAGAATTCGATTATCTCGTCGGTCAGCAGGTTGGGTTCGATGGAAGATATGCGGTAACGTTCGATTCCATCAACCGTGTCGAGCTGGCGGATGAGGTCGAGAAAGGTTTCGGATGCTTCAGCGGCCTGTGTGCCGTCGGGAAGCATGGTGCGCTTGCCGAAATCGCCTATGTTGACCCCTGTTATCACAATTTCCTTTGCCCCGTCGGCGGCAGCTTCACGGGCTTGAGCCACGATAGAGTCTATCGTGCCGGAACGGCTGCGTCCCCGCGCTGCCGGGATTGTGCAGTAGGTGCACCAGTAGTCGCATCCGTCCTGCACTTTCAGGAAATAGCGCGTGCGGTCGCCGCGTGAGCAAGATGGGGTGAATGAGCGTATGTCCCTGGCGGGAATCACGTGCACATCGCTGCTGTGCTGTTGCCCGGCGG
>WSMN01000024.1 GCA_013316535.1 Muribaculaceae bacterium | reverse complement strand
GTTAGAGGAGATGAGTATGTTGGTGAGATTGAATTCGAAGGCGATTGCCGATGAGATAATGGCTTTGTCGGCTTTGCGGGCTGTGGCAGGAGGCGATGCCGGGTCGCAACCGTTGCTTACACGTGACAGCCTGCCTGGCTTGCGGGTTGTCATGCGCATGGTGTTTGCCGAAGCTTTGCTGGGGCTGGGAGATTTTGTGGAGGATTGTGGTATTGACGAGGAGGATCCCGAGTTGCCGTTGCCTTATGATGAAGCGGATGTGCTTTTGCTGGAGGTGTCGTTGCGTGACGGGGCGGCGGGAGCCATGACTACGGGAAAGGCGTTGGCTGTCAAGCGATATCTGGAGCATGTGGTGGCTGTGGGAACCTTGGGGTGGGTTGCCACTGATGCCGATTCCTCGTTTGCGGAGCTGTTGCAGCGGCAAAGGGAAGGTGCGTTGGCTGCGCTTAAGGATACGCTTGCGGCGTTGGATGCCGATGTGCAGCCGGGGATGCGGCCGGGATGGCCATGAGATGTGTATGGAGTGTAGAGCCGCCCGTAACGTGGCGGCTCTAATTATGGTGGCAGGGTGAGTTAGCGTAGGGCTACCTTGGCTGTTGTTTTGCCGGCCTTGACGATGTAGATGCCCGGGACGGCAGGTACTGCGAGGGATGCCGGGGCTGCATCTGTGCGGAATATGGTGACACCGGCGATGTTGTGGATGGCTACCGGGAGGTCTTGTGCGCCGTCTACTGTTATTGTGCCGTCGGTGGCTCCGATGGTTATGGCGTTGTCGGTCATGTCATCGGAACCGATTGCCTCGATTGCCGATGATTTGTCGTAGATGCGCATGGCATCTATGAATGTGTATTTATAGGAATCGACCTTGCCGGCAAGCTTTATGCTGACGACTTTATTGGCATAGTCGTGAAGCATCACTGTCACTGGGTTCCAAGTGTTGGCTTCACCGGTCTGGCCGACTTCGATGGTCGCTATGCTATTGAACCCGGTGCCGTCGTTGATGAGAATCTCAATGGGATTTTCGTTGGCGACGGAGCCTTTCATATGGAACACGCAGAATTCAAATAGGGGTGCGGCGGCTTGCGTGAGGTCGAATTTGCCTGTGAGAAGCGAGGCGCGGTCGTTGTAGGCGCTCCCCTCCATCCCTGCAAAGCCGTTGTCGGCATCGCAGGATGTCACGCCGCTGACGGACTTGTCGGTGAATATCCCCCAGTCGGCCTTACCCATATCGGTCACGGAGCCGAAGATGGATGAGGCAGTGCCGTTGGCGAACGATTCGGCATAGGGGATGGCATATGGAGTCCCCACCGGTGCCATGTCGGAGATTGCGGCATCAGAGAGGCCGCCGTCGGATTCGGCGAAAACGCCGTAGGCGAGGAATGCTTGTTCACCTTTGGGCACTGCTTCGTATCTTAGCGAGGTTGAGGTGGCGTTTTGTGCGATTATCGTCTGTTCCCCGTCCTTTATTTCCACCACATGGTATTTCAAGGTTGCGGGGTTTATGAGTGCGCCGTCGACATCCTTGTCAGGAGCCTGCCATGTCAGGGTCACATTGCCAGGGATGGTCTCGGTTATTTTCACCCCTTTCGGGGCAACGGTTTTTTTTGTTCCGACGAAGACTTCGGCCGTGACGGGCTTCCCTTCACCGGCGGCGTTGGAGGCTGTGACGGTATAGACATGTGTGCCGGGGAGGAGGTCGGCTCCCTCATCTGTGAAGAGGCATAGCGAACCGGGTGTCGGTGCCGGGGTGTCGAATTTCTTGACCGGGGTTCCGTTGCGGTAGATTGTTGCGGCGGTCAGTTCCGTCAGCGGTGTGCCGTCGAATGCCACTGATGGTGCGGTGAATGCAATATCGGCTTTGCGTGCACCGTATGCCCCTGCTGTAACCTGCAGGTTCTGCACCACGTCGGGTGCACCGGCTATGGCACCGGCCTCGAGGCGGATGTTGTCGAGTCCGAGCCAGAAGCGGTCTTTATCGGAGCATGCATGGAAACCGATGTGGTAGTTGCCCGTTTCCGTAGGTTCGATGTGGCATGTATGGGTTGTGAAGGCGTTGTCTGTCACATCTGTTGGCGAGAATGCGGTTTCTGTCATGGCTGCCACCGTCTTGTCGCGTCCGAATTTCACTTCAATACGTTCGATATTGGCTGCACCTCCCTCTTTGCACACATCGAAGTGTAAGATGTAGATTTTCCCGGCCTCAAGGCGGATGGAGGGTGTGATGAGCCAGTCGTCCTTGGCGTTGGAGCTGTCATAGCCTATGCGTGCCCATTTGTTGCCGGAGTAATGGCCTGTGTAGTGGTACCATTCCTTGGTGGTTTCCTCAACATTTATCACCGTGAGGTTGGCGAACGCCTCATCGGATTGGAAATCCTGGGTGTAGGGCGGTTCAACGGGGCCTACACCTACGGTGTTGGATGTTGCGGGCTGGGAGGTGAGGCCGTTGGCCGATGCGGTGACAGCATAGGTGAACGCGGTGAGCTGTTCAGGTTCCGGGATGGGATCCGTGACGGAGGTGGCTGTAATGTCTTTGGCCACGGTGTGGTTGTCGTTGAGGCGTGTCACGGTGTAGGTGACTGCGTCGGCATCTATGAACCCGGCGTGGATGCCTGTGGTAATCGGTTGCCATGAGATTTCCATGCCTGTTTCTGTCCACCATGCTGTGACTGCCGGGGTGGCCGGGGTGTCGTGTCCCACATATTTCTCCAGTTGGGCGGCGGGGGAAGACCCGGCGTTGTTGGTCAGCGTTACTTCCAAAGTGTAGAGGCCTGCTGCAGGGAGGGTCACCTGCCCGGCCACCTCGGCTCCGAAGGTGGTCTCACCTTTTTTCAGTTCGGTGCCGTTGGCTGTGATTGCAAACGATACGGGTCCTTCGGCGGGGTTGCCCTCATAGGTGAGTGCGGGCACCTTGAAACTGACTGTGCCGGAGAGGGAGCCGCCACTGAAGTCGGCGGCCAGGTTGGTGGGGGCTGCGGGTGCGTCCCATGCGGCCTTGGGCGGGGCGACGTACATACCCACTATCTGTTCGTTACCGGGGAGCTGGTAGATTAGCGTGGCTTCGGCTGTCTGTTTGTTGATTTCATAGAGGAATGATTCCTCCTTGGTGCCTGTGGCTTTGTAGTAGACAAAGAAGAAGCGCCCGGAATGAGGGTCGATGCAGCCGGAGGTTATGTAGGAGCGCGACAGACCTGTATCACCTATTTCTGTCATGACACCGGTGGTCTTATCGACAGTGAATAGCTTGCCGTAGTAGTCGATGGCATAGACCGTTCCGTCGGTATCGACGGCACACGCGCTCCAAGCTGTGGCTACGGGAGCTATCACGGTGCGCACCTGTGATGGGTAGTCAACGGTGCCGAACACAGAGCCGGTGCCGTCATCGTTGTAGAAGCATCCGTAAACCTTTTTGCTGACGGGGTCGAGAGCCACGTCATGGGCTATCATGCCAAGGTCGGTGGTGGTGAAGGTGAGCTGCTCCCATGTCTCTGCATCGTAGGAGAAGAGGAATTGCTCGTCGAACCCTTCCTGGCCTATATGTGTGGCCGACCAGTACACGCCGTCGATTTCCACGCCCCCGCCGTTGGATGTAACACCGTTCGGACTAAGAATGCGCATCTCTGCCTCCGGCTCGGTTGGCAGGGCGCACATGGCCAGATAGTTGGGGGCGTTCTGTGGCCACAGAACGTTGCCGATGAGCTGGGGTATCGGCAGCTTTGGCGATTCTTCCGGGGCACGTAACGGCGATGCTGCAATGGCTTCTGGAGGTGAGACCGCAATATTGTTGCTCTGGAACGGGGCATGTATTGCCGTTGGTTTCTGGAACGGGGTGCGGAACGGTTGGCCGTGTCCCGGCATGACGGCTGCGGCACAAAGAGCGGTCGTTGCCGTGAATAGCCCGGCGTAAAACTTCTTCATGAGCAAAAGGTTTTGGTTAGAGAGTAAAGCCGATAAGATTTTCATATTGATATGTGGCAAAGTTACAAAAATAAATTTATCACACAAGCAATTTGATTGCAAAACGGCTGTTTACCGTGCATTGTGTCGGATGAAGAGGTCTTGGATGCGTTGTGATGAATGACTTCACTGCCGGCTGTTTTTATCCATAAAAATTGCTTACCTTTGCAATAGTGAGCCGGAAGCCGGGAATGGCTTCATGGTTGTGAGATGTTGGAAATGCAAAACAAGAATATTTATACAATATTTATATAAGGCTGTTATGGTTAATGAAATAGCTTTGGAAGGAGCGAGAAATAGATATCGGGAGGGGAAGCCGGTGCGGGTGCTGTTCGTGTGCCTGGGCAACATCTGCCGTTCGCCAGCGGCGGAGGGTGTGATGCGGGCTTTGGTCGAGGAACGTGGTGACGCTGCGCTGTGGGAGATAGATTCGGCCGGCACGGGCAATTACCATATCGGCGATTTGCCTGACAAACGGATGCGCATACACGCGCGTAGGCGCGGTTATGAGCTTACGCATCGTTGCCGTCAGGTGTGCGAGTGTGATTTTGATGATTTCGACCTCATTGTTGGGATGGATGCGATGAACCTGCGCAACCTTCATGCAATTGCCCCCACGCCGGAGGCGGGGGGTAAGATTGTGGGGATGGGCGAGTTTTTCGATATAGCCACTCGCTATGACCATGTGCCGGATCCCTATTATGAAGGTGCGGAAGGTTTTGAACTTGTGTTGGATTTGCTGCAAAGCGGTTGCGGCAGGCTGTATGAGGAGGTTGCGGGATGAACGAAAGGAATGTCAAGCGTAACACGCTCTATCTGGCGGGGGCGGTGGTGGCTTTGTTGTTGCTGTGGGTGTCGTTCGGAGGCAAGCCGGAGACGGAAAGTGATTTTCCTCGGCTTACGCCTCGACACGGTGAGGTGACGACGGAAGATTTGATGGAACGGGAACGGGGAATCGCGCGTGAAGCCGGGAACCGCCAGCACGGGGCGGCTCTACAAGAGGTGGGGGACAAGGCGGATTGCGCCGGTTGTGCTTTGACGGAGGGGAGCGATGTGATGGCTATCATTATGCCGGAGGCGGAGATGCGTCGGCGCAATCGATATGAGGCGCATTTCGACTCGATGCCTCCGGGTGGGGTGAAGATGCGGTTGAATCCGCTGGGGGGCACGCTGGGGCGTGTGTTCAACGACAGCAATTACTTGCATATAGCATCGGCGGAGAAGGGTGGTATCGTGCCTTTGAATGGCATACGGTCCGCTTGGGATGCCGGTGCGAAGCTGGAACGGCTGCGCAGTTGCCGGGAGTATTACCTTGACGAGCTGACGCATTCGCTGCCTTATCTTATGCCGGGGGCACACCGGTTGTTGCGTGATATAGGTGCCGCGTTCCGCGATTCGTTGCAGGCGCGCGGTGGAGGCGACTACCGCATAAAGGTGACAAGTGTGCTCCGCACTCCGAGACTTGTCAAGCGGTTGCGGCGGCGTAACCGCAATGCCGTGGATACGTCGGCACATCTCTATGGCACTACGTTCGACATAAGCTACGCCAAGTTCATCTGCGATTCCACCCGGGTGCCGCGCACGCAGGAGGATATGAAGAATCTGCTGGGTGAGGTGGTATATGCCATGAGGGAGCAGGGGCGGTGCTATGTTAAGTATGAGAGGAAGCAGGGGTGCTTTCATATCACATGTAAGTGATTCTATGAGTGATTTTATGAATGATTTTTGCTCTTTCCGGCCACTTTGACCTTACTTTCTCGGTCATTTACTGAAGTAAACTCCCTCGAACGTGCGGCCAAATTGACTCGAAAATAGCGAAAAATCATGGGGGAAGTGGGAAAGAAGTGAGAAATTAGAAGTTAGAAGTGAGGAACGGGAGTGGGAAGCCGGAGACGGAAGGGGATTTTCCTCGGCTTACGCCTCGACACGGTGAGAAGATGGAAGATAAGATGATTGAAGAAGGTAACGGGAAAGAAGGCTGTGGAGGCCGGAAGTGGTGGCGCGTGACGAAGCGCGTGCTGAAATGGGTCAGCGTTGTTGCCGTGGTGGCAGTGGCGCTGCTTGTGGGGGTATGTTCGTTGGCGGTGTGGATTCTGACGCCGCAGAGGCTCACGCCACTGGTGGAACGGTGTGCCTCGGATTTCCTTGATGCGGATGTGACCGCAGGGAGGGTAGAACTGACGTTCTGGCATACGTTCCCGAAGCTGACTGTCGATGTGGATTCCCTTGGTGTGGTGAGCCGTTCGCTTGACGGGTTGCCCGATTCCGTGAGGGTTGCGCTGCCTGCTGATGCGGATTCACTTTTGTTTCTGCGACATTTCCATGGCGGTGTCAATGTTGCCGCGCTCGGAGTGGGGCAGCTTGCATTGTATGATGTCGTTTTTGATGGTGTAAGGGTCAATTTGCTACAGGTCAACGATTCTGTGGCCAATTATATGATTGTGCCTACAGCAGAGGAGGCCGATACTACTGCGGCGGCTATGCCTGTTTCCAAGATAAGCATCAACCGTTTCGCAGTGACGGATGCTTCGCCGTTGCGTTACCGCTCGGTGGCAGATCCTCTCGATGTGACATTGAATCTGCATGAGGTGGCACTTGCAGGGCATGATGCGCCGGTTTACCGATTGGGGATTGACGGCAACCTAAACTGGGATTTGCTGCGGGATTGGAACCTGGAGTCGCTGACATTCGGGGCGCAGGGAGAGATTGACTGGGATATGAATAATCCAATGGCGGTTGCCGTGGAGGGTTTCAGGTTATCAGCCGATAGTTTGCAGGTGACTGTAGATGCATCGGTTGATTTCAGCCATGCGCCATTGGTGAGGTCGCTGAAGGTGGAAAGCGGGGATATTTCGGTGTCGGAGGTGTTGCAGCATATGCCCGAAGATGTGCGTAAGCCGTTCCAAAAGCTTGAGACCGATATGACGGCGAGGGTGGCTTTTGAGCTGAAAAGCCCTTGGTTGCTGACGGACAGTGTGTTGCCTTCGCTTGACGGGCGTTTGTCGGTGCCGGAATGTTCAGCCATGTATGACGGACGGATTTTCCGTCGCATCGCCGCATCAGTACGTGCCGAGGTTGACGGGAAGGATATGGATGCCTCGCGTTTTGTTCTGGAACGGCTTGTGATTGAGGGGGAATGCGTTGACATAGACCTGCGTGCCAGGGTGACGGATGTGGAATCCGACCCGCTGGCAGAGGGCCGGTTCAAGGGATCGGTTAATTTGTCGAGGCTCCCTGCGGGGTTGCGTGACATGATTCCCGGTTCCGTGGAAGGGCTTCTCAAGGGGGATGCCGATTTCAGACTGCGTCGCAGCGACCTTTCGCGTGAGTGTTTCCACCGCCTGTATGCCAAGGGGTCGCTTGACCTGGATGGTTTCTCTGTGTCGATGGGCACCACGGGCTATTGCTATGCCCGTCATGCCACTTTCGCGTTTGGTTCCAACACGGCTTTCGTCAATGACACACAGCAGAAGGTGGACTCCCTGCTGACTCTTTCGCTTAAAATCGACACTCTTGCGGCGAAGGTTCAGGGTATTGATGTGGAACTGCGGGGCTTGCGTGCCGGTGCCGGGACTGTCAACCGCAGTTCCTCTACCGACACCACCGAAATTAATCCTTTCGGCATGAAGCTTGCCATAGAGCGTCTGAAAATGGATGCGCCTGACGACACTGTGCATCTCCGTGTGCGTGGAGCCTCGGTTGCAGGGTCGTTGCGCCGCTACAAAGGGGATGCGCGGTTGCCGCAGATGCACATGCAGCTGGGGATGGAGGGGTTGTTTTTCGGACAGGCACTGAACAAGGTGGCTTTGCGCCAGGCCGATGTTGCATTGGACTTGCACATGCGTCCACGCCGGCAGTCGGCGTTAACGCCGGAGGAACGGGCCGCCAGGCGTAAGGCTCGTGCCGACTCGCTGGCCGTCTTTGGGGAGCAGGTTCCCGGCGCATTCGACCTTGATTCGGGCAACCGGAGGCTTCTGCGCCGCTGGGATTTCTCCGGCAAACTGAAAGCCAAGTCGGGACGGCTGGTGACACCGGTGTTCCCGTTGCGCAACAGGCTGGATAACATCGACCTGCGTTTCAATCAGGACAGCATACTGCTCACCGACCTGCATTATGAGGCCGGGCAGAGCGACTTCGTTGTAAACGGCACAATATCCAATTTGCGGCGTGCATTGACGGCACGGCGCGACAACACTCTCGGTGTGAACTTCACTTTGCGTAGCGACACGATTAACGTGAATGAAATCGTGAGGGCTTTGTTTGCCGGAGGCTCTATGGTGGAGAATGCCGATTCGGCAATGGTGTGGAGCGATGACGACCGTTCCGACCTGGAACTTGAACAGCAGGCCGATACCTCGGCTGCCGGGCCGCTGCTCGTGCCGCGCAACATCGATGCCCGGTTGCGGATGCGGGCAAAGAACATACTCTATTCCGACCTGGTGCTGCATTCGTTCAAGGGCGATTTGCTTGTGATGGACGGGGCGGTTAATCTGCGGCGGCTTCAGGCTTCCACCGACATAGGGTCGATAAAACTCGACGGCCTCTATTCAGGTGCGACCGTCGATTCGCTGCAGTTCGGCCTGGGTATGGAGGTGAGCAATTTCCGGCTCGACCGCCTAACCTCGATTATACCCGCGATCGATTCGCTGCTCCCGGCGATGCAGAACTTTGCGGGGACGGTGAATGCCGATGTGGCCGTGACCACCGACATCTCCCCACAGATGGACATCGAGATACCGACGTTGCGTGCCGCCATAAAGATTGAGGGGGACTCGCTGGTGCTGCTCGATGCCGACACGTTCAAGATGCTATCCAAATGGCTGTTCTTCAAGAACAAGAAGCACAACATGATTGACCACATGGCGGTGGAGGTTACGGTGGAGAACTCTGTGTTGGAGATTTATCCGTTTATGTTCGACATTGACCGTTACCGTCTCGGCGTGATGGGGAGCAATGACCTTGCCATGAACATGAACTATCATGTGTCGGTGCTTAAATCGCCTGTGCCGTTCAAGTTCGGAATCAATATCAAGGGTACGCCCGATGATTTCAAAATACGTCTCGGTGGTGCGAAATTCAAGGACAACATGGTTGGGGAACGGCAGGCCATCGCCGACAACACACGTGTGAACATAGTGCAGCAGATTGACAATGTGTTCCGCCGTGGCATAGCCAAGGCGCGGCGCGGGCGGCTCACATTCGGCACCGTTGCCGGTGATGCCCGCCGCCGCAACGAGCGGCTTTTGGGTGATTTCGACCGTGAGGCCATCAGCCCGGCCGATTCCCTGCGCTTCATCCGGCAGGGACTGATAGCAGCGCCCGACAGCACCTCGGTTCCTCATGTTTCGGGCATTGGAAATTAATTAGTAACTTTGCGAATAATAACTTTCAAGCTATGGAGCAGATTCATATTTCGGAACGCATCAGGCAGATGGCGGCGTCGCAGACGCTGGCCATGTCGCAAAAGAGTAGCGAGCTTCGTGCCGCAGGTGTGGATGTAATCAACCTGTCGGTTGGTGAACCCGATTTCGACACCCCCTCCCATATTAAGGAGGCGGCGAAAAAGGCTATCGACGATAATTATACCCGTTATCCGCCTGTGCCCGGCTATATGGATTTGCGCCAGGCCATCGCCCGTAAGCTCCGCGATGAGAACGGGCTGGACTACACGCCGCAGCAGGTGGTTGTGTCGGGGGGAGCCAAGCAGTCGTTGAGCAACATTATCCTTGCAATGGTGAATCCCGGCGACGAGGTGATTATCCCTGTGCCGGCATGGGTGAGCTATATCGAGATGGTGAAACTTGCCGGCGGGGTGAATGTGCTTGTGCCTGCCGGGGTGGAGCAGGATTTCAAGATTACACCGCAGCAGCTTGAGTATGCCATCACGGAACGCACACGTATGATTCTGCTGTGTTCGCCTTCGAATCCGTCGGGCAGCGTATATTCCCGGGAGGAACTTGAGGCCATAGTGGCCGTGCTTGCCCGGCATCCGGAGATTACCGTGTTGGCCGATGAGATTTATGAGCACATCAATTACACCGGGTCGTTCACGTCGTTGGGCTCGTTCCCGGAGATTGCAGGCCGCACTGTTATCGTGAACGGTGTTTCGAAGGCTTATGCAATGACCGGCTGGCGCGTGGGGTTCATGGCAGGGCCTGTGGAGGTTGCCAAGGCCGTGACCAAGCTCCAGGGGCAGACAACCTCCGGTATCTCGTCGATTGCACAGCGTGCGGCCTTGGCTGCATATGAGGGGTCGCAGGATTGTGTGGCCGAGATGCGTGAGGCGTTCCGCCGCCGCCGTGACCTTGTTGTGCGCCTGGCCCGCGAGATTCCGGGTCTTAAGGTGAACGAGCCGCAGGGGGCGTTCTATTTGTTCCCCGGGGTGTCGGCTTATCTTGGAAAGCGTTTCGGGGAGCGTGTGATTGCTGATGACAACGACTTGTGCATGTATCTTCTTGAGGAGGCACATGTGGCCACAGTATCGGGCAGCGCGTTCTGTCTGCCGGGATACATACGCCTTAGCTACGCGGCATCGGACGAGGCTCTCGCGGAGGCTATGCGGCGTATCGGTGAGGCATTGGGGAAGTTGGTGTAAAGACAGAAAGACGGAAAGACAAAAGACGAAAGCGATAAGTCATGAGTCATAAGTCATAAGGATTTTATAAGGGTTATAAGATTTAGGGTTGAATGAAAACCTGTTGATAGAATGGATTTTATAGAAGAACTTAGCTGGCGCGGGATGATTCACCAGATGATGCCCGGTGCCGATGAACAATTGAAGAAAGGAATGACGGCTGCTTATCTGGGGATTGACCCCACGGCCGATTCGTTGCATATAGGTCATCTGGTGGGTGTGATGATGCTGAAACATTTCCAGCGTTCCGGCCATAAGCCTATCGCGCTTGTGGGGGGTGCCACCGGCATGATCGGTGACCCGTCGATGAAGAGCCAGGAGCGCAGGCTGCTGGATGTTGATACATTGCGCCACAATCAGGAGGCCATCAAGAAGCAGCTTGCCAAGTTTCTTGATTTCGATAGCGATGCACCCAATGCGGCCATCCTCGTCAACAATTACGACTGGATGAAGGATTACACGTTCCTTGATTTCATTCGTGATGTAGGCAAGAACTTGACGGTCAATTATATGATGGCCAAGGATTCGGTCAAGAAACGTCTGTCGGGCGAGTCGGGCGAGGGTATGTCGTTTACCGAGTTCTCTTATCAGTTGCTTCAAGGCTATGATTTCCTGCACCTCTATGAGGCGGAGGGTTGCCGTTTGCAGTTGGGCGGTTCCGACCAATGGGGTAACATCACCACCGGCACGGAGCTTATCCGCCGTATGCTCGGAAAGGATGACGCTTATGCCATCACCTGCCCGTTGATTACCAAGGCCGACGGCGGCAAGTTCGGCAAGACAGAGAGCGGTAACGTGTGGCTTGACGCTGCCCGCACTTCGCCTTACAAGTTCTATCAGTTCTGGCTGAACGTGTCGGATGCCGATGCCGAGAAATATATCAAGATTTTCACCGTCCTCACCCGTGAGGAAATCGAAGGGCTGGTTGCGCAGCAAGCAGAGAATCCCGGCGCACGCCCCTTGCAGAAGCGTCTTGCCGAAGAGATTACCCGCATGGTGCATGGTGACAAGGAACTGGAGGCTGCCATAGAGGCTTCGCAAATTCTTTTCAGCAACCATGCCGCCGAGACCCTTCACAAAATCGATGAGGACACGTTGCTGGCGGTGTTCGAGGGTGTGCCCACATTCGAGGTGCCGCGCAGTCTCTTCAACGGCGAGACCAAGTTTGCTGACCTGCTCACCGACAATGCCGCCGTGTTCGCCTCCAAGGGGGAGATGCGTAAGCTCACGCAGCAGGGTGGCCTCTCCGTCAACAAGGAGAAGGTTGCCGACCCCTATGCCGTGGCCACTGAAGAGATGCTCCTCAACGGCAAATACATGCTTGTGCAGCGTGGCAAGAAGAACTATTATCTGCTGATTGCGAGATAAGGATTATGCGCTCTTTTCGGCCACTTCGGCCTTGCTTCTTCGGTCATTTACTGAAGTGAACTCCCTCGGAAGCGCGGCCAAATTGGCTCGAAAATAACGCATAATCCCGGGGGAGTAGTTAGATTAGTTGAACCAGGGAACTATGATTGGAAACAACAGGCGCCGCCAATTTTGGCGGCGCCTGTTGTTGTTGGGTGGTAAGATGCCCGTCAGGGAACCAGGAGCTTGCGGGCGGTGCCGTCGGAGAGACGGACTATGTAGAGGCCCGGGGCTACCGGCAGGGTGATGGCATCGGCGGTGACGTAGGTTGATGCGATTGTGCGTCCCTGGGTGTCACATACCATGAGGTTGAGGCCGCTGGCTCCAGTTACGGAGATGGCTCCCGGGAGGGCTGTGACGGATGTGTTGACCGATGCGGCGATATTGTCGATAGAGCCGGCCTGGTTCTCACCGATGCGGATATTGTCGATGAGGGTGTACTGGCGGGTGCGTGTGATGGCGTGGAGGGCGAATTGCACCTGCTTTCCGGCATAGGCGGTGAGAGGAATGTTGACAAGATGCCATCCGTCGGTTTCGCCTATCTGTGACATCACGGCTTTGTGCAGGGGTTTGAAGCCGGTGCCGTCGGATAGGCTTACCTCGATTTCGTTAAGGTCGGGGTCGTTGCCAGTGATGTTATAGGCGTAGAACGACAGGGCCGGGTTGTTCAATCCGGCAAGTGATATTTTGCCGCTGTAGAGCCACGCATCGGCTCCGGCGTTTTCAGCGAACATGGCTGCCATTCCTCCGTCGTTGTCCTGTGTGGGTATGCCGGCAGTGCCGTCGTAGACGCTCCAGGTGCCGTCGTAGTTCTCGCTACGCAGAATTGAGGCGGCGTAACCGTTGGCAAACGATTCGGTGTAGGGTGCGTCATATGGTTTGCCTACCGGTATGGTCGGGGTGTCGATTCGGAGCGACTCACCCCCTTCGGTGACTGCACGGAGCACGTAGACAACGAATTTCTGTTCCCGGTCGGCACCTTCCACCTTGAATGTATGGGCGGTTGTGCGCAAATCTTTTGCGATTGTAATGATTTCGTCGTTATCGCCTAAGGTTATGATTGTATAGGTGACATGTGAGGGTGAGAGGGGTTCGCCGTCCTTGTCGGTGGTGACTTGTTCCCATTCCATTTTCACTTCTCCGGGGTTGCCGGTCTCGGTGAGTGTCACCCACTTGGGTGTGGCCGGCTCGTTGATGCCGATGAATTTTCTGACTGATGATTTCTTGCCTTTGCCTGTGGCGTTGAAGGCCACGGCTTCATAGGTGTAGTATCCTCCTGCGGGTACGTTGTCGGTGTAGGAGAGTTTCTTTCCGGCTTCCGGGAGCTTGAAGTCAGTGATTTTCACGCCGTCGCGCATCAGGTCGATGCGCAGGATGTCGCCGGCGGGGCTTCCGTTGAGGTTCTGTGTTGGCGGATAAAGTGAGATTTCAGCGGTCTTGGAGCCATCGGCTGCAGGGGTCACGGTGAAATCGGCCACTGCATCGGGGATGTCGGCTGCCACGCCAGCGTTGACCGACAGGGCTTCAACGTAGAGTTTCCATGCTTCCTCTCCGGGAGTGACCACGTGGATTCCGATATAATAGGTGCCATCGTTTTCGGGAGTTACCAGTAGCTCATAATCCTTGCTGTCACGGTGTTTGATGGTGCATTTGTCCATCAGTTTTTCTGTGAGCATGGCAGGGTCGGGTGATGTGCCGTAGCATATCTCCAATTGCTCGGGGTTTCCGAGGTAGGTGTGCATTTTGGCGGTCACGGTATAGGTCTTTCCTGACTCCAGTTTGATTCCCGGGGTTATCAGCCAGTCGTCGGAGTTCTTCTGGCGGTTCCATTGTGATTGGAATGCTTTGTCGGAGGCGCTCCAGCTCCATGTGATTCCGTCGTTGTTGGCATCGACGAATGTGTATGCACCTGTGCTTTCGGGGGTGTCGAAAGCCATGTTATAGGGCGGGGTTATCGTCCCGAGCCAGAATGTGGGCGATGTCGCCGCTTCGGATGCGGAGGTTCCGGCATTTGCCACAACGGTGTAGTAATAGCCGGTTACTCCCGATTCGGTGTCAGGGTTATCCTTGATTTCGGTTTGCTTTGTGGCCTCGGCAAGTATGGTCTCGTCGGGGTAGCGTGTGACGCGATATGTCAGATTGGGGAGGTCGATGTATCCGCCGTTGACCGATTCGGTGACCGGCGACCAGCGGAGTGTTATCTCGCTGCCGGAGATGTCGGCGGTAAGATTCGGTGTTACAGGGGTGTCGACACCTATGAACATTTCGGCATCGGCCTTGGGCCCGTTACCGAAGGGATTGGCGGGGGTTACTGTGATTGTGTAGGTGGCGGCTTCCGGGAGTGTTACCTTGGCGTTGACCTGTTCTCCCCAGCCGGCTGCTGTGGGGGGTACTATTTCCTGACCGTTGGCGGTAATGGTGTAGGTGAGGTTGCCGATGCCTGTGCCGCCCATGAAATTTGTAGCCGGCATCTTGAATGATACTGTACCTGATAATGTGCCGTTTGGGAAATCCAGCGTGAGATCAGCGACTGCATCGGGAGCATCGTCGTCGACATTTGGCACCGGCACGTACATCCCCACGATTTCTTCGTTGCGGGGGAATTGGTAGAGTCTGGTGGCCTTTGCATCGGTGAGGCTGATTTCATAGAGCGCACCCTCTATGGCGTTGGCATTTTTTCTGGTTATTGCATAGAACATACGCCCTGTCCGTGGGTCGATGCATGCAGAGGAGGGGTGTGATGCTATCAGCCCGGTATCGCCTACGCGGGTCATCGCACCGGTGTTTTTGTCTATTGTGAACAGGATTCCGTTGTCGTCGATTGCGTAAAGCTGTCCTTGGCGGGTCACCGATATTGCTGACCAGGGGAGTTCTATGGCTTTGATTGTGGTACGCTTAAGGGTGGTGTAGTCAACGGTTCCGAATTCGTAGCCATCGGCGTTGTCGTTGCGGAAGCAACCGTAGGTTTTCCCGGTTGTGCGGTCATAGACCACTGCGGTCGAGATTACACAATGTTCGACCTCGGCAGGATAGTCGGCATATTTGAACGAGGTTTCTTTCCATGTGGATGTGTCGTAGCTGCTTACATCACAATAGTAAGGGTCGACAAAATGACATGCCCAATATGTGTCGCCGATGACGGTGCCACCCCCGTCGGCCATCACTTTGTGGTTGCTGAGTTTGGTGAAGGGTATGTCGTCGGATGTTCCGATGCGGTATATGCCGATTTCGTTATTGTAGGTGGTCCATCCGTCAGCGTATATTACACTGCCGTATAGCTCCGGCAAAGGCTGTGTGGATTGGGCTGTTGCCAATGTTGTCGATGCACATATTGCCATTGCTGCGGCTATGCCTGATAGAAACGTGTGGTTGGAATGGTTCATGTGATGTTGGTTTAAGGTTGCTTTTGTTCAAAATGCAACGTGTTTTTGACTGATTTTTGGCAAATGTATGATAAAATCCTTTCAAAAGCAAATATTTGAGGCCGTTTTTCGGAAAAACGATTCGTTGTGTCTTGTTTTGTGTTTTCGCAAATAATTGTTACCTTTGCGGTGTCTATGTCGGTCGAATGGTGGAATGGTAGACACGAAGGACTTAAAATCCTTTGGCCATTGCGGCTGTGTGGGTTCGAGTCCCACTTCGACTACAATGATGCAAAACCGGGGGTCAGATTCCGAATCTGACCCCCGGTTTTTTTTATGGCCGGTATAGGCTCGGCTACCTCAACAACGAAGATTCCACTTATTAGAGGGCGTTTCATAACATCTGTTAAATTCTAACCATAGGAGAGTGTAATAATGAAAAGGAGTCAAACTCATCGCATATTTTGGCCGCTTTTGCTTTTTTCGTCAGTCGTGATGCCCGCATCACTCTTTCCTCAAAAAGTAAAATCGCCTCAAAATATGCTTGTTATAATTTAACACCTGTTATGAAACACCCTCTTAATCTGCGGAATGATTTGTATATATGTGGGTTGGCTCTCGCAGATAACGCGATTGCATTTCCGCAGGTGCAGGGACTTTTTGGCTTGTGCCGTTATGTATGGCAAATCTGCGTTATCTGCGTTATCTGCGAGAGAATTTTGTAGAGGGTGTTTCAGCGTTTGATAAGGCGGAGGGATGAGGTGTTGTCGACAGACATGATGTAGTGTCCTGAAGGGAGAGAGGTTACATCGATGGTTGAGGACGGGTTGGGTAATGTTGCCGCCAGGGCGCCTGATGTGGAGTAGATGTCGATGCGCCCGATTGTGCCGTCGCTTTCGATGTTGAGCAGCCCGGTTGTGGGGTTTGGCCATGCCTTGATGCCTTTTGGGGCATCTTCGAGGAGGAAGACTTCTATCATGCCTGATGATTCCATCCCGGGGATTGGGGGCATGGTGGTGGCGGAGCCTTTGAAGCGGTAGTTGAAGCGGTGGTTGGGTGCGCAGTCTCCGTCGGAATACATGAGCATCGGCTCGCTGGTGTCGATGTTGCAGTTGTCAATCCATTTGAAGTCGATGTCGAAGTTGCCTTGACGCTCTATGTCGGCTTTTTTTACGGCCAGCATTAGTTGCTTCTTTTCCCAGCGGGCTTCAACCTGCGATACGGTGGTGTATTGGAATTTCTCGTTGGAGGTGCTTTTTTTGAGTTCGTATTTTTTTGTCGACTTGTTGCGCTCCACGATGAAGTCGTAGCCTTCCCAACCGGTTGTGTAGTCGCAGTCGGTGTTAAGCAACAGGCGCATACGGCGTGAGGTGGTGTCCCATGCGATGTTGGCAGCCGTCTCGATGAAGAAGTATAGGTTGTCGTTGTCCTTGGTGACTTTGCAGGCAACGATATCGTTGCCGATGGTGCGGTCTCCGCCGTTCTGTGCCACGGCAACGTGGTTGTGGTCGGCCTTGTCGTCAGTAAATTCGAGGGTTTCCTTTTTCCATTGGCTCCAGGGGCCGTCGATGGAAATGGATACGTTATTGGTTGGGAGCGGGATGGGGTTCACGCCACGGTATTTGCGGATTTCCTCCACGGTCTGCATGTAATAGTTGTCGCGGATTAGGGGATGGGTGGAGGGCTCGAGGTCGCGGTTGTACTCGGCGGTGTATACATCGACGAAGTAGGATTCGTTCTGGTCGCCTTTCTTGCCGCCTGGACGCACCTTGCCGGGGTCGGCACCGGTTTTGTCACCGGTGCGGAAACGCATGGCTATGAATTCATTCCATTGAGTGAGCAGCACCACCGGGGGGCGGTTGGTGTCGGACAGTGATTTTGCGCGCTTCCACTGCTCTGCATAGTAGAGGCCTTCGGGGGTCTTGTCGCACACGCCTTTGGCATTGACCGCAGGCTGTTTGGCTGTGGATGTGTAGCTTTTCCCGATATTGGTCGTGGGGTGCTGCGCGCTTCCAACGGATATGCACTCTGGCACTTTCTTGCCGTCGGTCATGGTGTAGCCCACTCCCTGCGGGTAGTGGTCGAGCCATGACCATGTGTTTTCCTTGCCTCCTGTCCAGGCCCAGCTGTGGCGCAGGTTGAGGTTGGGGATGATGTGGGCGAGTTTTGCGTCGGCGCGGGCGGCTGCGGCATCGCATAGGAGCAGCGGGTTGCCTTGCCAGCGGTACCACACGTCGGCATATTCGGGTTTGCTGTAGAGATTGTTCCACAGGTCGGTTATGGCCACCGTTTGGTTTGCATGGGTCATGCAGGTGAGCTTGGGTGTGCGCATCCCCTGTTTCTGCCGCTGGCGGAGCACGTTGATGAATGTCTGTATGCGGTCGCAGTAGGTCAGCCCGTTGGTGCAGTCGAATACAATGAAATCCACGCCGGCGTCGCACAGCATCTGGAGGTGCTTGTAGATTACGGCCTGGTTGCCGGCATCGTAGTAGCCGAGCCATGGTTTTCCCCACCAATGGTAGTGGCGTTCGGGCCCCCAGGCAGGGCTGGTGGTGGAGGCGTCGAGGATGGAGGTGATGTTGTAGGTGGGTTTCATGCACCCTTCGGTGCCGTGCCAAATGTAGTAGAACATGCCTATCTCCACTTTGGGGTCAAGGGTCTTGCGGCCTCCGTCAAGGTTGTCGGATGTCGGGACGATACGTCCCTGCTCGTCCATGCCTACCCATGTGTCGGGTCGGGTGTCGGCCGATGCAATGAGAACTGCGGCTGCTGTCGCTATGGCGAGCAGTCCACGGTGGAATTTGTAGGTTTGCAAGATTATAATGTTTTGGTTATGAATGTGTGGCAAAGATAGCGGATTTTTTTCAATCGGACAAGGATTGGACGTAAAGACAAAAGACATAAAGACGAAAGGCAAAAGCGATAATACTGTTCTCATTTCAGGTGTCGGAAACGATGGTGGCACATGCCCGGTTTGAGTGTTATCGATTTTGTCTTTCGTCTTTATATCTTTTGTCTTTCGGTCTTTATGTTTTTATGCCTTTCTTCTTGGCATTCTTTTTGCCGAGGGCGATAAGCGCGAAGGTTATCAGCCCGAGGAGGATGAACATCAGGGTCTGAGCGGCAATCATCACATTGCCGAAAGCGGCCCCCACGGTCTTGAATTGTGTGGCATCTGCCCCGGCTGGGAGGAAGAGGAGCAATCCGAAGAGAAGTGTGGTCTGGTAGGGGCCTATACCTCCGTTGGAGGGTATTCCCATTGATATGCTTGTCAGGACGAAGCATACCAGGGGAAGTGCCAAGCCGTTGGAGTGTATGAGTTGCCGGGTCATGGGGAAGGCATTGAAGGCCACGGCAAAACTGATGAAGTAGGCGCTCCATATACATAGGGTCAGCAGGAGCCATCGGAATTTGCCTTTCATGCGTGCAATTGCTGCGAAGCCTTGCCATATTCCTGAAAGGAAGTGTTTGAGCCCAAGTATGTGGCGGTTCTTTGAACGGGTAAGCAACAGCCATATGGCTGTTGCAATGATAAGGAGCGCAGACCATGTGAAGGGGGATGTGGCCAAATCCAGCATTGCATTGTAGGCTTGCGGATAGGTGCGCACGAATGCAACCAGAGGGTCGCGGGCTATGACGAATGTGGCTGTCGTGAGGATGGCCACTGTAAGGAGGTCGGCGAAGCGGTCGGCTATCATTGTTCCGAACACGGTGGAGAATGGCGATTGCTCCCGATAGGCGATATAGCCGGTGCGCCAAACTTCGCCCAGACGCGGGAACACAAGGTTCACGGCGTATGTGCCGACGATACTGTAGATTAGTGCGCGAAGTGGCGGACGTATGCTCACGGCGCGCAGTTGTATGCCCCAGCGCAGAGCGCGGAAGATTATTGCAAGGAAACTTATGGCGAGCATCAAGCCTATCCACCAGAAATTGCATTCATGCCTTATGACTTCGACCATGCTGTGGAAGTCGATGTCGCGGAACATGGCCAAGCATAGCCCTACGCTCACCACAAGGGGGATGATGAACTGCAGGATTCGGCTTGCGGGGCGTCGCTCAGGCTTTTGGCCGGGGGCACCTGTGGCGGTTCCCACGGTTGTATTTGCGGTGGTTATTTTTGTCTGGGACATGAGTGCAAATGTACTTAAGATTGCCCCAAAATGCCATGTTTTTAGGCTATTTAACGCTTAAATAGGTGTAAAATGCCAGGAATTGCCTACTTTTGGCGAAAAGTTCCAATTTTTTTATGTCGCCCGTCTGTATTAATTTTTGTTGACCGATTTATGAAGCAGAAACGTCAGCTTGACGATGCGCCTCTGCGGCTGTCGCAGATAGCGCGCCTGAAGAACGTATCCGATGATTACAGCCATCTGGGTCAGGATTATATCCTGTCGCATATAACCACCAATACGTCGTATTTCTATGCCCCGGTGGCGCGCCGGTTCGACGGGTTCACCATGATTATCGGTGTCAAGGGCACCATAAAGATTACCATCGACCTCGATACGGTGGAGGTTCCGCCGAATTCGGTTGTGTTTGTGGCGCCCGAACGTGTTTTCAAACCGCTTGATTGGGAGGGTGATGAGCTTGACGGTTACCTGCTGTTCCTTTCAAACAAGTTTGTCTATGATTTGAACATCGACCTGAATGCCATCAATACCAATATATTCACTTCGGCCAAGTCGGTGCTTACCCTTACGGGTGAAAAGGTGGGGTTGCTGATACGTTATTTCGAGATGCTGCACTTGAATGCCGAGGAACGCAATGCCTATAACCGGCATATAGCGCGGGCGCTGATGAGTGCTGCCGCTTATCAGATTATGGCCTATGGGGAGGATGCCGGGAATGTCCATGATGCGCTCAAGCCCCATTCAAGGAAGCTGAACTATGTGCAGACTTTTCTCCGGCTGGTGCGAACACACCACAGGCGCGAGCGTGCCATTGGATTCTACGCCGACAAGATGTTTATTTCTCCCAAATATCTGTCGCTTATCATAAAGGAGGCCACGGGGCGTTCGGCGGCGGAGTGGATTGACCAGTATGTTCTCCAGGAAGCCAAGAATCTGTTGCGTTATTCGGGCAAGAATGTTCAGCAGATTGCCTATGAGCTTAATTTCACCAACCAGTCATCGTTCGGCAAATATTTCAAGCATCTCACCGGGATGTCGCCGACCCAGTTCCAGGGTCGCTGACCTGCCGGGCATGGTCGATGCGGCGGCGCACTTCGTCGATGTCGAGGTGCGAGTCGTCGGTCTCGGTGAGCAACCGGCCGGCAGGGATGGTTCTGGCTGTTTCGGGGTTGAAGTGTGCGCCGAGAGAGATATAGGCTGCAGAGGCTTCGGTGGACAAGGCCAGAAATTGGTTGGCAAGCCGGGGCTTCCCGCGGAAGCCGTGCCATATCCATGGCTGCGACAATGTCGGGAGGAACGTGCGGCGCAAGTGAAGAAGGTGGTCGGCTGCGCGTACGATGTGTAGTATGAGGGGTTTCCCGAGTTTTTCGCTGATGGTGATGTGGTGGCGCAGGATTTCTTCCTGTGTGTCAAGCGGTGCGCCGCGAAGTGTGTCGAGACCGGTTTCCCCTATGGCCTTCACTTGCGGGAGCATGGCTGTTTGTTCGAGCAACTGCAATTGCGTTTCCAGTTCCAGTTCTTTCGATGTCAGTGCGGCGGTGTCCCACGGATGGATGCCTACGGAGAATTGTGCGTCCGGCCATAGGCGGCACCATCGGGACACTTGGTCGGGTGAACCGCTGATTATGGCGTTGGCGCGCCTGGAGGGATTGTGGGTGTGTATGTCGGGGGACTTATCTGATGAGGGCTTAGGTTGGGAAACGAGAATCTTGTTGACTTTC
>WSMN01000105.1 GCA_013316535.1 Muribaculaceae bacterium | reverse complement strand
ATTTCAGTTGTTGTCAACCACAACACGGGTACGCTCCGTGTCTACAGCCCCTCGGTTGAGATTGCCTTCGAGAACCGCCGTGTGCTCAAAATGCCTGGCAAGTTCAATGCCGAAGAGCGTGGAGTGGACGTTGCCGACGTGACCAACAAGGTCAACGGTGCCACTGACCGCGACCCCGTTGTGTTCACCCGCATGAACCACATCACCGCCGACGTGGTTGTTACCCACCGTTATTTCGACGATGAATGCACCCTCACCATCAATGGCCTCACCGTCAACGGTCTCCCTGTAGGCAACATGGAAGGTATCACAGTGAAGGGGAGCGAAAATATTGACGAACTCACCAACCATTTGAGCTATCTGCCTTATGCCGGTCACCTGGATCTTGGCGACGGTGACCCCGAGGCACACTACAACATCGAGCTTTCCTATACGGTGGCACGTGGCGAACTGGCCAAGGATGACGTGGCTAAAATCACGTACACACCTAACTTCCAGCCCTATTTCGTTCGTCCGCGTCCCGTGACCGATGAAGACCAGTCGCTGAAGGTCAAGAAAGGCTACGTAGGCGATGACTTCAAGGCTTTGGCCGTGCGCACCGTCAAATTCGCAGGCAACACCTTCGATGGCGTTTACCATGACTATAGGGGCGACGGCGACCCCGACAACGCCCGCGTGGCAGTTTATCCCGGCTTCACCGTCAAGACCGATGCAGAACAATCACAGGGTCACCATATCCCCATGGGTGCCGACTGGGCTTCGGTAGCGGGTAACACCGACTACTACCTTGAAAGTTATTCCGCCGGCAGTGGCATGGACTGGTCGACCGCCGCACTGATGGAAGGGAAGCTCCCCGTGTTTGTCAACACCAATTGCACATCGGTTGACGAGGACCCTGCAGTGACCTATGAGATTTATGCCCACTATCCTCTGTATTCAATCAACGGTGGTGTGCGTGTTCCCGCTTCGGAGCATGACCTCGGTTTTGAATCAGGCGACACGAACCGTGTTGCGGCACGTGCTGCCGTGGATGGTGCCAAGGTTTCTACCATCGTGCAGTACCGCACCTACGACAATCCTGAATTCGACCAGGAGACAACCGGTGTGGAGAGCGTTGCTGCCGACATGACCGGCAACGGCGATGCCGAGTACTTCAACCTGCAGGGTGTGCGCGTTGCCGCTCCTGAAAAGGGTTGCATCTACATCGTGCGCCAGGGCAATAAGGTTGCCAAGGTTCGCTTCTGAAAAAAACGATTTCTTCACTTGTTCAAAATAGGGCGGTGCGCCGGGATTTCCGGCGTGCCGCCCTTGCTTTTATATGCAGGCAGTTCAATTAGGGTATTGCAGAATCCCCGATTGTAGGGATGCACCGTGGTGCATCCGAAATGTATTCGCTTAATTTTACTGGTATATGCGGATGCACCGTGGTGCATCCCTACAAGATTATCGCCAAATATTAAGTTCTGCAACACCCTCACCGATGATAAGGCATTGTAGATTCTGACACCCGGCCAAGACCAATTTATGATATATGCAAACGTGGTAGAGACGGTTTTTGGGATTTTTAGGGGAGGTGCCGGCGATTGCGGGGATGTAACTTTGCAGGAAAAAAGCGATGGGAGAGAATGCGGATGTGGCCGGAACTGCAGGGGCGGCTATAGAGGAGGTGGTGAGGGAGAACGCCAGGAGGCATGAGGCACGGCGGCAGTCCGCTGCCCGTGAGGCGGTGGCACGGGAGGTGGAGATGCCGGGGGAGAGTGCGCATGTGAGGCGGGAGCGTTGCCGCCGGGATTTCTTGTATTGGGCGGAGACTTGCGCGCGGATAAAGGACAAGATGTCGGGGCGGATGGTGCCGTTCCGCCTCAATGCGCCGCAGCGGCGGGTGGCGGCGTTGCTCGAACGGGAAAGGGGGGCTGGCAGACCCATCCGCATGATTATGCTCAAGGCGAGGCAGTGGGGCGGGTCGACGCTGGTGCAGATGTATATGGCATGGATACAGTGCACCCAGATGGAGAACTGGCATTCGCTGATATGCGCGCAGGTGGGGAAAACGTCGGCATCCATCCGCGGGATGTACGACAGTATGCTCGCAACCTATCCTGATGAACTTTGGGACGGTGACGAGCCGCCGCGGCTCACACGCTATCAGGGGCAGGAGCTGATACGCGAGATTGCGGGACGGCATTGCCGAGTCACCCTCGGTTCGGCGGAGAGCCAGGATGCGGTGCGCGGTGCCGATTATGCCATGGCACATCTCAGCGAGGTGGCTTTCTGGAAAGATACACCCAGGAGCACCCCAGCCGATTTCATCCGTGCCATCTGCGGTGCCATTGCGCTTGCCCCGCTCACCATGGTGGTGCTGGAGTCGACGGCCAACGGTGTAGGGAACTATTTCCATTCGGAATGGATGCGCTCGGAACGTGGTGAGACCGACAAGATTGCCGTGTTCGTGCCGTGGCACGAGATTGAGATATATTCCGCCCCTGTGGCCGATGCCGCCGCGCTGTGGGAGGGGATGGACGCTTATGAGCGCGACCTGTGGGAGCAGGGGCTGACACTGGAGCAAATCAACTGGTATCACTGCAAGAGGCGCGAATATCCCACGCACCAGGCCATGATGGCCGAGTATCCCGGCACGCCGCAGGAGGCGTTTGCCAACACGGGTGCCAATGTGTTTGCCTCGGCGGCAGTGGAGCGTTTGAGGCATGGATGCAACGAGCCGTCGGCGGTGGGTGAAATCTGCGGATGCGCCCCGACCGGGGCTTCTGCGCTACGCGGTGTCAGGTTCAACGTCGATTCCACAGGCGGGTTGAAAGTGTGGGAGCATCCGCGCAGCGATGAGGCCTATGTGGTGGCTGTGGATGTGGGTGGCCGGTCGCTGGCATCCGACTGGAGCGTTGTGGCGGTGATGGGCACGCGCCCGGCGCGTGTGGTGGCGCAATGGCGCGGGCACACCGACCATGACCTGCTGACCTGGAAGGCCGCGGCGATAGCCCGTCGATATAACAACGCTTTGCTGGTGTTCGAGAGCAACACGCTCGAGAGTTCCCCGGCAGGGGGTGATGCGGAGGAATCGCCCGACCAGGGGGCATATATCCTCCATGAACTTTACGAGCATTATCCCAACCTCTATTTCAGGCAGGCTCCCGACGGCGGGATGCCCCGCCCCGGCTTCCATACCAACCGCGCCACCAAACAGATGATTATAACGGAGCTTATAGCGGCTGTGCGCGACGGCACCTACGTTGAGCGTGACCACGATGCCTGTGATGAGCTGCTCCATTATTGCCGCCGTCCCAACGGCTCCTACGGAGCGCGGGCGGGTTATCACGACGATATTCTGATGTCGCGTGCTATTGCCTTGCATGCACTCGCCGATGCCTCGCGTTCTCACGCATCAGTGTATGCCGACCCTGACCTGGCCAGGTTTCTGGGTTGTGGGTAGATAGACAGACTAAAGACAAAAGACTAAAGACCAAAGACAAAAGACCAAAGATCAAAGCGAGAATACCTGAAAGAACGACTTTATAGGGGTACAACGCACTCCTACACGTTTTCTAAAAGGGTATTCTCGCTTTAGTCTTTGGTCTTTTGTCTTTGGTCTTTAGTCTTTGGTCTTTAGTCTTTTTTTCTTTCGTCTTTCCTAAAAATCTGTGCGGGCGAGGTCGCGGCTGACGGGGACGGCTTGGGCGGGGTTGGTGTTGATGGTTGCCCAGGACAGACCCTCGTAGTGGCCGGGATAGTCGAGGGTGTCCCATGCCCGCACCAGGTCGATGATGATTTTGCCGGGATAGCGTGCCGGGAGCTCGGCGAACTCTTTTTCCTTATTGGTGATGACGAGAACGTCGGCTTCGGATGCCACGGCATCGAGATTGTCGGAGACAAGATGGTGCAGGTGGGGAATCTTGTCGAGGATGAACTGGCGGTTGGTGCCGGTGAGGTCGGAAACTTTCACGTTGCGGTCGTAGATGCCGATTTCGTACCCCTTGCCGATGAGTGATTCCACGACTTCCACGATGGGGGAGCAGCGGAGGTCGTCGGTGCCGGCCTTGAAACTTAGGCCGAACACGCCGATGCGGCTTTTGCCCTGGGCGGTTATCAGTTCAATGGCACGTTGCTTCTGGTTGTCGTTGCTTTTGGCGATATGGCTGATTACGGGTGCGTCGATGTAGTTGTCGCGTGCCAGGGTGCAGAACGCCCGGGTGTCCTTAGGGAGGCATGAACCGCCGTAGGCAAAGCCGGGTTTGAAATAGTAGGGGGAGATGTTGAGCTGGCGGTCGCGGCAGAAGATGTCCATCACCTTGTGGGAATCGATTCCGAGCGACTTGCAGACATTGCCCACCTCGTTGCCGAAAACGATTTTCAGGGCGTGGAAGGTGTTGTTGACATATTTCATCACCTCGGCCACACGGATGTCGGTGGCGATGAACTCGGCGGGGAGCGGCGAATAGAGCTCGCGGAAAGTTTCCTCGGCACGGGGGCAGTCGGTGCCCACGAGCGTCAGAGGCGGGTTCATGAAATCCTTTACGGATGTGCCTTCGCGCAGGAACTCCGGGTTGGACACCACGGCGAAATGGTGGTTGCGCTCCTTGCCTGATTCCTCGGCGATGATTTCGCCCACTCGCTCGTTTGTGCCGGGAAGCACTGTCGAGCGCACTGCCACGATGTGGAATGTGTCCTTGTGGCGCAGCGCGCGGCCTATCTCGCGTGCCACGGCGTGGATGTAATCGAGATTCAGATGACCTTGCGGTGATGATGGAGTGCCTACGGCAATGAAAGATATGTCGGTTGCCGCTA
>WSMN01000104.1 GCA_013316535.1 Muribaculaceae bacterium | reverse complement strand
CCTTGATTTGCTGGATGTTGGAGATGATTTTCTCGTGCATCTCGTCGTTGGGGGCTATGACCACGGTGGGCAATTCCTGGTCGATAAGGGCTATAGGGCCGTGCTTCATTTCTGCGGCCGGGTAACCCTCGGCATGGATATAGCTTATTTCTTTAAGTTTCAGGGCTCCTTCAAGCGCGCTGGGGAAGTTATACCCACGCCCGAGATACAGGAAATTATGCACATACGTATATGTGCTCGAAAGACGTTCTATGCTGTCGTTGAGTTTCAAAGCCTGTTTTATCAACTCCGGCAGTTTGCGCAATGCCTCGGCAACATCTGCTTTAGTCTTATCGTCGATAGTCCCTTTCAACGTTCCTATAGCCATGGCAAGCATAGTCAGAACCGTCACCTGCCCGGTGAACGCCTTGGTCGAGGCCACCCCTATTTCAGGACCGACATGGATGTAGGTACCCGAATCGGTTGCACGTGCTATGGATGAGCCAACCACGTTGCACACCCCGTAAACAAATGCACCGCATTTACGTGCCATCTGGATTGCGGCAAGAGTATCAGCGGTCTCCCCCGACTGGGAAATGGCAATCACTATATCCCTCTCATCAAGGATAGGGTTGCTGTAACGGAACTCACTGGCATATTCCACCTCCACCGGGATACGGGCAATCTCCTGGATAAGACGCTTCCCTATGAGGCCGGCGTGCCATGATGTGCCGCATGCCACTATAATCATACGCCGTGCATTCAAGAATTTGTCCTGGTTTTCCAGCACCCCCGACAAGGTCACATCCGCCCCCGAATTGCCTATGCGCCCCCGGATGCAATCGTGAATGGTTCGCGGCTGCTCAAAAATCTCTTTCAGCATGAAATGCGGATAACCGCCCTTTTCGAGTTGTGACACCGACATGCGCAACGTCTTGATATCAATCTCCCCGGGACGGTTATCTGTAGTGATAATCTGCAACGGCTCTCCCCTGCGTATTATGGCAATCTCGTCATCATTTAGATACACCACCTTGTTAGTGAACTCCACTATCGGCGTTGCGTCAGATGCGAGGAATGTCTCCTCCTCCCCAACCCCTATGACCAAAGGAGAACTCTTGCGCGCACCTATCACCATATCGGGATTGTCGGTGTCCACAACTGCTATTGCGTAAGCCCCCACAACCTCTTTAAGAGCTTCCCTCACAGCATCCACCAGTGTGCATGAGTTAGATTCCTTTATATATTCTATCAGCTGCACAAGCACCTCGGTATCGGTTTCGCTCTTGAATTTGCAGCCATGCATTTCCAAAGCCTCCTTCAGAACATTATAATTCTCTATTGTGCCGTTATGCACCAAGGCAATCTTGCCGCTCTTGCTGTAATGGGGATGGGCGTTGATATCGTTAGGCTCTCCGTGTGTGGCCCAACGCGTATGTGCTATCCCTATCGAGCCATCTACATCTTTCGACTGGCAGAACCGTTCCAAATCCGCCACCTTGCCGCGCGTTTTGTACACATTCAGTGCACCATCCTGCTTGAGCAATGCGACTCCCGCGCTGTCATACCCCCGATATTCCAAACGATGCAACCCTTTAATCAGAATCTCATAGGCCGGACGATGGCCTATATAACCTACAATTCCACACATAAAAAATCTTGAATGATGTTGTGTTGTCTCTAATCTTTAAAATGACTCTGCCGTAAAAGCGTAATCATCCCTGATGTGCTAAATTACCTTTCACAAATTTCGAGCGCAAAATTACAAAAAAACAGAAAACATACAATGACCAATACGAAAAACGCCACAATCATCTGAAAAGTTAGACGTATCAGCCTACGGTCAGCATCATCGACAGGTTGTCCCAAGCTCTGAATATGGCATATCTCCAAATGAATTATATATCCTGACGCAACATTAAATATGTTGCAAACGTTATAATTTGTGTTAATCAAGATAAGCCCATACAACATCACGCAATGACCATAATATTAGTTTATCTCATCGGTGCATTGAGCCTATCATTTCTATGTTCCGTACTTGAAGCAGTGCTACTGTCCACCCCCGTGTCGTTCATTTCTATGAAAGAGAGCCAGAATATAAAATCGGCATCACTCCTCATGAAATACAAAACCAACATCGACCGGCCTGTTGCAGCCATTCTTTCACTCAATACGGTCGCACACACAATAGGTGCCGCCGGGGTGGGTTCCGAGTCAGTAAAGATATTCGGAGAAGCGTATTTCGGAATCATATCCGCAATCCTTACCCTTCTAATTCTCGTGTTATCTGAAATCATACCAAAAACAATCGGAGCTTCCTATTGGCGTACGCTCGCAATACCATCAGCCAGAATCATCCGCGTGCTGATAGTCATAACCTATCCGCTGGTGTGGTTTTCGGAGTTGCTCACAAAATGCTTCGCCCCAAGAATACAGCCATTGACAGTAAGCCGTGATGAGGTGGCCGCAATGGTTAATGTCGGAGCCGATTAAGGTGTGTTCCAAACCGGGGAAAACCGCATAATCCAAAATTTCCTCAAACTTGTCAATGTAACAGCCAAAGAGGTGATGACCCCTTATGTGGTTGTGGCATCGGTGTCAGCATCGACCACAATGAAGGAGTTCTATTCCGAAAGCCAGTTCTCGCCGTTCTCACGCATACCCGTTTATAATAGCCAGCGGGAATTTATCGTGGGCTACGCCCGCAGGGCAACCGTGCTTGAAATGCTTGCCCAAGATAAATTCTCAACACCTATATCCGAGATAACACGCCCAATTCTGTCATTCACGGAAACCGACAAAGTTTCCGACATCTGGGAAAAGATGCTGGCAAACAAGGAACATATCTCTGTAATAACCGATGAATACGGATGTATGCGGGGAATAGTCACAATGGAGGACGTGATTGAATCCATGCTCGGAGTGGAAATAGTGGACGAGTGTGACACCGTGGAGGATTTGCAAGAAGCGGCACGACAACAATTCAAGAAAATCCATGCATCACACGAAAGCGCAAGCATCTCCCCTCGGTCGGCCACAAACTGACAACAGATTGGCAAAATGAAGTAAGCAAGCCCACATAGTCATCAGTGAAGTTGCAAGTATCGGTGGGAATCGGTAACTTTGCAATACACTAATGACAATTACCTTCGGGAGAATGCTTACGAACCATAAAGAATCCGAAACGCAGAACCGCCGTACCATCTGTAATCACACAGACATTGACGCTGATGCAGCAGCGGCGGTATCCATCATGCGCAAAGGAGGCATCATCCTTTATCCCACCGATACGGTGTGGGGCATAGGGTGCGATGCTACGAATGCCGATGCCGTCAGACGCATATACGAGCTGAAACGCCGTGTCGACCATAAGGCAATGATTGTGCTGGCTGATTCCCCTGAAATGATGGAAAGGCATGTGGTTGAAATTCCCGAAGTGGCGTTGCAGCTAATAGATGTCGCCATTCGCCCCACAACCATAATCTATGACCAAGGATGCGGTCTTGCACACAATCTTCTTGGCATCGACGGCAGTATAGGAATACGGGTGACCTCTGAAAGATTCTCTGCTGCGCTATGCCGCAAACTGCGTCGCCCCGTGGTCTCCACATCGGCAAATATAAGCGGACAACCATCCCCTAAATTTTTCAGAGAAATATCCTCCGAGATTATCAATGGCGTTGACTATGTGGCCACCTACCGACGTGACGACATCGAGCCACATGCACCTTCTTGCATCATAAAGCTCTCGAATTCAGGCGAAGTGAAGATAATCAGAGAATAGCCTGGAACCACAGTATCTTCCAATCAGACATGTCATGATAAGCGAGAAGCGACAACGATGCACATACATAGTCAGCGACCTGCTGACGAGCGGACTGGCATGGTTCCTGTTCAATGTCATACGGTTCAACGACGTGGTGGCACCGCGTGAAAACTACCCGTCGTTTGCAGACTTCCTGTCGGTAAAACCGGTTTGGCTCGGCCTGATATGTTTCCCTCTGCTCATGCTTGGGATATACTATTTGTCGGGATATTACAACAAGGTTTTCATCAAATCACGCGTAGAAGAACTGATCCATACATTGTCCACTGCAATCATCGGGACAATCGTCATATATTTCATTGCCATAGTGAACGACCCGATTCCCGACCGGGCAAGCAACTACGTTCTGCTGCTCATATTGATGGGACTGATGTTCTCACTCGTATACATCGGACGGCTATCCATAACTTCCGCAACAAACCGAAAAATTTCACGTGGAGAATTGCGATTCAACACCCTAATCATAGGAACATCACAATATGCCGTCGCTCTGCGCGAAAAGCTCATGACATCCAGCACCCGCGCCAACATGACCTATAATATCATAGGATTCGTGGAGCCGGATCAAGATCATTGCAACCGTCAGATGCCGCTGCCTGTCTATCCGATCGAGGATATGGAAAAGCTTTGTCGGGAACTCGATGTGAAATGCCTCATAGCCACATCACATCGCAACGGGATGCAGGCCACCCTCGACCTTGTGAACCGCCTCTTCCGCCTTGACCTCCCAATAATGATATCTCCGTCACTGTTTCAGCTGATAACATCCAAGCCCCAGATAAGACGGTTGGCCGGAGAACCGCTGATAGACATTTCCCATGCCGAGATGAGCGACAGCACCGTTAATCTGAAACGTGCAGGCGACATCGTTGTCTCGGCAATCACCCTACTCTTCCTGCTGCCTGTGTTTGCAGTAATTGCAATCGCTATAAAAAAAGACTCCAAAGGGCCGGTAATCTATTCACAGGAACGAATCGGACTCCGTAAAAAGCCGTTCAGAATCTATAAGTTCCGCACTATGCAC
>WSMN01000103.1 GCA_013316535.1 Muribaculaceae bacterium | reverse complement strand
ACATTTTACTAAAAAATGTTGAATCTGACGGTCAACACTTTTCCGGACTAGACATAACATTGTCCTTTGCCAAAGGGTCTAATAGCAGTAATTCTCCTAAATACTATGATACAGGTAAAGCTGCGCGTTTGTATGGTGGTAACACCATGATGGTAACATCTAATGCAGGAAATATAACAAAAGCTGTTTTTTCAGTTGATTCTAACAATGCAATTAAAGCTGGGTCTACGGTTAATGTGGGTTCGCTTAGTGGTTTGGGAGAAAATACTACAACTTGGACGGGAAATGCTCCTTCGTTTATGTTGAAACAAGGTGGGACATCGGGGCATTGTCGAATCACCAATTTAACTATTACTTATGCTGATGGTGGAGAACCATCTGTTGAGACCGTAGCTACTCCAGCGATAGAACCGAATGGCGGCGAAGTGGAGGCCGGCTCAAAAATTCTTGTCAATTGCGATACCGAAGGAGCCTCTATAGTTTATAAATGGAGTGACGGCGAGGAGGTAAATACTGGTGAAAATATAGTTGAAATAGATGCGCAGGCCGGGTCGCTCTGCGTTTGGGCTACTAAAGATGGCATGAACAATTCTGCGGTAGTAACTGCAGACTTTACAATCAAGGGTGACACACCTGTTCCCCCCACACCATCAACTAACGGCCAATGGATATTGGTTAAAGATGCTTCTGAACTGGTTGCTGGTATGCATTTTATTATCGTGAATCAGGAGGCAAAAAAGGCGGTAAAAACAGAAGCGAATCAAAATAACCGTAAGGCTGTGGACATTACATTGAATGAAGGTTTGAATGTCGCGGAAATTAGCTCGGACGTGATGATTTTTGAGTTAGGCGGTTCGGAAAACGCTTGGACGATTGCTACTATAAATTATTTGGGGGATAGTGGGAATGGATATATAGGGAATACCAACAAAAGTAAAAATTATTGTTTTGTTGGAGTTGATATCGCAGATGCGCCAGCTAAAATTAGTATAGCAAAGGATACATATGATGCAAATATAAAATTTACTACCACAAAAACATCTCGGAATATATTGAAGTATAATCCAAATACAAATGGTGATCCATTGTTTGCTTGCTATTCATCTGGGCAAAAAACTGTTCACATTTATAAGTTCGTGGAAACGGCGCCAGAGCGTCCTGTGTTGGCTGAAGATGAGAATGACGGTGACAAGATTGTGATTACTGGCGCGGAGGGTACCACTATCCATTGGCGGACAGTTGAGGGTGTGGCTACTGCTCCTGCCAAGGCTGCTTCTGACCTCGCTGGATGGAACAGGAACGATAATACGGAGACCCCGCATGTGTTGTCACTTAGCAAGGATGCCCACGACCTCAAGGGCAAGACTATCGAGTATATGGCTGTCAGCGCGTCGGGATTGCAGAGCGATAAGGGGATGTTCGCGGTTGCCGATGACGGCGTTGTGACCGGCATCGAGGGCTTTGAGGCCGAGGCTGTTGAAGCCGAGGTTGAATGGTTCAACCTGCAGGGTGTGCGTATTGCCAATCCCGAGTCGGGGTTGTACATACGTCGCCAAGGCAACAAGATTTCAAAGGTGGTTGTAAGATAACCGCAAATCAATCTGATTAAACGTTTTCCGACCCGGAGTGGCGGCGGATGAACGGGAGCTTGTGTAGGAACAACAGAGGTTGTAAGCTCCTTTCCGCCGACCGTCCGGGTCGGATCTTTTTGTCTATACACAATGTGGTTGATAAAAACGTAAAATGCAGTTACAGTAACGGAAGAATTTTGGGATGTTTTTTAGGCAATGTAAAAACGTCTGTCAGAAATCCTGGTAGTAGAGACACCCCGTGTGGGTGTCTCATGGCTTTTGGCGCCATCGGCAATGGCCATTGTAGCATTGTGGAAGTTTACGAGACGCCCGCACGGGGCGTCTCTACTGCGTTTGTTCAGCCCACTTTTTGCAATTAGTCTCCGATTTTAGAGGGGACGAGGCCTAACGGGATAGATGGGGATATAATGAACGCGGCTGATTCCATTGGAATCAGCCGCGTTGAGTGTTGTTGTCTTGGAGGGATTCGAACCCCCACAGGCGGAACCAGAATCCGACGTGCTACCATTACACCACAAGACAATCTCTATCGGTTGACGATTTGTGATGTCTCGCCTGACATCCATCGTTCAACGGGTGCAAAGTTACGCAGTTTTTTTGTATCTCCAAAATTTGGCGGCAATTTTTTTGTCGTTTTTTTGAGGAGGTGCACTGCGTTTTGACTTTAGGCTTTTATATTGCGAAAATCCATCTGGATTTTCGGCTTATCAGCTTTTGCATTTTTGTGCAGAAATTGTGTCATGCCGACTGCAGGTTGTCCTCTGTGGTGTCTTCAGTGATGTCCTCGGAGGTTTTGCGGCGTGCAAGGAGGATGCTTAGTTCGTAGAGAACGTAAAGCGGTACGAACACCACCATCAATGTGAAGGGGTCGCCTGTGGGCGTTATTATTGCTGCAAGGACAAGGAGTGTCACCACTGCCTGACGACGGTATTTCTTGAGGAAGCCGGAGGTTACGAGTCCCATTTTCGAGAGTATCCAGGTGACGAAAGGAAGTTCGAATACTATGCCCATGACGAAGACGAGCATCAGGAAATTGTCGATGTATGACCCGAGCGAAATCATGTTGGTGATGTCGGCGCTTAGCTCGTACTGTGCAAGAAAGCGGAATGTGAACGGGAACACGATGAAGTAGCCTGTGGCGCATCCGAGATAGAACATGGGTACGCCGAATGCCAGCAACGCCATTACGCTGCGTTTCTCGTTATCGTAGAGCGCGGGGCGCACGAACATCCACACTTCAGTTATGAGATAGGGGAAAATGAGCAGGAAGCCGAGGCAGAACGATGTGCTGATGTGGGTGATGAACTGCGAGGCGAGTTTGACGTTGATGATGTCGACTTTGAACGGGCTGCTGAAGTCGGGGAAGAATGTGCCGTCGCCTCCGAGCGAGCCGAGCCATTGGTAGAGTATGAAATCGGATGAGGTAGGCCCCAGTATAACGGAGTTAAAGATATGGGGCATGGCCGCGAAACAACAGCCTACCAGGATGAGGTAGACGAGGATGATGCGCATCAGCACCCAGCGCAGGGCTTCGAGGTGCGACCAGAATGACATTTCGTTTTCAGATTCCGGCATTGCTTTTGCAGAATGGTGTTTGGACGAGTGAAATAATCGTAAGGGAATCTGGAAGCCGGAGGGCGTAGGGCTGCTGCAAGTGACGGCCCTGCGCCCTTCGGTTTCAGTTTGATTCCGTGTGTGGGTTATTCGGCAGGAGAGTAGGCGGGTTTCACAAACGGGGCGGCGATGAGATAGTCGGCGCTTTCTTTGGCTCCTTTTTCTATGCCGTCGGTGTATTCCTCGATTTCAACATAATAGTTCTCAACACCGGCTTTGTCGGTGTTTTTGAAGATTGCGTCGAACCCTACCATGCCGCTCTGGCCTATTTCGCGGCGATCCTTGATGTGGAGCAGCTTGAAGCGGCCGGGGTACTTGTTGAAGTAGTCGACGGGGCTTGCCTGTCCCATCATCGCCCAGTAAACGTCCAGTTCGAACAGCACATTAGCGGGGTCGGTGTGTTCAATCATATAGTCGAGCATGGGGACATCCTCGATTTTGTTGAATTCGAACGAATGGTTGTGGTAGCCGAGCTTGATGCCTTCTTTGGCGCAGCGTGCACCCATTTCGTTGAGGGCGTCGCATTGCTTCTGAAGGTCGGCGAGGGTTGCGGGGGGCCACATGCCGGCGATTACGATGTAGGAGATTCCGGCTGCCTTGTGGTCGGCGATTGCTTTGTCCCACCACTTGTACATTTCGGTCATGTCCCCGCTTTTGAGTTCGTCGGCGTTGAGTGTGCGGCCGGTATGTGACGAGGTGATTTTCACTCCTGCTGCTTCGGCGGCTTTTTTCAGTTCTTCGGGTGTCATCCCGTAGAATTTGCTGTTTTCGGCATCATAGCTGGCTGCTTCGAAGTGGGTATAACCCATTTTGCCGAGGGTATCGAGCAGGGCGGGAAGATTGTTTTCGTAGGTGGCACCCGGTGCCATGAGGTCGCGCACGGAATAGAGCTGCAGTCCGATTTCTTTGGCCGGGGTTTCCTCCTTGGCTTGTGCGCCGGTGCAGGATGTAAATGACACTACTGCTACGGTTGCGAGGGCCAGTATGGATTTGAAGTTCATGGATGTATCGGTGTTAATTTCGGGTTTTAATGGCAGGGACGCGCATATGGCGCGTCCCTGCTGTGTAATGTGGTTGTGACGGTTTAGTCGAGGGGCTTCACGCGGATGTTACGGAACCACACGTCGTCGCCGTGGTCCTGGAAGCCGATGTAGCCTTCGTGGTTCTCGCCGCCGCAGTTGTTGAGCAGTTCGAATGCCAGAGGCCAGTTTTCCTGGCTGAATTTGCTCTTCTGAAGCATTTCAGTCCATTGCGGTGTCCACAGGTGGTATTCAACCACGTTCTCGCCGTTCTGGCCGTGAACCACAGTGCCTTTATAAACAAGAATCTTGGCCTTGTTCCATTCGCCGTAAGGCTTCTGGTTCTGGGGCTTCGCGGGAATCATGTCGTAGAGCGATGCCGACTGGCGGTTACCGTCCACGCCGAGTTTTGCATCGGGATGGTTGGCGTTGTCGAGCACCTGGTATTCGGGTGCGGAGATGTAGATGGGCTGGAGCTGCTTTGTGCCGTCTTCATTGGTGGTCTCTACTTCCTGACCAAGGTAGAAGATACCGGAATTGCCCCCTTTGGAAACTTTCCATTCCACTTCCATCTCGAAGTTGCCGAGTTTCTTGGCAAAGATGAGGTCGCCGCCGTCGCCTGTCTGGGCTTCGCCGCC
>WSMN01000023.1 GCA_013316535.1 Muribaculaceae bacterium | reverse complement strand
AGTTCCCCGTAACACCAAATAACATCTTTGAGGGTCACGCGATTTGCTATTTTTAAATTTTATTTACTATCTTTGGAGGCTAAATTAGCCTCCAAAGGCATCTGCGCAGATGCCTTCGAACCATAAGAACACGAAAAATCATTAATATACAGCAACCTATGAGATTAAAACTGTTCATGTCGCTGCTATGCTCGGCAGCGATAACCACCATGGCGCAAACAGCCGTGGTCACAGGTAGCGTGATTGATGCCGATACGGGCAGCCCCGTGCCAGGCGCCGTCGTCACGATTCAAGACCAGGGAATATCAGTCACAACAGGACCTGCCGGAGACTTCCGCATAAGCAACGCCCGTCCGGGTGAAACCGTCATCACCGTCACAGCCCCCGGCTATGACAGTAACGCAGCTCAGGCCCTCCTTTATAACGGGCAGAGCATCGACACCGGTGCGCTCCGTCTCTTCGCCGACTTCGCCGATAATGAATTCGTAACCGACAACCAGGCCGAACTCCTCATCGATGAAAGCATGATGGAAGATGAAGAAGGGAACCAACAGAGCGTGGGCACACTCACCGGAGCCTCCGACGACATTTACTACAAGTTCTCACGCTACGGCTATTCACCCCTATATTCCAACTACCGTGGCTACAACAGCATCTGGCAGGAAACCTACATCAATGCCCTCCCGATGAACGACCTCATCCGAGGGGGATTCTCCTTCCAGCAACTCGCCGGCATGACATCGCGCGCCTTCCGCAACTCCACAGCCACGGTGGGACTGGGCGCATCGGCCTACGGCTTCGGTGCCATCGGCGGAAGCCAGAACTTCAACACAATCACCGAGAACTACGCCCCCGGCTTCAACGGAACGTTGAGCTTCACCAACTCCAACTATAAGTACCGCGCCATGGCCACCTACTCCACAGGAATGCAGGAAAACGGGCTGGCATTCACCATCAGCGCCATAGGCCGCTACGCCGATGAAGGCGTCGTGCCGGGTACATTCTACAACGCCGGCGGCCTTTTCATCTCCGGCGAGAAGCGCATCAACCCCAACCATTCCGTAACCCTCACCGCCTGGTGCAACCCACGCCAGTATGCCAACGGCAAAGCCGTTGTCCAGGAAGTGTTCGACCTCACCGGCGACAACCTCTACAACCCCACATGGGGATGGCAGGAAGGGAAGAAACGTTCCGACAACATCCGCGAGAACTTCGACCCCACAGTGATGCTCAACTACATCTATAAGAACGAGAAAACCACCGTCAACACCGGCGCGGCTTTCCGCTGGGTGCACTTCGCCCGCACACGCCTCGCCTACTACAACGGTTCCGACACCCGTCCCGACTACTACCGCAACCTACCCTCCTACTGGGTCAACTTCAATAACGACTCCCCCGAAATGGCCGCTTACTACACCGACCTTTGGGAGAACGACGAGGATTTCCGACAGCTCGACTGGGATGCGTTCTACCGCGCCAACTACCTCAACAACGTGCAGAACGAAGGCCTCCCCGAAAGCCAGCGCAAAGGTTCCACCTATATCCAGCAGATGGAACATTCCAACCAGTTCAACTTCATCTTCGGGTCGAGCATCAACCACCGTCTAAACGACCATATGACCCTGCAGGGAGGCCTTAACTTCAACTACACCCGCACATCCGACTACGCCACGGTGAAAGACCTCCTGGGCGGTGAATTCTGGCGCGATGTCGACGGTTTCGCCGAACGCGAGCTTAACAACCCCAACGCCAACCCCGACATAATCCAGAACAACCTCAACAACCCCAACCGCCACGCAAAGAAAGGCGACCGCATCGGCTGGGATTACAACATCCATGCCCTCAAAGCACAGGCCTGGCTGCAAAACCAGATCAACCTGCCCAAGTGGGACATAAACTATGGCCTGTCAATGAGCTACGAGCAATTCTACCGCGACGGCCTCATGCGCAACGGCCGTGCCCCGGAGAACTCATTCGGACGTTCAGCCACCCTGCATTTCGACGACGCCATGATTAAAGCCGGCGCCACATACAAGCTCGACGGACGCAACCACTTCTCCATCCGCGCACAATACGGAACAGTGGCACCCATCATCAACGACGTATACATCTCTCCCCGCATCAAGGACACAACCATCGGCGACGTGCGCTCCACCCGCGTATTCTCGATAGACGGAACATACACATGGAACTACCGCCGCTTCCGTGGCTCAATCTCGGCCTACTTCACCGACATGAACTACGCCACCGAACGTTACGGCTTCTGGGATGAGAGCATTAACGCATTCTGCAACTTTGCCCTCACAGGCGTGCACCGCCAGTATAAAGGCATCGAACTCGGCATGGCCTATCAAATCACATCCTCGCTCCAGGCAACATTCGCCGGCAACTTCTCGCGTTACCGCTACGCCAACAACCCCATGGGTACACGCTCCGTTGAAAACGGCCTCGCTCCCGACAAGACCACGCAGTTCTTCCTCAAGAACTACTATTGCACCTCCACCCCGCAGACCGCATTCAACATCGGCCTGGCATGGAAAGCTCCGAAAATGTGGTTCGTCAACGTCGACGCTTCATGGCTGGCCGACTACTATGTACGCCTGGCCTACCCGCGCCACCAGGTAATCGAGGGTCTCGGTTCCTATGCAGGTACCGAACAGAACCTCGAAAGCCTCGTTGACCAGTTCACCGCCCAGGAAAAGCTCCACAACAACTGGGTGATGAACGCATCCGTAGGCAAACTCATCTACCTCAACCGCAAGGTGAGCCTCAACTTCAACGTGTCGGTATCCAACCTGCTCAACAACCGCAACCTCATCACACAGGCAACCGAGCAGTTCCGCATCGACACCAAGACCTACAATCCCGACGCATTCCCCACCAAATACATGTATGCACAGGGCATCAAGGTGTTCGTCAACGCCGGTGTACGCTTCTGATGAGGCTCGGCACCGACCCGCAACATTTTTCACCTAAAAACGATTTAAACAAAGATGAAAAAATCAATTCTATATATAGCAGCCATGCTGGTGGCCTCGGCCGGGTTCACTTCCTGCGACGATGATTTCGAGCAGGCTCCCCTCGAGGACTTCATCCCCCATGCCACCATGCAGGCCAACACCACCTTGCAGGAACTCAAGGAAACGTTCCATCAGGATGTCAACTTCTACGGCACCCAGGTGGGCACCAAAGCCAACGGCGAACACTACATAGTCACCGGGCGCATCGTCTCCTCCGACGAGGCAGGCAACATCTTCAAGAAAATAGCCATCGAGGATGAGACAGGCGGCGTGATTTTCTCAATCAACGCCACCAAGATGTACCAGACCTACCGCTACGGTCAGATGCTGGTGGTAGATGTCACCGGCATGTGGTACGGCAACTACGGCTCCGGCGTGCAAATAGGCGGCATCCCCGACGGCGACCCCAACACCCAGGCCCCCTCGCGCATGGCCGAATCGATCTGGACCGCACAGGCTCAGACCGACGGCCTCGCCAATGTGGATAAACTCAAAATCTATGAACTCACCGTGGAGGAAGCCCTCGCGCTCCACGACGACCCCACAACGCTCCTCCAGTGGCAGGGCCGGCTGGTTCGCGTGAACGGCGTGCACTTTGAGACCCCCGGGAAGGAACTCGCCGTTTCCGGCCAGACCAACAACACCTCCTACATACTCGATGACAACGGGCGCAAGCTCGCCATCAACACCTCCGGCTACTCCACGTTCTGGAACACCAAGGCACCCAAAGGCACCGGCTCCGTGCTGGCAGTCCTGACCAACTACACCTCCGGCTGGCAGCTCCAGCTCAACAACGTGGAAGGTCTCGAAGGGTTCACCCCGTGGGTAGACGAGCCTGAAAAGGAACCCGACCCCGTAGGTTCCTTCGATGTGAACTTTGAAAGCGGCTCCATCCCCGAAGGGTGGAAGAACGTGACCCTCGAGGGGAACAAGGACTGGTATGTCACCTCCTTCAGCAACAACTTCTACGCAGCCATGACAGGCTACAAGGGCACCGCCCCGTTTGACTCTTGGCTCGTTTCGCAGCCGGTCGACGCAGCCATGATGGCCGCCAAGACCCTCACTTTCGACACGCAGGTGAACGGCTACGGCTCCACCACGACCACATTCGAGGTCTACCTCCTCGACAACGCCGACCCGGCGAAAGCGAAGAAAACCAAACTTGAATGCACCCTTGCCACACCCCCGGCATCAGGCTACAGCTCATGGGCCAACTCCGGCAACGTGAGCCTCGCCGCAGCGAAAGGCAAATTCTACATCGGCTGGCGTTACGCCGCCACCGCCGACGCCAACTTCGCCACATGGTGTGTCGACAATATCAAAGTTCAGTAACCCCCGATACCACATTGAATCATGAAACTATATAAATCATTTCTATACGGACTGATGGCCGTGGCCACCCTCGGCGGGTTCACATCATGCCAGGACGACATCGACGCCCCCGAGTTCAGCCCCGAAGGCCCCGTGGCCACATGGAAGGCCAACACAACCATCTTCGACCTCAAGCGCGAGTTCTGGGACGACGCCACCAACTACGCCACGAAAATAGGCACCAAGGACGACGGATCCCACTACATCGTGGCAGGTCGTGTCATAACCACCGACGAACCTGGCAACGTGTTCAAAAGCATCACGATCCAGGACGAGACCGCGGCACTGACATTCTCCGTCAACACCTATAACCTCTTCCTCAACTACCGCATCGGCCAGGAAATCGTCGTTGACCTCACAGGGCTCAACATCGGAAAGTACAACGGCCTGCAGCAGATAGGAGAGCCGAAATGGTACGAACAGGGGAGCGCGTGGGAAGTGTCGTTCATGTCGCCGCAGCTCTTCTACACCCACGTGCAGCCCAACGGCCTCCCCGAAGCCGACAAGGTGATTGTGCACAACCTCACGTCAATCTCCGATATCCCCGCCGGAGCCGACGGCCTCTGCGCATGGCAGAGCCAGCTGGTGCACTTCAACAACGTCACGTTCGTGCCGCAGACCAACACCGAGACCGGAGAAATAGTGACCACATTCGGCATCTATAAGGAGAACTTCAACCAGAAGGTGAACGTCGACGGCACCGAACTGACAATGCGCACCAGCGGCTACTCCGACTTCTTCAACAAGCAGATGCCCACCGAGCCCTGCGACCTCACCTGCCTCCTCTCCTACTACGGTTCCGCATGGCAGCTCACCCTCATCGATTATGCCGACATAACCAACATCGGCAACCCCACCCTCCCCTCCGGCACAGAGGAGAACCCCTGGACCGTGGACGACGCAATCGCACGCATACAGGCAGGCGAGACACCCGCAGGGTGGACACGCGGCTACATCGTTGGCACCGTGGCTCCAGAAGTGCAGAACGTGACATCCTCCGCCGACATCGAATGGGGTGCGCAGGCCACCCTGGCCAACACTGTGGTCATCGCTCCCGAGGCCGACTGCAACGACATCGCACGCTGCATGGTCATCGCCCTCCCACAGAACTCCACAATGCGCGAATATGTGGCATTGAAGAACCACCCGGAGAACCTCGGCAAGCAGCTCGACGTTTACGGCACGCTCGACCGCTACATCGGCACATACGGAATCACCGGCAACAACGGCACATCCTCCGAGTTCAAGCTCGAAGGCGTTGACGTGCCCGACGACCCCACCCCCGGCGGCAGCATTCCCGATGGCGACGGAACACAGGCCAAACCCTACAACCCCACGCAAATCGTTGCCATGGGCACAGGCATGGACCTCGCCGGGCAATGGGTAAGCGGCTACATTGTGGGATGGGTCGACGGCTCCAAGCAAGGGTTCGCCGACGAAACCAACACATTCTTCACCGCACCGGCCACATCGGCCACCAACGTGCTGCTCGCATCCGCACCAGGCGTAACCGACTACAAGCAATGCTGCGTGGTCAACCTCCCCAGCAAGTCGGAAGCACGCGCCGCAATCAACCTCATGGACAACCCAGGGAACCTCGGTAAGATGCTCACTCTTGAGGGACGCATCAACAAATACTTCGCGATGCCCGGTGTGCGCGACCCGGCCAACTTCACCATCTCCGGCGAAGGGGGCGGCACACCCACACCACCCGCAGGCAACGACCTGTGGTCGGCTTCGTTCAAAAGCTCCGACGAGGGCTTCACTTTCGACATCATCTCCAAGGCCGACGAATTGAGCTACGTGTGGATGTATGACTCCGCCTACGGCTATCTCAAAGCCTCGGCTTTCATCGGCCAGTCGTATGCCTCCGATGCATGGGCAGTGTCACCCGTGCTCGACATGACCGCCGCCACAGGCATCACCATATCGTTCGACCATGTGGTCAACAAATTCCCCTCGCTTGATGTGGCAAAACGCCAGTGCAGCTTTGGTGTGCGCGAAGTGGGCGGACAATGGCAGACACTCCCCATCACAGGCTGGACCAACAACGATGCATGGAAGCCTTTCGCCTCTTCGGGCGACATCGACCTCTCGGCATTCGCCGGCAAGAAAGTGCAGATAGGCTTCCACTATACATCCGAGGACGGCGCATCCGGCACATGGGAAGTCAACAATGTAGTAATCAAGGGTTCAGGCACCATCACCGTCCAATAACCCATCTGCCGTGGCGTATTCCACGGCACCCCTCCCGACACAAGAGCAGGCCCTGTGACCAACCGGCACAGGGCCTGCTCACATTCCCGCCCTACACATATCATTTTGCCAACAACGTCCCGTCATACCATTTTTTTTGCAAAATTTCCGCCAAATATGTTTGCAAAATGAAAAACATCGTATAACTTTGCAATGTGTAGTACACCCTATGCTCATTGAACAAATAATCAACTATCACCAATTTAAATCTGTATGAATAAAATCTACGCTTTAGCTCTTTCAGCTCTTTTGTGCGGTCCAGCTCTGGCAGCCAACCGCCAACCCATTACAAAAAACATCGCTAAGAGCCTCAACCTTGTTGAGACCTCAACAAGGTTGAACACCACCGGTGGTGTTCAGAAAGCCCCCCAGCGCGCAGCATCTTTCGGAAGCATAGACGATATGGCAGGAGCATGGGAATGGTCGGGAAAAAACCTGCTGACATCCAACGCTCCCAGCGGCGAACTTACAATCACCATCACCAATGCGACCACAGGAGCCGCCACCATATCAGGGTTCATTCAGAACTTTGTGCTCCAGGCCACCATCGACTTTGCCAAAGGAACCGTCTCCATCCCGAACAACCAGGATTTGGGTGAGGACAGCAATGGTGACAAGAACTATTTCTATCTGAAAGATGTAACCGCCGACGGCAATATAACTGATGGACTCGGGTCAGCCGCCGCATCAGTGGGCAAGATTGAAGGCACAACCATCGTATTCCCCGAACTTGACGTCTGGGCATTCGGCGACTACACTCAGGAGAACCTTGGATGGTGGTATCTTTGCTATGCCAACACCCTTACATCCCTTGAATTCCAAGGCGACCCCAATGAAGGATGGGAGGATTTCGGCACCGCCGACTTCCAGGACGGATGGATTATGCCGGGATTCGAAGAAGACCCAAGCTCTGCTCCTTGGACTGTGAATGTTCAAAAAAGCACCGAAACAACCGACCTCTATCGCCTTAACAAGCCCTATCTGGCCGAAAGTTGCCCATCTTACATTAAAGAAGCAGCCAAAGAAGGTTACATTGTTTTCTCAATCGCCGATCCCGAATTCGTGCAAGTGCTTCCCAAAGTATATTCCGGTTTTGACAACGGCTCCAACAAACTCAACCTCTTTAACATCGAAGGCTTCTATATCGACATGGGGCTGACCAAGGCAGACATCCAGGATGGCCTCAAAGATCAGAACGTCACCTATTCCACCTATGCCGATGGTGTTGTAAACATCCCCAACTGCCGTTTTAACATGCCCAGTGCATTAGACAAAGCATACTCTTGGTCAACGTCCGAAAACGTATCCCTCGCCGATAAAATGGTTGCCAAAATCACCATCCACAAACTGGCAGGAGTTGACAACGTTGTTGCCGGCAGCGATGCCGAGGCTCCCGCCGAGTACTTCAACCTGCAGGGTGTGCGCGTTGCCAACCCCGAGGCCGGCCAGCTCGTAATCAAGCGTCAGGGCTCCACCGTAACCAAGATGATTGCACGCTGATTCCCATAACAGCAACATCTGAAACTACCTAAAATACGCAATGCGGGGCGTTCCCATGGATGGGAATGCCCCGCATCATTTCAACCATAGGAGAAATCCCGAAATACAAGACAGCATGAATGCCGTCTTGTATTTCGACGCACAAAAAATTGCAGTACGGCATGAACGCCAACTCTACTACCAGAATTTCCTGCGTAAGGATTCACGCCGACATTGAACCGTTGTTTGCCGATTTTTTGCTAACTTTGTGTTATGATTGAAAACGGCACCAACACCGAAGAAAACGCAACAGGGGTGGCAACGCCCCCGGCAGCCCTCTACCTGCTCCCCGTGCCGTTGAGCGACACCTCACGACCAACCGACGTATTGCCCGCCGCCAATGCGGACATCATACGTGGTTTGCGCCGGTTCATAGTGGAAAACGTGCGCTCGGCACGCCGCTTTCTCAAACGCCTCGACCCTGCAATCGACATCAACGCGCTGTCATTCACCGTGCTCGACGAGCACACCCCACGTGAGGATGTCGCAGCCATGCTCCGGCCATTGGAACAGGGAGAACCCATGGGGGTAATCTCCGAGGCCGGTTGCCCCGCCGTGGCCGACCCCGGAGCCGACGCCGTGGCCACGGCACAACGCAAAGGGCTGAAAGTTGTGCCGCTCGTAGGCCCCTCGAGCCTGCTTATGGCACTGATGGGGTCGGGCTTCAACGGACAGAGTTTTGCCTTCAACGGCTATCTGCCCATCGATCAGGCCAAACGCACCGCCAAGTTCAAGGAAATGGAGCGCAGGATAACCCGCGAACGGCAGACACAAATCTTCATAGAGACACCCTACCGCAACAACCGCCTGATAGCCGAATTATGCCGCGTCCTTCCGGGCAACATGCTCCTGTGCGTAGCCTCCGACATAACCGGGGAGAGAGAGACAATACTCACCCGCCCCCTCTCCTCATGGGCAAAAGCAACTTATAACTACGACAAAATCCCAACCATCTTCCTCCTCTACAGCTGACCATACTAAAGACTTCATAAAACTCATGAACAACTTGCAATAATCCAGCCAAAGGTCAACAACAATTTGTCGATTCCCGCTTTTGCAGCGGATGCACCACGGTGCATCCCCACACCAATAAACCCATACAGCAGAACAGCCACCGACTAACACCTTATAGCTTATAACTCACGCCTAAAAACTAAAAACTAAAAAACACCCCTTGGCACGCTACAAGAAACGCACAGGCTACGACGAAGGATCACCGGGTCTCTTCGATGACCTTGAAAGCTCGCTCTTTCATGAAGCCAGCCGTTTCCCCGTGCATCCGGGCATACAGAAAGAAGCCTTAAACCGGCTGCAACAGGAAGAGGACAAACGGCGCAAGGAGCTGTTCGACGGAGACGACACATTCTCCCCCCTGGAAGACGTACCGGCCATCGACCGCATCAATTTCATATCTTTCGGCAGCGGAAGCTCCGGCAACTGCGCCTATATAGGCGACGGTGACACCGGGTTCCTGATAGACGCGGGGATTGACATGCCCACGGTCGTGGAGGAACTCCGGCGCAACGGAATCGCCATGGACTCCGTCAAAGGAATAGTGCTCACCCACGACCATTCCGACCATGTGCGCTTCGTCTACACCATTGTGCGGAAATACCGCCACATAGGCGTTTACTGCACACCCCGTGCCCTCAACGGCATCCTGCGCCGCCACAGCATCTCAAACCGCATCAAAGACTACCACCGCCCCATCTACAAAGAACATCCCTTCAAGATAGGCAACTTCACGCTGCTGGCATTCGAGGTGATGCACGACGGCACCGACAACGCCGGGTTTTTCATAACCCACGGACGGCACACAATAGCCGTGGCCACCGACCTGGGATGCGTCAGCGAACGCGCCGACCACTATATGCGCCAGGCAAACCACCTCATGATAGAGGCCAACTACGATGCCCGGATGCTCGCCAACGGCCCCTATCCCGAATACCTCAAAGCCCGCATCAGCTCCGACAACGGCCACCTCGACAACGCCGTGACCGCAAGCTACCTCGCTGAAATCTACACCCCCGCTCTCCGCAACATATTTCTCTGCCATCTAAGCAAAGACAACAACACCCCGGAAACAGCACTGCGGACAATTGAGGACGCGCTCCACCGGACAGGTGTCGCCGAAATAGGCGACTGCTCCGAAAGCCCCTACTCACGCATGGCCCCGGTGCAGCTGATGGCACTCCCACGGTTCGATTCCACCGGCCTAATATCCCTGCGACTGAAATGACACCCGCACCCACACATTCCGCCGCACGCCAACGTTCCGCCGCAGCCTGCTGGGTGGAAGCCATGCGGTTGCGCACCCTCCCCGTATCCGTGGCCGGAGTGGTGACGGCAGTTGCACTTGCCGTGCTCAACCACACGTTCCGATGGCCACAGCCCGCAATCTGCCTGCTGTTCGCCATCCTTGCCCAGATAGCGTCGAACTTCGCCAACGAATATTTCGACTACCGCGACGGCCTCGACCGCAAAGGACGCATAGGCCCCCGCCGCGGAGTGACTGAAGGCGACATCACCCCCCGCGCCATGCGCAACGCCGCACTCGGCACACTCGCGCTTGCCGCACTCGTGGGATGCTCGCTGATCCATTGGGGCGGATGGTGGCTCATCGCCGCCGGAGCAGCCATCATCCTCGGTGCGCTGGCCTATTCCGCAGGCCCTTATCCGCTGTCACGCCACGGATGGGGGGAAATAGCCGTGGTTGCGTTCTTCGGCATAGCCCCCGTGACGCTCACCTACCGGCTACAGGCCGGCGATTGCCCCCCGGAGGTGTGGCTCACAGCCGTGAGCATCGGCCTTATGGGTGCCAACGTGCTTATCGTCAACAATTACCGCGACCGCCATGATGATGCCGCGGTGGGCAAATGCACACTGGCCGTGCGGTTCGGCGCACGATTCGTCACCGCCCTCTACCTCTTCAACGGCATCGCAGCCGCCATCCTCATGACACCCGTATGGCTCCGGCTGATGCCATGTATAGCCGTACCGGCAATATACCTCTATTGGAACTTCATCCTTTGGAAGAAACTCCGCAGGCTCAACGGGGCTGCACTCAACCCTCTGCTCGGGCAAACGGCCATGACCATGCTCTGCTATGCCCTGATGACCCTGCTGTCGGCAATCCTGTTTAACTGACCCCCACGGCGACCAACAATGACAATCAACGAGCTGAACATAACAAACTTCAAGAACATTGCCGATGCCCGCCTGGAATTCTCCCCCAAGATAAATTGTTTCCTGGGCAACAACGGCATGGGGAAAAGCAACCTGCTCGACGCCATCTACTATCTTAGCTTCTGCAAAAGCTTCAGCGGCCTCACCGACACGGCACTGATGCGGCGCGGCGCGGATTTCACCACCCTGCGCGGCCTCTACACACGCAAAGGCTCGCCGGAGGAGCTGTCCATGGGTCTGATACCCGGCAAGCGCAAATCGTTCAAACGCAAAGGTAAAGAATACGAACGCCTTAGCTCGCACATAGGCTCTTTCCCACTGGTAATGGTGGCTCCCGCCGACCAGGAACTCATCAGCGGCACCGGCGAGGAACGCCGCCGGTTTATGGACGTGGTCATCGCCCAGACCGACCCTGTTTATCTCGATCACCTCATACGCTATACACGCGCCCTGCAGCAACGCAACAAACTGCTGCGCGACCATGCCGTTGACCCGGCACTCTATCTGGCCATAGAACTCACCCTTGCACGCTCCGCCGACTACATCACCCGCACACGCCTGCGCTGGGTGGAAGAACTGACCGGCATCTTCCACAGCTACTACAGCCGCATAGCCGCCGACGGGGAGACCCCCTCGCTGAAACTGCGCAGCCACCTGTCGGCAGAACCCGCCGGTCTCCAGGCGCTCCTTGACGAGACACGCCGCCACGACGAAGCGGTGGGACACACGTCAGTAGGCCCGCACCGCGACGACATAGACCTGCAGCTCAACGACATGGCCGTGCGTCGCGCAGCATCGCAGGGACAATGCAAAACCTACACCATCGCCCTGCGTCTGGCGCAATATGAATTCCTGCGCCGATGCGCCGCGATGAAGCCCCTGCTTCTCCTCGACGACATATTCGACAAACTCGATGCCACCCGCGTGGAACGCCTCATTGCAATAGTGTCGGCAGATGTATTCGGACAGATATTCATAACCGACACAAACCGCGACCACCTCGACCATCTGATTGCCCACACTCCCGCCGACCACCGCTCATGGCTCGTGAACGACGGGACATTCACACTCCGATGAAATGAAACGCACCGAACCGCAAAGCATCCGGCAGATAATCGACAAGGTAATCGACTCGTCGGCCGCACGGAGCGATTTCCTCGAACACCGCGCCGCCTCGTTATGGCCTGAAATCGTAGGACAGGGAATAAACCGCCAGACATTGCGCCGCTACGTATCCAAAGGGGTGCTGCATGTCTACATCGCCTCCGCGCCAATGAAAGGGGAGCTCGAATTCTTCAAATCAAAAATCATAGAAAGCATCAACAGCGCCCTCGGCACCGAAGTGGTAACTGCCATAGTCATACATTAGGAACTCAAAACTCTAACGCCACAACATGAACCCCATAATAGCCATCCCCCCATGCGGCAACGAGAAAGTGCCGCAACCTAAATGCCCATTCAGGCATCTCACCGAAGTGCAGACCCGTTTCAACGACTTCGACATGCTCGGCCACCTCAATAATTCCGTCTACCTCCAGTTCATGGATCTGGCAAAGGTAAGGTATTTCGAAGCGGCACTGGGGCATCCGCTCGACATGCACGGACCCGGAGTAGTGGTGGTCAACATCAATGTCAGCTTCTTCTCGCCGGCCTACATAAGTGAGAAACTCGCCGTGGCAACCGCTTGCGTGAAAATCTCGCAACGCAGCTTCATCCTTGAGCAACGGGTGCTCAACCCCGAATCAGGCGACGTAAAATGCGTGGCCACAACCGTGATGGCTTCGTTCGACATGGCCACGGCCACCTCGCCGGAACTCGACCCCGAATGGACAGAAGCCTTACGCCGATTTGAAAGCTGAAGCGCTTTTGGCAATTTCAATAAAAAACGTTAATTTTGCAACCATGAGGACGGCACAAGCGCCGTTCCGCCCACACTCATCATGGACATCCAACAATCTATGCGCGAAATACTTGAAGCCGAGAGTAACGCAATACGCAACATACCCTACTCCGCCCACTACGACCGTGCCGTGGCACTGATACTGGAACATGTGCACCGCCGTGGAGGCAAACTCGTAACCTCCGGCATGGGGAAAGCCGGGCAGATAGCAATGAACATTGCCACCACATTCTCCAGCACAGGCATACCCGCAGTAAACCTCCACCCATCAGAAGCACAGCACGGCGACCTCGGCGTGCTGCAGCCCGACGATGTGATGCTCCTGATTTCCAACTCCGGCAAAACCCGTGAAATCCTGGAACTGGTGACCCTCGCGCGTAACCTGATACCGAACATACCCATCATAACCATCACCGGCCATCCCGATAGTGCATTGTCTGAAATGGCCGATGCCGCATTGTTTACCGGAGGCGCGCCGGAAGTATGCCCGCTGGGGCTGACACCTACCACCTCAACCACCCTGATGACCGTAATCGGCGACATCCTTGTGGTGAACGTGATGAAACAGAGCGGTTTCACAACCCGCGACTACGCCCTGCGCCACCACGGCGGCTACCTGGGGCATGCCGCACGCAGCCAATCCTGAACAGGAAAGCTACACACAGCCCTCCCCGCTTTTGTCTTGCGTCTTTCCGTCTTTTGTCTAAAATTCCAATAACCATGTCTACATCATTATCGGGCGCCGCACCATGCAGTGCCCTTCCGAAAGTAGAGAACATCCGTGTGGCCATCGTTTCCGCCGAATGGAACGGCCATATCACATCCAGGCTCACCGACGGAGCCCTCGACGTGTTCGCCCGCCAAGGCGTCCCCGGCGGGGATGTCGATGTGTTCCACGTACCGGGTGCAGTAGAACTCACCTTCGCCGCATCACAGCTCATAGAAGCAAGCCTTTACGATGCCGTGATAGTGTTCGGCTGTGTAATCCGTGGCGGCACCCCACATTTCGATTATGTGTGCCAGAGTGTGACCCAAGGTATAACATCGCTGAACGCCGACTGCGACACGCCCGTGATTTTCGGTGTACTCACCGTCGACAACGAGCAGGACGCCCTCGATCGCGCCGGAGGCTCCCTCGGCAACAAAGGTTCCGAAGCCGCCGAAGCCGCCATCAAAATGGTCGACTTCACCCGCCGTGTCAAAGAAATGTGATACAGGGGAAGAAGAAGCCAGAAGCGAGAAGGATAGCGGGAGTACAATATTATTTGCCACATCCTTCTCGCTTCTGACTTCTTATTTACCCCTTCTCACTTCTCGCCTTCTTGCTTCTTCCCGCTTATTTCACTAACTTTGCACACGTAAAAATGTAATCTTTCGGAAAGTGGACACAAAATACATCTTCGTAACCGGCGGCGTGGTCTCATCGCTGGGAAAAGGCATTATTTCATCCTCGCTCGCGAATCTGCTCATTGCACGCGGCTACAGGGTAACAATCCAGAAGTTCGACCCCTACATCAACATCGACCCCGGAACGCTCAATCCCTATGAACACGGGGAATGCTATGTTACCGTCGACGGTCACGAAGCCGACCTCGACCTCGGTCACTACGAACGCTTCACCAACATACAGACCACACGAGCCAACAATGTAACCACAGGCCGAATCTACCAAAGCGTCATCGACAAAGAGCGGCGCGGCGACTACCTGGGCAAGACCGTGCAGATTGTGCCTCACATCACCGATGAGATAAAACGCAACGTAAAGCAGCTGGGCAACACCGGGCAATTCGATTTCGTGATTACCGAAATCGGCGGCGTGGTGGGCGACATTGAATCGCTCCCCTTCCTTGAAGCAGTGCGGCAGCTGCGCTGGGAACTCGGCCGCAACAGCCTGTGCATCCATCTGACATATGTGCCCTACATTGCCGCTGCAAAGGAACTGAAAACCAAACCCACCCAGCACTCGGTCAAGAAACTCCAGGAACTCGGCATACAGCCCGACATACTTGTGCTGCGCACAGAACGCGACATAACAGCCGAGGCACGGCGCAAAATCGCGCTCTTCTGCAACGTAGCGCCCGATGCCGCAGTGCAGTCGATTGACGTGCCTTCGATATACCAGGTGCCCATCAAGATGCACGAACAGCACCTCGACGACCTTGTGTTGCGTCTCACCGACACCCCGTCGAAGGAAGAACCGCAGATGGGGCCGTGGCTGCGTTTCCTCGACAAGATGGCCAACGCACAGAAACCCGTCACAATAGGCCTGGTTGGAAAATACGTGGAATTGCAGGATGCCTACAAATCTATCAACGAGTCACTCTTCCAGGCAGCCACCTACGATGACCGCCGCCTCGACCTGCGATTCATCCACTCCGAGAAAGTGAACGACAGCAATGTGGAGGAACTGCTCTCCCCGCTCGACGGCGTAATCATCGCTCCCGGTTTCGGGCAACGTGGAATAGAAGGCAAATTCGTAGCCCTGAAATGGTGTCGCGAACATGATGTGCCCACATTCGGCATCTGCCTTGGTATGCAGTGCATGGTAATAGAGTTCGCGCGCAACGTGCTCGGCCTCCATGAAGCCAACTCCACCGAGATGAACCCCACAGCCCCCGACAACGTAATCGACCTGATGGAGGAACAGAAAAGCATCTCCAACATGGGCGGGACAATGCGCCTCGGAGCATATGAATGCCGACTCGACCCCGACTCGACCCCGGCCAAAGCCTATGGCAAGACAACGGTTAACGAACGCCACCGCCACCGTTTCGAGTTCAACGACGAATACCGCACCCGTTTCGAAGAGGCAGGCATGAAATGCGTAGGCGAGAACCCCGCCACACACCTTGTGGAGGTGGTTGAAATCCCGGGTAAACGATGGTTCGTCGGCACGCAGTACCATCCTGAGTACTCATCGACAGTGCTCAACCCCAACCCGCTGTTCATCAGCTTCATCAGCGCCGCAATCAAATACCGCGAGGAGAAAGAAGGAAAGTAACACAAACGACTACGGAAATCAGAAGCAGCAATATAAATGGATAAGAACACGATATACGGAATGCTCATGATGGGGCTTGTAATCTTCGGATTCATGTACCTCAACAAGGGTGACCAGGAAAAGCTCCAGAAAGAACTCCAGGAACAGGCCGAACGCCAGCAGGAACAGCAGGCACAGGAAGCGGCACGCTCATTGGTGGTAGACTCAATCTCCCCGGCAGAGCTTGCCGGCATACCGGCAATCATACGGCAGGCCGGCACAACAGCCTCCGACGATAGCACATCGACACAGGTTGTGACCTACGACAACGGGAACGTCAATCTCGCTTACGATGGCCAGCAGGTTACAGGCACGGTAAAAGCCGCCGACACCACCCTCACCTTCAATGCAGTGGCCGCATCGCAGTTCGGCGACGACCTCTCTATTGAAAACCGCCGTACCGCAATAGCCAATCTCCGCGCCGCCCTTTCAGAGGCCGAACGCTACCGCGGGTTCGCCCGTCATCTCAACGGAGAAGAAAAGCTCGTCACACTACAGAACGATGTGATGCGCCTCGACATCTCCACCCATGGCGGCCACATAGCCCAGGCAACACTGCTCGACTATTACAACTACCTGCCGAAGGCGGGAACCAACGACCTCGACACCACCAACGTCAACATATGGCAGCTCAATGAAGCCAAATACAACTTCATCCTGACATCCGCCACCCAGCGGTTCGACACAGGCAATTTCTACTTCACACCCAAGCAGCTCAACGATTCGACAGTCATTATGCAGCTCGACCTTGGCAAAGGAGCTTCGTGGGGACTGCGCTACACCCTGCCGCGCGGCTCTTATGTTGTGAAAATGGACATAATGCAGCAACGCATGGAAACGGTGATTCCTCCCAGCGTGGCAACCATGGAAATGCAGTGGCACCAGCGCATGGGGCGCAACGAGCAGGGCCGCACATTTGAAGAGCGAAACTCCGGGCTGTATTATAAATATGTGGGCGACACACCCGATGACCTCGAAGCCCAAGGCGACCACAACAAATCGCTCAACCAGCGGCTGAAATGGATTGCCTTCAAAAACCAGTTCTTCTCGTCGGTGATGATCCCCCGCAACGATTTCGTGGCCGCAGAGGTGGCATCGAAAGACCTCAAGGACAACCCGCTCTTTGTGAAAGACCTCACGGCAAAGGCCACGATGGATTATAATTCCACCGCCCAGAACCCCGTTTCAGTCGACATTTTCCTTGGCCCAAACCTCTATCCGCTGCTGTCGAAACTCGACAAGCAGATTGACCCGGAAGCCAACGAAAATCTCGATCTCACACGCCTGATTCCGCTCGGATGGCCTATCTTCCGATGGATAAGCACCCTGATAATCATCCCGGTGTTCACCTTCCTTAGCCAGTTCATATCCAACTACGGAATCATAATCCTGCTGCTGACATTGTTCATCAAGGTAATCCTGTTCCCCCTCACCTACAAGAGTCTCATCTCGCAGGCGAAAATGAGGGTACTTGCACCTGAAATAAAGGAAATAAACGACAAATATCCCGGCCAGGAAAACGCCATGACACGCAACCAGAAAACAATGGCACTCTATTCACGCGCCGGGGCAAGCCCCTTCTCCGGGTGCCTCCCCATGTTGCTGCAGATGCCTATACTCGTGGCGATGTTCTGGTTCTTCCCGTCATGTATCGAACTGCGTGGCGAATCATTCCTGTGGGCAAAGAACCTTGCCGCCCCCGACGTGATTTTCACTCTTCCCTTCTCCATACCCTGGTATGGCAACCATGTGAGCCTCTTCTGTCTGCTGATGACCGTGACCAACATAATCTACACTCAAATCAACATGCAGAACCAGCCATCCTCCGCATCAATGCCGGGGATGAAATGGATGATGTATCTGATGCCGGTGATGTTCCTCTTCCTGTTCAACGACTACGCATCGGGATTGAGCTACTACTATTTCCTGTCGCTGCTCATAACCATCGTGCAGACCTACATCTTCCGCGCATGCGTCAACGAAGACAAAGTTCGCGCACGCATGGCACAGAACGCCGCCAAACCCAAAAAGAAATCGGGATTCATGGCGCGCCTCGAGGAAGCACAACGCCAGCAACAGGCCATGTTGCGCGAACAGCAGAAACGCAACTCCAAAGGCCGCCGTTGATACGACTGCCCCTGCGGCGTCAGAACCCACAACCGAAACCGACATGAAGCAAATAATAGCCCTAATCATAGCCGTTTATACAACAATCGGATTGGCAGCACAGACCAACGTGGTCGGCGCTGCCAACTTCGGCCGCTATGCCACCGATAACACCAATGTCCCTCCGCTGAAAAAAGGGGAGAAACGCGTGGTTTTCCTCGGGAACTCCATCACAGAGGGTTGGCAGCACCAACGCCCGGAATTTTTCCGCGACAACGGCTATATCGGCCGTGGCATCAGCGGACAGACATCCTACACAATGCTGTTGCGCTTCCGCAATGATGTGCTCAACCTCAACCCAACTGCCGTGGTGCTCAATGTCGGCACAAACGACATAGCCTTGAACGACGGGGAATATGACGAAGACAGGACATTCGGCAACATCGTCACAATGGCGGAACTCGCACGCGCCAACAACGTGCAGATGGTCCTCACCACAGTTCTGCCTGCAGCGGCATTCCCGTGGAGACCGGCCGTGACCGATGCCCCCGAAAAAATAGAAAGCCTCAACAAAAGGCTCCGTGCCTATGCCGCTGCGAACTCAATCCCCTTCGCCGACTATTACACACCGCTGGTTCACCCCGGCGACCGTGCCCTGCCGATAACATTCTCCGACGACGGGGTGCACCCCAACCTTTCGGGATATGCCATCATGGAACCTGTCATTCAGGCCATTCTAAAAAAACTCTGAATAACCGGCCTTAACGAAAACGCCATGCAGCAAGTAAGACCCAAGAAAGCACTCGGCCAGCATTTTCTGACCGACCTCGATGTGGCAAGACGCATTGCCGCCACCCTCGACGACTTCCAGGGCTTGCCGGTGGTGGAGGTAGGGCCCGGGATGGGGGTATTGACACAATTCCTGCTCGAAAAGCATCCGGGACTGACTGTCGTGGAAATCGATACTGAAAGCGTGGCATGGCTCAACGGAAACATGCCATCGCTCAAAGGCCGCATCCTCGAGCAGGACTTCCTCAACCTCGACCTCGGAGAACTGTTCCATGGCGAGAAGATGTGCGTCATAGGCAATTACCCCTACAACATCTCATCGCAGATATTTTTCCATGTACTTGAATGGAAAGACCTCGTGGCGTGCTGCTCCGGGATGCTCCAGAAGGAGGTGGCCGAGAGGTTGGCCGCGAAACCCGGAACCAAGGCCCGCGGCATCCTTAGCGTCCTGCTCCAGGCATGGTATGATGTAGAATATCTTTTCACAGTCAATGAAAATGTGTTCAACCCTCCGCCAAAGGTGAAATCCGGCGTGGTGCGGCTGGTAAGGAACTCCGTCACGGAACTCGGCTGCGACCCTGCCGCATTCAAGAACGTTGTCAAGACAACATTCGGGCAGAGACGCAAAACCATCCGAAACTCCATCAGGGCCATCCTCCCACCCGGTGTGCAGATGCCTGACACGCCGTTGACGGCCATGCGACCGGAGCAACTTTCCGTAGACCAATTCATTGAACTGACCAACAAAATCTTCCCGGCAACGCGATGAAAGAGTTCAACGAAGAATATCTCAATGAAATCAAGCGCATCATCGCGGAGCGGGATGACGACAGCGCACGCCGACTGCTTGCCGACCTGCACCCGGCCGACATTGCCGAGCTGTACAACGACCTCGACCTTGAGGACGCAGAATACCTGAACAAGCTTCTCGACGGCGACAAAGCCGCCGATGTGCTGATGGAGCTTGACGAGGACGACCGCCGCAAGCTCCTTAGCGAGATGGAGCCGGAGGACATCGCCCGCAAATATGTCGACCACCTCGATACCGACGAGGCCGTCGACCTTATCCAGGAACTCGATGAGGACGACCGCGAAGAAGTCCTTTCCCACATCGACGACGTGGAACAGGCCGGTGACATCATCGACCTCCTCAAATATGAGGAGGACACCGCCGGCGGTCTCATGGGCACAGAAATGCTCGTGGTCAACGAGAACTGGAGCATGCCCGAATGCATCAAACAGCTAAGGATGCAGGCCGAGGACATGGATGAAATCTACTACGTCTATGTGGTCGACAACGACGACCGCCTGCGAGGCACCCTCCCGCTGAAGGAACTCATAACCCACCCGTCGGTATCCAAAATCAAAAATGTGATGGAAACCGACCCGGTGGCCGTAAAGACCGACACACCCCTCGACGATGTGGCGATAGACTTCGAGAAATACGACCTTGTGGCAATGCCCGTCATCGACTCTATAGGCAGGCTCGTGGGACACATAACCGTCGACGACGTGATGGACCGTGTGCGCGAATCGTCCGAACGCGACTACCAGTTGGCATCAGGTCTGTCGCAGGATGTGGAGTCCGACGACACCCTTTGGCGACAAACCAAAGCCCGGTTGCCGTGGCTGCTTATGGGAATCGTCGGCGGTATCGGCAATTCGCTCATCCTCGGCAACTTCGAGCAAGGTTTCGTTACCAATCCCGCCATGGCGCTTTTCATACCCATGATTGGCGGCACAGGCGGAAATGTCGGCATACAGTCCTCGGCCATCGTGGTCCAGGGTCTGGCCAACGGCTCCCTCGACCTCAAGGAATCCGGCCGACAGATTCTCAAGGAAGTTGGCGTGGGATTCATAAACGGGCTGATAATCTCCCTGATAGTCTTCATCTACAACTGCTTCCAACTCTCGCCATGGAATCCCACCACCCTTGCGGTGTCGTTATCGCTGATGGCAGTGGTGCTGTTCGCCTCAATTTTCGGCACATTTGTGCCATTGACCCTCGAACGCTTCAAGATAGACCCCGCCCTTGCAACCGGCCCCTTCATATCAATCACCAACGACATCATCGGCATGATGATTTACATGTTGATTTCCTCCTGGCTCATGTCCGTGTTCGCCTGAAACCAACACTTCCCGTCCCTCATTTTCCACTTCTCACTTCTGACTTCTACCCCCCTTGTCCACCTTCCTCCATTCCACCGAGTTCTACGTAATCCTTTTCACCTTTGCCGCAATGGTGATAGGCCTGCTCGTGAAACCGGGGCAACGGGGACAGGCCGAGAC
>WSMN01000102.1 GCA_013316535.1 Muribaculaceae bacterium | reverse complement strand
GTGCCGGATAATCGGACGCACCCTCGGGAACAACCGCAACCTCATGGCAGCGGCAGCACGGGTGGAACAGGCTCGGCAGGCCTACCGCGTTGACAAGGCCAACCGCCTCCCGTCGGTCGGGGCATCAATCCTCGCCGACCATGAAACCAACGACTATTATGGCGAAAGCCTCAAAAAAGACCCCGAATTCGATTTCAAGGCATCTCTAAACTGGGAAATCGACCTATGGGGGAAGTTCCGGTGGGCAAAACGCAAAGGTGAAGCCATGTGGCGGGCATCAGTGGAAGACGAACGAGCCATGCGCATGACACTCATCGCCGAGGCTGCGACAGCCTATTTCACACTGGTTGCCCTCGACAGCGAGCTGGCCATCGTGCGCCGCACCCTGGTCAACCGCCAGGAGGGTGTTGAGAAAGCTCGTCTGCGGTTCGAAGGCGGACTTACATCGGAACTCGTCTACCAGCAGGCGCAGGTGGAATATGCCACAACGGCAACACTCGTCCCGAATCTCGAAAGCCGCATAAAGGTCACGGAAAACGCCCTTGCGCTTCTTATGGGAGAATATCCCGACGAACTGATACAACGTGCCAGGACAGATGAAGAGATGAGGCAGACCGAACACCTCCCGATAGGCCTCCCCTCCCAATTGCTGACCCGACGACCCGACCTCCGGGCCGCCTCCGAGAATCTGCGCGCATCCATGGCCGCCGTGGGAGTGGCCTATGCCGACCGCTTCCCGCGCCTCACCTTCAACCTGCAGGGAGGATGGGAGAACGATGAACTTGCCGGGTTCTTCAAATCCCCGTTTTCCTACATAGCAGGCAACCTCGCCGGCCCGGTGCTGGACTTCGGACGCAAACAAGGGAAATACCGCGAGGCAATCGCAGCCTACGAACAATCTCGTCTCGGCTACGAACAGAAGGTGCTGGAGGCTTTCAAGGAGGTCGACGATGCGGTAATCACTTACCGCAAACTGCGCCAAGCCACCTCACTGAAGATACACTCACGCAACGCCGCGAAAAAATATGTGGACCTCGCCCAAAAACAATACCGCGCCGGAAGCATCAACTACATCGAAGTGCTTGATGCCCAACGCCGCTACCTCGATGCACAGCTCGGCCTCACCAACGCCATCCGCGATGAAAACATCGCCCTCGTTCGCCTCTACAAAGCCCTCGGCGGCGGATGGCAGCACAATAACCCCTGATTGTCCCATCCCCTCCTATTTCCCCCTATACTTTCCTATCCCTCCCCTTCCCGAAATCTCATCTCCGCAGCTCGCTGCGGCGCGTCATGTAATCGCCGAACCAAAGGCCGCCGATGATAAGGAACGCTCCGAAACACCCCATGAAGGTGATTGGGTCGTCGGCAAAAAGCATCGCAGCGATAACCATGGTACATATCGGCTGTATATACAGATAGTTGTTGGTTGTTATCGCACCGAGCACATTCATCACCGCAGCCCAAAGGATATAGGCACCCATGGAGCATACAAGCCCTAAGAAAAGGAGATTTCCAAGCACTTCGGGATTCATAAGCTCGCTCATGGGGGAAATAGGCTCCGATGATACAATCCAGAACGGCAAAGCCGTCACAAGCCCGTAGAAAAACGTCTTGCGCGTTACGAACTGTGCCGAGTAGGTGACATTGACCTTGCGGAGCACAACGGCATACACCGCCCAAGCAAACGCCGCACCGAGAGCCAGGAGGTCGCCTATGGTGGCACTCAACGCATCGGGTCCATTGCTGTCCGACACCTGCGACACGCCATCCTTGAACACTATGCACCCCACCCCGAGAAAAGCTATTACCGAACTTATATAAGTCCACCGCCCCGGTCGCTCCGCCTTGTACAAGGCTCCGATAAGCAGCGTCGTAAGCAACGGCGACAAAGTGGTTATCATCGAGACTTCCGACACACGAGTGTAATTCACAGCCGTGTTTTCTGCTATGAAATAAATCGACCCGCCGCAAAGGCCGCAGACAGCAAACAAAAGCTCATCACGCCACGAATTGGCAAGCAGCTGCTTATGGCATGCTATCAACAGCAGCACATAAGCCATCAGTGCCCTGTAGATATAAATTTCAACCGCTCCGAGATTATGGTTTGTAAGCACTTTGGTACTCACGAACGATGCACCCCACATGGCCACCACCAGCAATGCACAAAAATGACTGATAAGCCGGGCCTTCCGGGAGTTACTCTTAAATGGTGAAATCGAAGCCATAATTACATCTTCTTAAAGACTGTTTTAACTTGACTCAAAATAATATCGAGAGGATTTCTTAAGGGCTTTCCGTTGGTTGGGCAGGAACCGGCGATGGTCATGACCAATGGAAAATTGGAAAAACACTCGAAGGAATTAAAAAAATTCGCTCGTAGAAATGTTCCGAAAGAAATTAGAATAGGTTCTAAGGAAATTTCACACGCGATTTCTTATTAAGAGCCATGCGAATTTACATATTTTTTTTCAACCGCCAACCCTTAACACAAAAATTTTTCCGTCGGCAAGTGCCAACAAAACCCCTGTCAGAATTGTATAATATGGTAGGATTACGGCGGTTACATCGGCATTCGATAATCCTGTAGAAAATTCCTTCGTCACTACAAAATTTTATCGGAAAAATGATGTAACTTTGCAGGGTTCACGTTAACACTATTAACTTAAAATACATATAAAATGAAATCAGTTAAGACTTTATGCTGTGCCATTCTGGCAGCAGGGATGCTCCTGACAGGATGTAACTCGATGACAAATACAGGCAAAGGCGCACTCATAGGAGGCGGTGGCGGCGGCGCACTCGGCGCAGGCATCGGCGCGCTCATCGGTGGTGGCAAAGGTGCCGCAATCGGAGCTGCCGTAGGAGCCGCAGTAGGCACAGGCGCAGGCGCGCTCATTGGAAAGAAAATGGACAAGCAGGCCGCCGAACTCAAACAGCAGTTGGCCGATGCCGATGTGCAGACCGTGACCGACCAGAACGGCCTCCAGGCCATCAAGGTGACATTCCCCGGCGGCATCCTTTTCCCCACCAACGGCACAACACTTAGCGCAAGCGCACAGAGCGAACTCGCACAATTTGCCAACTCCCTGCGCAGCAACCCCAACACTGATGTCCAGATTTACGGATTCACCGACAACACAGGCTCGATGGAGGTGAACACCCGCGTGGCCAACGGACGTGCCGCAGCCGTGGAGACATTCCTCGCCAACAGCGGAATCTCCCCCACACGCCTCCGCTACCAGGGTATCCCGATGGCCGACTACGTGGCATCAAATGATACAGCCGCAGGCCGTGCACAGAACCGCCGCGTTGAAATCTACATCACCGCCGACGCCACCATGATTCAGCAGGCCAACAACGGCACTTTGCAGTAACCACACCATCCCACAGCAAAAAAACTGTTGCGGAAACCCCGTCAACAAGTCCTCGCAGAGGACAGGGCTATAGCAAACCCCACGTTAAGATACCTCCGGGCATCGCAACGTGGGGTTTACTCATGACATATTGGGGCGCCCCCTTGGATAGGCGCCTTATTTTAATCGCCTTATCCAGTATCACAAAAAAAGGTGTCTGCAACCAGTTTTGCAGACACCTTTTTAGCACATATTTTGTCGGGGTGACAGGATTCGAACCTGCGACCACCTGGTCCCAAACCAGGTGCGCTACCGGACTGCGCTACGCCCCGAGAACCTTTGCGGAAACCGAAAATGTCCACCCGAACATACCTTCTCCGCTAAAGACGCTGCAAAGTTACATTTTTTTTTGCAACATAGCAACGGAACGGTCTATCTACAACAAAATTTATCAAATTTTTCGCTCAAACATATTGCCAAGGCAATGCGCCCAGCGCAGAACACACACCTATTACATGTTACATGGTCATCGGCGTTCCATAAATTACACCCCTACCCATACCGGCAGTTATGGAATCGAAATCCGCCCCCGTTGAAACGCGACGTGACGGACATTCATAATCCGAAGACAATATGTCCTTTACAGGCGCATAAAAGCGACACTGCACCATTCCTACCGACAACAGCAGTTGCCCTATATCATCGCTCATTCCCGGTCTGGCCACCGATGCCTTTAACCGGGCCACTTCATCGGGATGGGACTTTTCGTATCCCTCCGACCACCAAACAACCATCGGAACGGCATTCTGAAACAACAGACGTTTGCCCTCATCACACGGTTCGCAGGCTTTGCGACCGAACGACGGGCGGTAATCATACATCTCCTCCCCATGATCCGACACATAAACCACAACAGCATCCCTGTGCCGAAACAAATCTATAATCTTACCCAGCACATGGTCATTATACCGCGTTGCATTGTCATACTCCGCTATCGACAGCCTCATCGTTTCCGTCATCCAATCCTCCGAACGCACAATGTCATCGGCATCCCATTTTGCCCAACCGTCAGGCCGACGGCAACCGGCATCATGATGCTGCCCCATCAAATGGAACAACACAAAATTGCGCGAAGACGCATCAACAGCAACCTCTTTTGAGAAATCATCCACAAGTTCCCCGTCAAATCTGAACCACCCGGCATTCGTCGCCGAATAGCACCGCTCCACAGCAGGCTTGTTATAAATGAACCTGTTCAGCCCTGAATTGAACACCCATGCGCCTCCTCCCAAGGCCTGCTGGTTTTCCCACAAATAAACATTGAAGCCGGCATTGCGGAATAACACCGGCACATAAGCCCCCGAAAGCCAATTTTTCGAAGAAGTCTCGCTATCCTTGACCGTGAGTAGATTCTTCACCGCCTCCGATGTGCGTGTGCAAGACGAAATATAATCATCGAACACGGCCAGTCGCCCGCGCCTCAATTCCTCATCCAGCACAGGCGATGTTGGAAGCCGGTAGCCATAAAGCGATGAATGCCACTTTATGAACGATTCCCCTATCACAAACACCACATCCACGGAATCGGCCTCACAAACCGCCAAACCATCTTCGTCGAGCAATCCGGCATTCATCCGCTCCGCTGGCTCAACCTGTGTGGGCATGAGATGGGCAATTGGG
>WSMN01000101.1 GCA_013316535.1 Muribaculaceae bacterium | reverse complement strand
ACCGGTGAAAGGATATTTTTCTGTCGTCATGCTTGCCAAAGTTTTTAGAGTTACGAAAAATTATGATTCCTAATAATCATAACATCTCTGCATCCCTCAAAGTTACCGCGACAATCATGCCGCACATCCTACCGGATATGCTAAAACCTATTTATCCCTAATGTTGCCAAAATTTCGTGTTTTTATGGCTCAAGCCGGGTCAATGGCTTTGGTGTCTGGTATCCTTGCTTTCGGAAAAGCAAGGCAAATTAACGAAAGTTTTTCAGATTTAGCGGAATCATCCCGTTTAATTTTTGTTAATGTGTCCATTACAGCCACACACAACATTACCCGCTATTCCCTACAAGAAACCTTTAAAACCTTTTTGGTCAAATAATTGATGGCATAGTGGCGCGATGCACGCAACCCGGGAACCCAAAGCACCTTCTCTCCGCTCACCAGGAGCCATAAATCCCGTTTTTCCGTTAGCGGCACCTTTGCATCCGACAAGACATCGCTCACAAGCCTCGACCCGCGCATCCCGAAAGGCTCTATACGGTCGCCTTGCCTCCAGCGGCGCAACATCAGAGGCTCCGAAGGTGGGATCATGTCCAGATCGATCCACACCACACGGGCATTCCGTTCCGGTGCGAAGCCGTCGCGCCCCATAACTTCACAATCGAGCCCCAACGGCAGAAAGCCATTTACCACACCATCTTCATCAAACAGCATGAAGGGTTCCGTCTCCTCATCGCTATTGACGGTCATACCAGCACAAATCTCCCGAGTGGAAAACGGAATGAGCGTTCCACGGTCAAGCAACAGCCCGCCGCAGCCCGACACAGGATAGAACCTCGCACCACTGCGTCCGAGAGATTGCAACATACGCTCCACAGCCGAAAAGTCATATTTCCCCACCACACCACGGTTCAGCAGATGATAGAGCAATGCGGCGGATGACGGATGAGCCGCAACGGCCTTCAGGTCAATGCGCCCGACCCCATCAACATACCGAGGTGCCGTCTCTTCAAGCAAGGCATCCAAAAGATCACTGTCCCGCCGGATATTCGACATAGTTACGGAAACCGTCTTATCCATTCGGGGGAAATGCGACGACATGCAGGGAATGACATCATTCCGCAGCATATTCCGGCGGTAATCATTCGAGAGATTGGAAGAATCGACAACATAATCAAGGCCACACACTTGCAGATATCCGATTATGGCATCACGCGGAACTTCAAGTAACGGACGCATAAAAATCCCCCTGGCCGCAGGCATACCCCCCAGCCCCTTAAGCCCGGTGCCACGCATGAGATTCAGAAAAAATGTTTCCAGATTGTCGTTTGCATTATGAGCCACCGCCACACATGCCCACCGGCCATCGGCCAGCCCGAACTCACGCTCGAACCACTCGTAGCGCAATTCCCTGCAAGCCATCTCCACCGACTCACCTGTGGCCGCACAACGGGCACCCACATCGAAATGTACCACCCTGATTTCACATCCAAGCCTGGATGCCATTTGGAGGGCGAAACGTTCGTCGCGGTCGCTTTCCTCCCCTCTCAACCCGAAATTGCAGTGCAACGCGACACAAGGATAGCCGGCGGCACAGGTGGCCGACAGCAAAGCCACCGAATCGGCACCACCGCTGAACGCCACAGCCACCGTGGCTCCATCCGCAATGCCATGACTGCGATAGAACCCGCCTACAACGTCTGCTACAGAACCCGCCATAAACCTTTCAAATCTGGAGATGCAACGGCAGGCAACGCATCAAATATTCCCGAGCCTGCTTCCACGGGAGATAGACAACATCGGAACCGGGAAGCAACGGCACAGGCCGCTCATTGAGGTCGAAACGCACATAATATTTACCCGCGCCGGTCTTGAACAGCACCATCTGAAGATTGGCAGCCATCGGCACCACATCGAAATCACGCCAATGCAATGCAACTGTGTCAAAATAGTTAGTCATATAATAGCATCCCTTGAGGCGCATCAGCGACAGCAGCGGCATCAGCGTCTCGGCATGACCGAAACGCAACTCTACATCGGAAGTGCCCCTCCCGTCAATCGCGGCATCGGTTGAATTAATCAGATTAAGCAACAGATCCGATGCTATCAACGCCGGCTCTACAGACAATGTGGTTGCGGTGCGCCGCAAGTAATGCCCGAGATTCTCACATGCCCATAACGCATTCATTTCCTCTACGGTGAAATATTTGCTGTAATCCACCTGGATTCCCATGGCTGGCAACCCTGCAAGCACCTTATATTCATTCCATGAAAGCTCCTGGGCGGCATGATTATCAAGAGCACCCGAATCAGTCACAAGACGGCGGGCCGGACCTGCCGGAGCTGTGGTGTCAAAAAACATGTTGTAAGGAGCCTCCCATTGCTTACTCCCGGTCCACTCTATATAATCTTTTACAACATCGAACGGACGCATCAACGGGGAATTCTGCCGACCGGCCGATGTGTATATCTCCACATTGTTGTTCAGCCTGTCAAGCTGATGGGTAAACTCATACATGCTCATCACACATCGGGGCGCATAAGAACTTAATGCATAGACTTTCCCCTCGGTAAACAACCCGGGGTAAGCCCGGAACATACGCGAAGCTATGCCACGCTGCTCTGCCATGCCAAGGGAATCGAGCGCGCCCCAACGGTTGTGCGACACTTCAATCACACGCTTCACCAATCCCAGCAGTTCCTTGCCCAAAGGGGAAAGCACCCCTGCGGAATCGGCACTCTGCAATTTTCTTGCCAGGTCGACAGATGTTTTCGGTGAAGAAAGGAAACGTGCCCCATGCCTCCCCACATGATTGAGAAACACCGGGGTGAGACTATCGGGATATTCAGCAGGTTCATAAGGAGCAGGATATGGCTTTGCCGAGCCGAGGCAATCTTCAATGGAATAGGAGGTGGCTGTAGGGTCGGAAGCGAAAAGCGACCCTGCGAAAAGCACAAGTGCCGAAAGCGAAATTAAAATTCGTTGCATAACCTTGATTTTACTTATCTTTGCATAATGAAGTCATCCCCGATTTTCGTGAGTACCTCATTATATACCTAACCACCGTTCGACGGCAATGGTTTTGGACTTTCAAAAATACGAAATAATGACGGAAGCACAAAACATAAAAGAACTGACCGCAGGGAAACACCCGGCAGAAGCACTCGCCATAATAGAAAACCTTCTTGCAAAAGCAACCTCAAGCCCCCTTCTGATAGAGAAAGGGAAACTACTGTGGCGGCTCGACAGACGCGGAGAAGCCATGTCGGCCTATGAACAGGCGGCACGCATCGACCCCGACGGCACCGCCAGCTTGCTCATAGAGCATTCCAACTCCATAATGGATTTCTTTAATCCCGATTTGCTTAACCCTTGACCAATGCAGCCATTCTCACTCAACATAAAGGGCAAACTGCATGAATTCCGGCAGCCTGCCGTAATGGGGATTCTCAATGTCACACCCGACTCATTCTACAGTGGCTCACAAGCTTTCAACACCAGTGCCATAGAGTTGCGTGTGCAGCAAATCATCGCGGAAGGAGCCGACATTATCGACATCGGTGGATATTCTTCACGTCCCGGAGCTGCGGAAGTGCCGGAAACAGAGGAAATGAGGCGCCTACAGGCCGGAATTGAAATCGTCCGCTCATTCAACAAAAACATTCCGGTTTCAATCGACACCTTCCGTGCATCCGTAGCCCGAAAAGCTATCGAGGATTGGGGAGCCGACATAATCAACGACATTTCAGGGGGCAGCCTCGACAATGAAATGTTCGATGCCGTAGCGGAACTGAATGTGCCATATATTCTGATGCACATGCGAGGCACCCCACGGACAATGCAATCACACACGGGCTATACCGATGTCACTGCTGAAGTAATCGCAGAACTGTCCCGGCCGCTCCACGAATTGACCTTGCGAGGGGTAAGCGACATCATAATAGACCCGGGATTCGGATTCGCCAAGACATTGGAGCAGAACTACCGGCTGTTCAATAACCTGCCACACATAATCAGTATGCTGGGACGCCCCGTTCTGGTGGGGATTTCCCGCAAGTCAATGATTACACGCCTATGCGGCATCACACCTGACCAAGCTCTCCCAGGCACAATCGCGCTCAACACAATCGCAGCATTGAACGGAGCGTCAATCCTGCGCGTACACGATGTCGCCGCCACCCGGCAAGCCATAGCCGTGGCCACCAATTGCATGGCTTAAGATTCAGAACTTCAAAAAGAACAACAAAACTCCCACCATCTCAATGATTGAATCATTCGGCATAAAAGACATTCTTGACATAGTAATTGTAGCATTGATGCTCTACTACCTCTATAAAATCATGAAGGAGTCGGGCACAATCAACATTTTCTACGGAGTGCTGGCATTCATATTGGTATGGGTTGTAGCCGCTGAAATCCTGGAGATGAAGCTCATAGGCACTATCCTTGACAAGGTTATGAGCATCGGTCTCCTGATTCTTGTAATCATTTTCCAGGACCAGATAAAGCGTTTCCTTGTGGAGCTTGGTTCAAAGAAACGGTGGAAATTCCTGACAGGCCTGTTCCATCACCGTGACAAAGAGGACGGGCATGACCTGCACACCCGTGTAATGCCCATCGTGTATGCATGTATGAGCATGTCCAAAAGCAAGACTGGCGCGCTGATTGTGATACAGCAGGATGTGCCGCTGGAGAATTATGAAAAAAGCGGAGACATGATTGACGCGGAAATCAACACACGGCTAATTGAAAACATATTTTTCAAGAATTCCCCTCTGCACGACGGGGCAATGATTGTTGCTGACGGCAAAATCAAGGCAGCCGGATGTATTCTGCCCGTCAGCCACGACACGAATGTGCCACGCTCGCTGGGGCTGCGCCATCGGTCGGCACTCGGAATCTCACAGGCCACCGATGCGTTCGCCATAGTAGTAAGCGAGGAAACCGGCAACATATCCGTAGCCTACCGCGGCAGACTATCGACCCGCCTGTCATCAACCGAGCTTGAAAAGCGCCTAAGCCATCTAAACGCCATCTGACACTATCAGCC
>WSMN01000100.1 GCA_013316535.1 Muribaculaceae bacterium | reverse complement strand
GTGTTCACCGCTACATCCCCGTAGACCTTAAGCAAGGTGCAATTCAGCTCTCCCGGCCGGTCGTTTTTCTTGTCCTGCCCCATGGAGCGGAGCAACGCAGGATAATCCTCGCATGTTATATCAAACGCGCCGTAATGTTCAGCCACATAGGAGGCATAACGATGTAGCTCGACCGACGGGAAACCGAACTTCATGTGCGACAGCACCAATGCTGCCACCATACCGAATGCCACCGCGTAGCCATGTGATAGCGGCGATTTGCGTGCCAAAGCCATCGCTTCGAAAGCATGGGCAACGGTGTGCCCGAAATTCAAGGCACGCCGCATCCCCTTGTCGGTAAAATCCCCTTCTACAAAACGGCATTTCACCTCCACGCTATGTTGCAGAAGCTGCAGCAACGCATCAGGCTCATAAGCGGTTATGTCGTAGGCAAGCAGACGATCGGTCATCTCTTTCGAGGTGAGCATGGCATGTTTCAGCATCTCGGCATAACCGGCCAATAGCTCCTGCGACGTGAGCGTTCGGAAAAATGTGGTGGATATAATCACAAGTTCCGGCTCAGCGAATGTCCCAACCTCATTCTTCAAAGCATTGAAGTTAATGCCTGTCTTGCCGCCGACAGATGCGTCAACCGCCCCCATGAGGGTTGTGGGCACATTGATGAAAGGGATTCCACGCTTGAAGGTGGCCGCTGCGAAAGCACCCATGTCGGTCACCACACCGCCTCCGAGATTAACCACAACGGAACGGCGCGTGGCCGTGTTGTCGCCCAGCTGTTTCCAGATGTAAGAAAGCGTGTCGAGGTTCTTGAACATCTCGCCGGCCTTGGTCATAATCACCTTCGCACCGGCCAGAGACTTTGACTCGCTCTGCAACCGTGGCAACACGAACGATGCGGTGTTGACATCCACAATGACAAACACCGATGCGGGTTCAATCTGTGCGACGGCATCGTCAAGCGCCTGCGCCACATGGTTGGTAAAAACAAGTCGGGGTGTCAATGATTTTTCCATAACATCTGTATAAATAGTTCAAAACGTTGTCAGAAGCAGAGACAGCATGTCGGCGGCATCGTCCATCGACGGTAGCACGACGTCGGCACCGGCTTCCCACATGTCGCGCTCCGGCACCGGCCCTGTGGCAACAGCGACAGTAAACGCCCCGGCATCGGATGCCGACCTGACACCTAAAGGCGCGTTCTCCAGCGCGATTGCCTCGAAAGGCTCCACACCGGCCAGTTCCATGGCCTTAAGGAACGGTTCGGGGTGAGGTTTGCACCTTGTCACGTTGTGGGAGGTAATCCGCATATCATGGGGAAATCCGCCGGGGAAATCCTCATCCAAACGAGCCAGGTTGGATAACTGGCCTGAACCGGTGACAAGTACCCTGATGATTCCATGCTCCATAAGCGTGCTCACCATCCTGTCGGCACCTTTCACAATTCCGGCACGAGGCAATTCACTAAAGTAACCCGTCTTGCGTGCATAAAGTTCAGTTTTCTCCTGTCGGGTGGCATCACGACCGAAAGCCCGCCGGAACATCAGGTTGATGGTCTCGGCACCTGTCATCCCCTCATAGAGATAAAACTCGTCGCGTGAACACTGTATTCCCAGTTCGCTCACCATCCGTTGCCAGGCAAGTGTGTGCCACTTCATGGTGTCGAGCAACGTTCCGTCCATGTCAATCAGCGCGGCCTTGGGTCTGAATCCGTCAAAACCGCAACGGAGAAGATAACGCCCGACACTGGCATTTATATCTGATTCTGTCATAACTTTTAGAGGGTGTTTAACAACACCTGTTAAATTCTAATCACATGGGTGTATAATAATGAAAGGACAAAAACGCCTCAAAATATGCTCGTTATAATGCAGCATCTCTTATTAAACACCCTCTTTATTTTGTTCATGCCGGGCTTTGCCCGGAATTGTGTATTTGCCCCCTTTGATTCGATAAAGAGTCTCTTTGGTCACCCCGAGGAACGATGCCAGCTGGGTGGTGGTGGCGCAATCCCCTATGCGAGGATAACGCCGCAACGCCCATTTATACCGCTCCTCGGCGCTAAGCGACTGCATCACCTCCACACGCTCCTCAAGGAACAGGTTATAATCTATCAACGCGGCACTAAGGAACAGCAGACCCTCGGTATCGGCCACCGCATCCGATTCCTCAAGAATACTTTTAATCCGCAGATGAGGGATGAAAACCACTTCCGAAGGCTCAAGGAACTGGATGGCCACAGTGTCGGGATAGGACTTCACAAGATAACGTGGCACAATGACAAACTGGTTGTCGAACGCGAAAGCCACGGTATGTTCCTTCCCCCGCTCGATATAATATACCCTCGCCGACCCTGAAGCAAGATAATAGGCATAAGTAATCAGGTTGTTGGCACCCTGAATCATCTCACCTTTGTGAGGATGATGCTCTTGCATGACCTTGCGCAGATTATCCTCAATCTTAGGGGTTATATTAGCGAATTTCCTTATGTGGTCGATTGGGTGCATGGAACAGAGAGGTAACTTATCTTTCATTGACAAAAACCAGTGTGTCGGGATGGATCTTGACCGAATAAGGGATGGCAGGCACGCGCGGACGCGGCGAACCAACGTAATAAAATGTGTACTGCCTGTCCCAGGTAGGGAAATCCAGCCTCCGTGTCTCACCCGACGGAACAGGGGCATACATATCGTGGCGCGCCACATGCAACTGCCGCCCCTGCGCATCATAATATGTAACGCGGAAAACCACCCGTGCAACCTCCTTTGGGGAAAGGTTGCTTAGAAACACCGTCTCCCTGGTGGCACGCAACGTTTTCTCATAGCCCGCAAAACTCACCATCCCTTCCGCCACGGCCACAGTATCGAAAGGCGGGCACTGCGAGCCGCTCACCTGCACTGCCACAGACGGTTTCAGTTTACCGCGCCTGCTGCTCTGACGCTGCCCCGAAGCTACAACGGCCACCAATGTCACGGCCACAGCCAGCAACACAATCCGGAATATCACACGGGCATCAGACATAAGCAAATCGCTACAGATATCGGGGTTTAAGCGGGTTCTCCGCATCGGGAGGCCACACACGCAACAATCCGTCGAGGTCACGCGGACGTTCACGGCGTTCACGCAGCACCGACCGGAACATATAAGGCAACAGCCGCCATGCCACAAATTCCACACCGTCACGCACCTCTATCAGCGACAGGCGCGACCCGTCGTTAATCCTAATAGTGAACCGTTTGGGCGACGACAACCGGCGGCCATCGCATTTTGTAAACAACCGCGCATCATAAAAACCACTCTTTGCCGCCGGAGAGCACCATCCAATAACAGTGCCCGGCAGTATGGCGGCACGAGGCGACTTGAGCACCACCAACAGATAGGAGTCAGCGAAACTGCGCGCACCTCCCGGCACAGCACCGGGCAAAACGGCAATCCTCGCGCCATCGGATGTCGCGCTCCAAATGCCCTCTATCCCATCACCGGGATGCAATGATACACTTTGCATCACGCTTGCATCACTGATGCCGTCGACCATCCATGAGCAGGAAGGCTCTTCGGCATCCAGGTTGCCGAAGCACACAAACCAAGCGGCAAGCAGCCAGACAAAGCGGGTTTGGTGCAGGCAGTGTCTCATGACCGCGAGAACTTATATGTGAATCCGATGGAAAGAATCTCCTTGAACTGCCATTTATGCCATGACGTGTCCTCCATCGGGAGTGCGTCCGACTGATAGCGCAGATGGCCGAAAATTTTTGTAGTCAGAAATTTATTGATGGTAAATGTAATCGTATTTTCCCAATCGCCCTGCACATACTCATAGTTGGTGAACATGAACAGCCGAGAGAAATACTCTATATTATAGGCGAGTTTCCAACGGAACGTGACCTCCGCACTCGAACCATATTCGCTTATCGACTTCTTTCCCTCCTCAATGCCGAATGCGGTGGGATCCAACCGTGTATCGGGACATATCTTGAGATTATAGGACAGCGGGGAGATGGCGGCGGAGAAATTCAGGGTCTTTCGCGGATTCTCATAATTATAGGTCATACCGAGACCCACATTCAGTTCCGCCGGGGAAAGGAATGCGGCCACAAGGTCGTCGGAATTGGTCTTGTAGCTGTTGAGCAACTGCGTTTTGAATTGCGCCGTCAGTGAATAGTACCATCGTTTGGCAGCCTTGACGCCGAATTTAGTGTTAATCTGGAAAAGGTCCTCCGAAATGTTGTAGGCGTGTATGGTGTCATCGGGCGCATTGTTCAACCCGAGCTTATACTGCATCGTTGTCTCGAAAATCAAATTGGGATGGAACGCAGGATTAAGCTTCACGTTGTAAAACAAGTTCAGGATTGCATTCAGGTTCGACTTACCCCCCTGATACCAGTTGGGCGACACATACGCCTGCGAGAACTGGAGCGAGCCATCGAAATTCTGCAACCAGTTGATTCTGCCTATATCGACGGGCTTGGCCACACTGACCATCTCCTGGCGGTCACGCGTGAACTCGGTAACAGTGATTTTCGCCTGCGACGGGTCAGCCTCCATGTGGAATTCCTTCGGCGGCCGTGGCATGGAACGGATATTGTACCGCACAAGGTCGGGGTTCTCAACCATGAACCGCTGCATGAATCCCCGGTTACGCGCCGTGCGGTAAGTCGCGCGTTCCGCCCAGTTCAGTTCCGATGGCACTTGCGCTGAAGGATCGATGGGGTTAGGAGCTTTTTGCACCACATCCACTGAATATTCATTGAATATCAACGGCAGGAACGACACATTGTCAATCAGCAGGTCATCGACATAGAGCGTGGAATCGACCTTGAGCTGTTGCGGGCCGAACATGTCGGGGTCAAGAGGGTTGCCGTCGGCGTCAGTGAGATCCCACAGCGGGGAATCTGTGCCGGCACGCCTCATGGCAGCCCGTTTTGCACGCAACGCCCTGGCCTGCACGGCACTCAACAACCGTCGGTTTTCCTCTGCAGCCATGTCGGAGCTACGTGACGCCACCGTATCGGCACTCACCGTTTCTCCGTCAACAATCATCTCGTCGAACAACGATTGGGCGTACACCCCCTGAAACGACATGGCGAGCAGCATTGTCGCCAATAAGAAAAATGCTCTGTTAAATTTCATAACGCAAAGATACTCACTTTCCCGGAATCTCCCAAAATGGAGCCGACATCACGGCATAGCCCAAAAGTGCCACCAGGAAATAATAAATCAAGTCACTCAACGTTAAT
>WSMN01000022.1 GCA_013316535.1 Muribaculaceae bacterium | reverse complement strand
TTGATTTTTTATTCTGCCGGTGTAAAAATCTCAGGATTTTTATCTAAATTTGTAGTCGCAAAAAGTTGAATATGGAACTTAATAACAACCGGCAAGGCTACCGTCCGCAAAAGCCTAAACATGAAAGCATGTACGATACCGGGGGGCGTCTGGCTCCTCGCGACACCGAGGTGGAAGAGGCCGTCCTGGGAGCATTGATGCTTGAAAAGGACGCATACACCACCGTGTGCGACCTGCTTAAGCCGGAAAGCTTCTACGACCCAAAGAACCAGCATATATATGCCGCCATCCAGCAGCTCGGAGCCTCACAACAGCCAATCGACATGCTGACGGTCACGGAGCGTCTGCGTGCCAACGGCACGCTCGATGAGGTCGGAGGTCCCGTATATATATCCGGCCTTACAGCCAAGGTGGCTTCCGGGGCACACGTTGAGTTCCATGCCCGAATTGTAGCGCAAAAATATCTCGCACGCGAGCTGATTAACTTCGCATCGCAAATCGAAGGCAAGGCGTTTGACGAAAGCAACGATGTGGATGACCTGCTGCAGGAAGCCGAAGGCAAATTGTTCGAGATTTCACAACGCAACGTAAAAAAGGATGTGACGCAAATAGACCCTGTCATAAAGCAGGCCATCGAACAGATTGAAGCCGCTGCCAACAGGGAAACCGGGCTTTCCGGCCTTGAAACACAGTTCCATGAACTTGACAAGCTCACATCGGGTTGGCAGAATTCCGACCTTATCATCATTGCCGCGCGTCCGGCCATGGGTAAGACCGCATTTGTTCTTTCCATGGCCAAGAACATGGCTGTCAATGTCAACACCCCTGTTGCCATCTTCTCGCTTGAGATGAGCAATCTTCAGTTGGTCAACCGTCTTATAAGCAACGTGTGCGAACTTGAGGGAGAGAAAATCAAAAGTGGCCGTCTCACCGATACCGACTGGGACAAACTAATGAGCGGTGTAAAGAGCCTCTACTCGGCTCCGTTGTATATCGACGACACTCCGTCGCTATCCATTTTCGAACTTAGAACGAAGGCCCGCCGCCTCGTGCGCGAGCATCAGGTGAAAATAATCATCATCGACTACCTGCAGCTGATGAACGCCTCCGGCATGAAATTCGGCTCACGCGAGCAGGAGGTGTCAATGATTTCCCGTTCGCTCAAACAGCTGGCCAAGGAGCTCAACATCCCCATCATAGCCTTGTCGCAGCTGAACCGATCGGTGGAGAGCCGTGGCACCGACAGCCAGTCGAAACGACCGCAGCTTAGCGACCTCCGAGAATCTGGAGCCATCGAACAGGATGCCGACATCGTCTGCTTCATCCACCGCCCGGAATATTATCTCCACAGCAGCGAAGATGCGGAAGGGAACGATATCAGAGGGCTTGCGCAGTTTATCGTTGCAAAGCATCGTAGCGGTAAGGTGGATGATGTGAAGATGCGTTTCGTTAGCCAATACGCACGCTTCCAGAACTGGGACGAAAACTCATTGACGACACGGCACATAGTAGGTTCAAAACTCAACGGCAATGCAGCAGGCAATGACAATGCCACTGCCGACCCGTTCGCATCAGCCACACCGTTTTCTGGAGGAACCGCAGATATTTCACCCGACAACTCCCCCACTCCGTTCTAATCGTCCATCCAGCGGCGGCGCAACGGATAACGGCACGGATGTATCAGCAACCGCAGCGAGGTGCTGTAGTTGAAGTAAGCCCATATCCAGTTGATAAGAACTGTCAGTTTGTTGCGCATCCCAAGGAGTGAAATGAGATGGACGAACATCCATGCGAGCCACGCTGAAAACCCTGACAGATGGAAACGTTTCATATCCACCACGGCACGGTTTCGCCCGATTGTGGCCATGGAACCCTTGTCCTTGTAGCGGAAAGCGGCTAACCGCACGGTGTCGCCATCCCTTTCCGCATTAACCGCTGCATTCAGATTCTTGGCTACCATCCTCCCCTGCTGGATGGCAACCTGCGCCAATTGTGGGTGCCCCTTGGGCCAGGCCGGGTCGGCAGTCATCAATGCTATGTCACCAAGGGCATAAACATCCTCCAGTCCTTTCACCCGGCAATATCCGTCAACCTCAAATCGGTTTCCACGTCCCACCGGACTGATATCCGTGCCGTCAATCTGGAAAGGTACGCCTGTTACCCCTGCAGTCCATATCACCATCCGTGCGGGCATATTCTCTCCTGTGGCAAGCTTCACCGTTGAGCCGTCATATTCTTTCATCAACGTACCGAGTCTCACCTTCACCATCAATGAATCGAGGTCGCGTAAAGCCTGGCGCGACGCTTGGTCACTCATGGCGCCAAGAAGCTTGTCGGAACCCTCCAGAATGGTGATTGACATGTTATCTTGCGGAATCGAAGGGTATTCTCTAGGCAAAACATAGCGTTTCATCTCACCGATTGCCCCTGCAATCTCCACCCCTGTCGGCCCCCCGCCGATAACCACAAAATTGAGCATCCGTTTCTGCACCTCATGATTCTTTTCAAGAGCGGCTTTCTCAAGAATGTCAAGAATATCATTGCGGCAACGCAATGCTTCAGAAGTGGATTTAAGCGTATAGACCGACTTTTCCAATTGTGGCATATTGAAAAAATTGTTGGTCGTGCCTGCAGCTATAATTAAAATATCATACCCGACACACTCCTCCTTGGTATACACAGCCTTTCCCGCCACGTCAATCCGTTTGACTTCACCCATATTGAATGCAAGTCCAGGGCTATGCAGTTTACGCAATTCACGCCGCAACGGGAAACATATGCTTGCAGGATCAAGCCCGGCTGATGCCACCTGGTAAAACAATGGCGGGAAACAATGGAAATTGTTCCTGTCAATAAGGGTCACGTCATATTGTTTCAAATCGACATGCTTAACAAAGTTCAATCCTGCGAATCCCCCGCCGATAACCACAATTTTTTTCTTCCGAGTAATCATACCTTCCATAAATGAGAGTGTGAAGTCCTCTTGACTTTTGTTTGATGACATCTGTTAAAGTCCAACCGCTCGAGGGCGCAACATATGAATTTAATTCAAACTCATCTCTCATTTAACACCCTCTAAAGAGTTTGAAACCATTGTTATAACATCCTGTCTCAATATGGAGTTCGCTTAATGCCGTCTTCAAAAGGTTTATACGACACACAAATTGATGTCCACTCATAAAATTGCGAGGCAATTTTGAAATATATAGCGCATTATCTTGCAAGAAGTTTGTAACTTTGTAGATTAATTAATCTCTACGATATTCTCCATATCCGGATAACAATGGAATCACAGCAATCCACAGCAATTGCCGCCAGCGGGAAAGAACACCACGACACATCTGCCAAGCAGAGTGTGATTGACCGGCGCTATCTGCGCATGGCTGAAATATGGGCGGAAAACTCCTATTGCCAGCGGCGCAAAGTAGGAGCAATAATAGTGAAAAATTCCATGATCATTTCCGACGGCTTTAACGGCACACCCTCGGGCTTTGAAAATGTATGTGAGGACCAGGCGGGAATAACCAAGCCTTATGTGCTTCATGCCGAAGCCAACGCCATTACAAAAGTTGCGCGCAGCAACAATTCATCGGATGGCGCGACTCTCTACATCACGGCATCGCCATGCATGGAATGCTCCAAACTGATAATACAGGCAGGGATAAAGCGGGTTGTATATCATGAACTATACCGCATAACCGATGGCATCGAGTTGCTTGAACGTGCAGGGGTGGAATGCGTCCACATACCCGAATTGCGATAAATGCTTTGTTTCGGACAATGACCGAAAATGAAACTATGAATAATCTGAAAAAAGCCTCCATATGGGTGCCGGTCACGGTTGCCCTTACATTTATTCTCGGATTTCTGGCAGGTGACATACTTAACCGCCAGAGCGGGCCCACGCGCACACAAAAGAAGTTCCAGACGATTCTAAACCTTATCCGCAAGGATTACGTGGATGCGGTGAATCTCGATAGCCTTTTGGAAAACACGCTTCCCAGCCTGCTTACCAACCTCGACCCGCATTCCGCCTATATCCCGGCCAAGGATCTGCAATCCGTCAATGAGGAACTCGACGGTTCATTCTGCGGAATCGGCGTGCAGTTCACTCTCAACAACGATACAATCACTGTGATTGAAGTGATATCGGGAGGCCCCGCTGAAAAAGTGGGAATGATGGCCGGTGACCGCATTGTCAAAGTGGATGGAGAAAACGTTGCGGGCATTGGCATAACGCAGGAACAAGTGCTTAAGCAATTGAGAGGCGAACGGGACACACGTGTCAAGCTCGGGGTGAAACGTCCCAACGCAAAGAAAACGCTTACGTTTGAAGTCACACGCCGCGACATCCCGGTCACATCAATCGACGCATCATATATCGTCAGCCCCGGAATAGGCTATGTGAAGGTCAACAAATTCGGACGCACCACCTACGATGAGTTCTGGCAGGCATTGAACCAACTCAAGAATGATGGCGCCCAGGACTTCATCATCGACCTTCGCGGCAACACCGGCGGATTCATGGAAATCGCATTCCTCATGGCCAACGAATTCCTGGACAACGGCCAGACCATCGTTACTACCAAAGGGAGAGATTTTTACTCTACAAAAGAAGTTCGTGCCGATGGAACCGGGAATTTCAAGGACAGCCAGCTTGTTGTATTGCTCGACGAATTTTCAGCATCGTCATCGGAAATCCTTGCCGGAGCATTGCAGGACAACGATAGGGCGTTGATCATCGGCCGCCGTTCATTCGGGAAAGGGCTGATACAACACCAGTCGGTGCTTCCCGACAGCAGTGCGATCCGCCTGACCGTGGGCCGTTATTACACCCCGTCGGGACGATGCATACAGAAAGATTATTCCAACAGCGCACAATACGGCCACGATATTCTTGACCGATACGAACGCGGTGAAATGTTCAGCCAGGATTCCATAAAAATCGACAAGAGCCTCATGTATCTAACCCGTAACGGGCGTTCGGTCTACGGTGGAGGGGGCATTATGCCCGACATATTCGTTCCGAACGACACATCGGGCATAACATCCTATTACATCAATGTGGCCAATGCCGGACTGCTGCATAAATTTGCGTTCGATTATGTGGATTCTCACCGCGAGGAACTATTGAAAGCCACAAATGCGGAGGAACTGATGAAACGGCTTCCGGCCGATGACACTTTGCTACGTCAGTTCGTCAACTATGCGGCACGTAACGGAGTGTCGGCCAGATGGTACTACATCAACATTTCCCATGACCTGATTGTTAATCAACTGAAAGCGCTCATTGCACGTGACGCATTGGGTTACACGGCCTATTTCACCATTGTGAACACGATGGATTCCAATGTGAAGCGCGCGGTCAATGAGCTGCTTGAAGGTGGAGCGGCCTTTCCGATAAATAATCCGGCAAGCGACCTGCAACCATCGGTTGGCAATCAACAAACGCAAGAGCAATGAACAAGGATGAGATAAGGAGCCGCATTAAAGCCAGGAAAAGCTTGCTGTCGCAGGCCGAGAAAGATTGTGCGGCACAAAGGGTGTTCAACCGGCTTGAACAATCGGCGGCATTCATTCTCGCCGAAAAGATATTGCTATACCACTCTTTGCCCGATGAGCTTTCCACGCACACATTCCTCGAAAAATGGGGTGACCGCAAACAGATTTTCCTTCCGCGGGTTAACGGCGTGAATCTCGATATACTCCCCTATGACCGCAGCCGCATGGCACTCGGGGCATTCCATATAGAAGAACCCCAGGGCACTGACAAAACCGATATCGCGGAGATAGAACTCATCGTTGTTCCTGCAATAGCCTATGACCGGCGAGGCAACCGCGTAGGCCGAGGCAAAGGCTATTATGACAGGCTGCTTGCAACATCCAGAGCCACAAAAATCGGTGTCGGCTATGATTTCCAGTTTGTTGAGGGCGACATACCTGCCGAGCCCCATGATGTTGCAGTGGATATAGTGATAACCGAATCACGACGGCTTGTGATACATCATCGCAAACGCTGAAAAAGTTTTCCCATACGGGTTACACTAAGTTGGGCAACAGGATTAATAACCGTATAATCTTTGCCTCAGTTTTATCCTAATCATTTTCACTTCTTACAAGGAACGCTGTGATAGCTATTCAGAACCTTTCAGTGGAGTTCAGTGCCAAAGCATTGTTCGACAATATAAACTATGTGATTAACCGGCGAGATAAAATTGCCCTTGTGGGCAAAAACGGTGCCGGGAAATCAACCATGCTCAAAATCATCGCTGGGTTACAGCATCCCACCTCGGGAACTGTAGCGGTACCCGGCGATACAACAATCGGCTATCTTCCGCAACAAATGAAACTGGCCGATGAAACAACTCTTTTGCAGGAAGTCCGCAAGGCGTTTTCGCATATCGACGACATGCAGAAGCGTCTCGACTACCTCAACAATGAGCTGGCCGAACGAACCGATTATGAGAGTGTCGAATACCAGCGCATAATCGATTCCGTATCGCTGCTTACCGAGAACCTCGCCATCGAGCAGACCGAGAATCACGAGGCCGAAATGGAAAAGACACTTATCGGTCTCGGTTTCGTACGAGATGACTTCAACCGTGCCACGGCCGAATTTTCAGGAGGATGGAGAATGCGTGTGGAGCTTGCGAAACTTCTCTTGCAGCACCCTGATGTGCTTTTGCTTGATGAGCCTACCAACCACCTCGACATCGAATCAATCCAATGGCTCGAGCAATTCCTCATGTCGAAGGCAAAAGCCGTGGTGCTTGTGAGCCACGACCGGGCATTCATTGATAATGTGACAAACCGAACAATCGAAATCTCGTGCGGGAAAATCTACGATTATTCGGTAAATTACTCCAAATTCGTTGAACTGCGCAAAGAGCGCATCGAGCAACAGACACGCGCCTACCTTAATCAGCAGAAAGAAATTGCCGATACCGAGGCATTCATAGAACGGTTCCGATACAAGGCAACCAAAGCTGTGCAGGTGCAGAGCCGGATGAAGCAACTGGCAAAGATAGAACGTATAGAAATCGACGAGGTCGACACATCGCACTTAAGCTTGAAATTTCCTCCGGCACCACGCTCCGGCGACTACCCTATTATAGCCGACAATGTGGGGAAAGCCTATGGCAACCATCATGTATTCGACAATGCCACATTCACCATACGCCGTGGCGAGAAAGTGGCATTCGTAGGGAAAAACGGTGAAGGGAAGTCAACGTTGGTGAAATGTATAATGGGTGAAATCCCGTTCACCGGCTCGCTTAAAATCGGGCATAACGTAAAAATCGGCTACTTCGCCCAGAACCAGGCGCAATTGCTCGATGAAAGCATATCGGTGTTCGACACCATCGACCACGTTGCAGTCGGCGACATACGTACTAAAATCCGCGACATACTCGGGGCTTTCATGTTCGGTGGGGAAGCCTCCGACAAAAAGGTCAAAGTGCTGTCAGGCGGTGAAAAAACACGCCTTGCCATGATACGGCTATTGCTTCAGCCGATGAACCTTCTTATCCTTGATGAGCCTACCAACCACCTTGACATGAAAACCAAAGACATTCTGAAACAGGCAATCAAGGATTTTGACGGCACGGTTATCGTGGTGAGCCACGACCGTGAGTTTCTTGACGGGCTGGTGGAAAAGGTCTATGAATTCGGTGGCGGACAAGTGAAAGAATGCCTCGGAGGAATATACGAGTTCCTTGAAAAGAAGAAAATCGCATCGCTGCACGAACTCGAGCTATCCAAATCGCCAGGAACTGCACCGGCCGACAAAGGGGGCAACAGCACTAAAACGAATTCACGTCCTAATCCCGACAAAGCAGCCTCTGACGCAGAGAAAACATCCACACCGCGTCTGTCTTATGCCGAACAACGTGAACGGGAAAAAATGCTTCGCAAAGCTGCAAAGAAAGTAGCGGATGCAGAACTGAAAATCAGCGAATTGGAAACCGAGATTGCCACTATAGAAAACCGCATCGCAGCCGGTGAGACAGATAGCGACATCTTCACACAGCACCAAACAAGAACACGCGACCTCGAAACAGCCATGTCGTTATGGGAACTGGCATCACAGGAACACGATGACCTGAAAGCCCGCTTCGGCAAATAATATTCAAAACATAGGTAGCGTTTCTGCACTGACCTTCCCCTCAAAAGTTGGAAGCCAGACTTTTGAGGGGAAGGTCACATTTTTCTGTATCAACGTCTCATGACAATGGGGCTATTCCGAAATTGCCATTTGTGTCCCGTCAAAAATTTCCGCAAAAAATAATTATAGGAACTTCAACCTTTCTTTAACACAAAATGTTAATAGAGTAAAAGCCGTAGCAAGCAACTGTCTGTAATAATAATCGCTTGGTTGCGGACCACCAAATTCAACCCAGAATCGGATTCAACACAAATCTACAAAACAAACTCCTAACAACTATTTATATGAAAAAAGCTCTATTATTGATGGCACTCATGATAGGATGCATGAGTGCATCAGCACAAAAAATCGACAAAAACGAGCTGAAAGAACTTCAGGCATTCTTGTCGCAACCTGGTGAAAAAGACGCAACCAACGCCGAAGCTCTTAAAATCACCGACCTCAAGACTCCGTCCTCTTGGGAAGGTGTAACCATTGAAAACGGCCATGTCACTGCCATCGAATGGGCTGACAAACACCTGGCCGGTTCGCTGAACCTGTCCAACTTCTCTGCTCTGACAAAGTTGAATGTGTCGCGCAACGCGATTACATCCCTTAATCTTACGGGTGATGCTGCTTTGGTTCGTCTTGACGCACAGCGAAACAAAATTAAGAACCTCAATCTCGACGGTTGCACAGGGCTTGTAACGCTCAATGCCTACAAAAACCGTATCACAGACCTTGAAGTCACCAAGACCCCGCTTATTGAAACCGTAAATATTTCTAACAACCTGCTTGTGGAGCTTGATGTGGCTAATTCAGCGACACTCAAGACACTTAACTGCCAGGGGAACCATCTGGAGATGCTTAAAGTGGAATATTGCACCAACCTTAGGAACCTATATTGTGGCTACAACAAGCTCACCGGGCTGACTCTCGTAGGTGTGGAGAAACTTCAGAACCTTAACGTGGACGACAACGAGATTTCCAACCTGATTATCAGCGGACTTCCTTCGTTAAGCACATTCATCTGCTCCGATAACAACATGGCGACCCTCACGCTCCGTGAATGCCCTGCCCTGCTCGACCTGGTTTGCTCTTATAACAACCTGACATCGCTCAACGTAACCAGCTGTCCGCAATTAATTTTCGTAGACTGCTCCTACAACGACCTCACCAACTTGTCGCTCAACAACCAGACATTCCTACAGCGTCTGCTCTGCAACAACAACCAGCTGACAATGGTCGATGTATCGTTTGACCCGGCATTGACCTACATCAACTGCCGTTATAATATGATTACAGATTTCCGCACCGTGGGTGACACATCCCTTAGAATGGTTGCCTGCCAATGGAACTACTAATCAAGTGAAAACACACCTAAGGGAATGGGGGTGCCTGACTTCAGGCACCCCCATTCCCTTAGGTGTGTTTTCACGATATGCCGTGCAGTAACCTAACGTTTGTCAGGATTACCCTCGTAATAGTTTATATAGGCTATGTTGACCAGACGATTGCCGCCGGGAGTTGGATAATTACCCGAGAAATACCAGTCGCCGGGACAAGACGGCACTGCCTGGTGCAACCCTTCGAGAGTCTGGTAAACGATTTCCACTTTGGCCTTGGTTCCCTTAGGAGTAAGCATCTCAACCATCTTATCGGATATATCCTTGTCAGTGAACGGAGCATAAATGGCTTTCACTTCATTAACCTGCTCCCCTGCGGGCAACTCAACCTGCTTTTTGCAACGCTCGTAAACCTCATGGATAACATAGGACATACCACGCTCCTTCAACAATTCGATTGCAGCGCGGAATGCTATGAATTCACTCATACGCGACATGTCAATCCCATAATAGTCGGGATAACGGACCTGCGGCGATGAAGACACCACCACAATTTTGCGTGGATGCAACCTGTCGAGCATGGCGATGATCGACTGCTTGAGGGTTGTTCCGCGCACAATGGAGTCATCAATCACCACCACATTGTCCACATCATTCTCTACGCAACCATAAGTCACATCGTAGACATGCGCGGCCAAATCGTTGCGTGAATTCCCCTCGGCTATGAATGTGCGAAGTTTTATATCCTTGATGGCGACCTTTTCCACACGCAATCTGCGGTCAAGAATATTACTGATGGCTTCAGGTGTCAGCGAGCCGGCAGCCTGAAGACGCAACAATTCCTCGGCTTTCAACTTGTCGAGATAATCATGGAATCCCTGCACAAGCCCGATGAAAGCCACTTCGGCAGTGTTGGGAATGAACGACAGGACAGTGTGTTCAATATCGTTGTCGACCGATTTAAGCACCTCCGGCACCAGCAGTTTACCCAAGGCCTTACGTTCCCTGTAAATATCGGCATCACTACCACGGGAAAAATATATGCGCTCGAACGAGCAACGCTCGTTTTTGCCTTCTCCGAGCACATCGGTCACCTCCACATCTCCTGCCTTCGACACGATGACGGCACTGCCCGGAGTGAGTTCATTCACATCGGCGCGGCGCACATTGAACACTGTTTGTATAACAGGGCGTTCCGATGCCACAACAACAACTTCATCATCGATATAATAAAATGCCGGGCGGATGCCATTTGCATCACGGAGTGCAAACATATCGCCGGAGCCGGTGGCACCGCAAATCACAAACCCACCATCCCATTCAGGAGAGGCATTCTTCAATACCGATGCGATGTCGAGGTTGTCCTCTATGGCAATACCAAGCTCCGGGTCTTCCAAACGGTCACGGAACTGACGATAAAGATTATGATTCTCTTTATCGAGTGCATAACCGAGTTGCTCCAGAAGCACGATTGTGTCGCTGTAGATGCGGGGATGCTGCCCTTTGTCGACAATCGACTTGAAGACTTCGTCAACATTGGTCATATTGAAATTTCCACACATCATCAGATTGCGCGAACGCCAGTTGTTGCGGCGCAAGAAAGGATGCACATACGAGATGCCACTCTTTCCTGTGGTGGAATATCGGAGATGCCCCATGTAAATCTCTCCTACAAACGGTGCGAAAGCCTCCACTTCGGCGGCACTTTTGGTCTCAACGTTTTCACGTTCGAATTGAGGCATGATTGCGGCGAATATGTCGGTGATGGCGTTGGAGCCGAGAGCCCGTTCACGGAACACATATTCATGACCAGGACGCGAATGAAGTTTCACCACCCCAACTCCGGCGCCCTCCTGTCCACGATTGTGCTGTTTCTCCATAAGAAGATACAGCTTGTTGAGGGCATAGGCATATGTACCGTATTTCTGCTTGTAATATTCAATCGGCTTGCGCAGGCGAATCATCGCTACGCCGCATTCATGTTTGAGTTGCTCCATCTGATTTTGTCAAGATTAGATTCGGCAGTGTCTATGCCGTTTTCAAAAAAGAAAGCGGAGGAAGCCGTCTTCCATTATCTAAAACGGGGCGGCACCCTCCGTTATTATGAGTGAGTCATGCTGACTTCAAGGTGAAAAATGCCTATCGGATAAAAAGCATCTCACGATATTTGGGCAATGGCCACATCTCGTTGTCGACCATAAGTTCAAGTTTATCGATGTGATAACGTATACGTTCCATGGCCGGAACCACATTGTCGTGATATGCAATGGCCTTTTCGCGTTCCGATTCGATGCGGTTGGCTTGCTTGCGGGCATTGACCATGCGCTCCGTTTCCTCTTTTATTACACTCATATGTTCCGACATGCGTTCGATGGTGCTAAGGTCACGTGATGTGAGGGCATTCCCTTTGGCCACAGGGAAAAGGGTCTTCAACTTCACCAGGTTATCAACGAGTATCGACTGATAGCGCGTCGCGACGGGGATGATGTGGTTCAAGGCAAGGTCGCCGAGCACACGTGCCTCGATCTGTATCTTCTTGGTGTACGTCTCCCATTTGATCTCATTGCGAGCCTTCAGTTCCAGTTCGGAGAACACTCCCGTCTCGCCGAACATCTTAATCGATTCGGGGCGCAGATACGCATCGAAAATCCTGGGCACAGAAGTCTCGCAATCAAGGCCTCGTCGTGACGCTTCCTCTTTCCATTCATCGCTGTAGCCGTTGCCGTCGAAGTGTATGGGCTTCGATTTGACGATAAGAGCCTTCACCTCCTCAAGGATGGCATGGTAGAGGGACTCTTCGCGATCCACACGGGCATCCACCCGTTTCTTGAAATCAATGAGCTGCTCTGCTACCGCTGCATTGAGGGCAATCATGGCCGATGCACAGTTGGCGGAAGAGCCGACAGCACGGAACTCAAACCGATTGCCGGTGAATGCGAAAGGCGACGTGCGGTTACGGTCGGTATTGTCGAGCATGATTTCAGGGACCTGTGCCACGCCCATGTCTATGCCTTCCTTATCACCGAGGGTTATGAGCTCGTCCTCGGTGCTCTTTTCGAGGAGGTCAAGGATCCCGGCGATCTGCTTGCCGGTGAATATCGAGATAATGGCGGGGGGAGCTTCATTGGCCCCGAGACGATGTGCATTCGTGGCTGACGATATGGAGGCCTTGAGCAGTCCGTTATGACGATGAACTGCCGCCATTACATTTGCAACGAATGTGATGAACCGCAGATTCTCACGCGGAGTTTTGCCGGGCGCGAACAGTAGTGTCCCGGTGTCGGTTCCGAGGCTCCAGTTGTTGTGTTTTCCCGACCCGTTGATACCTGCGAACGGCTTTTCATGCAGGAGGACACGGAAGTTGTGCCGTTTTGCCACCTCGGCCATTACCGACATCAAAAGCAGGTTGTGGTCATTGGCAAGGTTGGTTTCCTCAAAAATTGGGGCAAGCTCAAACTGGTTTGGCGCGACTTCGTTGTGACGTGTATGCGCAGGGATGCCAAGCTTGTGGCATTCTATTTCCAAATCGAGCATAAAAGCTTGCACACGCGATGGGATAGAGCCGAAATAATGATCTTCCAGCTGCTGGTTCTTGGCGCTCTCATGCCCCATGAGCGTACGTCCGGTCATGACAAGGTCTGGACGTACTGCATACAAAGCCTCGTCAACAAGGAAATATTCCTGCTCCCATCCGAGATACGACGAAACATGCTTCACCCCGTTGTCGAAGTAGCGTGCAACATCGGTTGCGGCCTTGTCAACCGCATTGAGGGCACGTAACAGAGGTGTTTTGAAGTCGAGCGACTCTCCTGTGTAGGAAATGAATATTGTGGGGATGCAAAGTGTCTTGTTGACAATGAACACCGGTGAAGATATATCCCAGGCCGAATATCCACGTGCCTCGAATGTGTTGCGGATACCTCCGTTGGGGAAACTCGAGGCATCCGGCTCCTGCTGCACAAGCAGTTTCCCGGAAAATTCCTCCACAACCCCCCCCTTGCCGTCATGCTCTATGAAACTGTCATGTTTCTCGGCGGTTCCGCCTGTCAGCGGATGGAACCAGTGTGTATAATGGCGTGCGCCGTTATCTGTGGCCCATCGCTTCATCCCTTCGGCCACGCTGTCGGCAAGTTCCCGCGAAATTGGCTGTTTGTTGTCGATTGCATTGACAAGCTGGTCGAATGTCTTTTTAGGAAGGTATTCAAACATACGCTGTCGGTTGAAGACAGCTTCGGCGTAATACTTTTCGGGGCTTTCCTTTGGTGTAGCCACCGGCACTGCCTTGCGGTCGGATGCCTCCTTTACCGCTTTGAATCTAAGCAAAGACATAGATTTTGTGGATTGAATTGATAAAAAAATTGAAATTGTAACCATTTAGGAAACTTGTCGTTACCGGCAAGTTGCCATAGAAAGGCAATAAATTTATTGCCAAATAAATTATAGCTTGACATCCCCCTATTACCGACGAAGGCTTCGAAGCGTGATGCTTCCGAAGCCTTCGGGGAATTCAGAGTTGAGCATTGCGGATGCGGCGCACAGCCTCAAGAGTATTTTCATACGTATTGAATGCCGTGAGGCGTATGTATCCCTCGCCCGACGGGCCGAAGCCACTGCCAGGAGTGCCTGCAACATGACATCGGTCAAGAAGCATGTCGAAAAACGCCCATGAATCCATCCCTGCAGGGGTCTTTATCCACACATAGGGAGCATTCATGCCTCCGAACACCTCCAGTCCCGCCTCACGAAGTCCTTCGCGCAGAATATCGGCATTGCGAAGATAATACCCTATAGCTTCGCGGGTCTGCGCCTTTCCCTCCGGCGTGTAAATCGCGGCAGCCGCACGCTGTGATATGTAAGACGCGCCATTGAACTTCGTGCACTGACGACGCAACCACAAATGATTAAGGGATACTTTGTTTCCTTTATTATCCGTACCGTAAAGTTCTTTGGGAACCACCGTGTAAGCGCACCGCACTCCGGTGAATCCGGCTGTCTTGGAGAAACTGCGGAACTCTATGGCAACTTCACGCGCACCTTCTATCTCATAAATACTGTGTGGCACATCCTCATCACGTATGAACGCCTCATAGGCAGAATCAAACAATATCAGCGAACCATTCCGGCGTGCATAGTCCACCCATGCTTTCAGCTGCGAGCGATTCAATGTGGTGCCGGTCGGGTTATTGGGATAGCAAAGATATATCACATCAGGCACTTCAACCGGAAATGCCGGTACAAAACCGTTGTCGGCAGTCACAGGAAGATATATTATATCACTCCAACGCCCGTCTTCACTGATTAGCCCGGCACGCCCTCCCATCACATTTGTGTCCACGTATACAGGATATACAGGGTCGGTAACGGCCACACGATTGGCTTGGGCGAGAATGTCCCCGATATTTCCTGTATCGCTTTTTGCTCCGTCGCTTACAAAAATTTCATCATCAGCGATTTCAATGCCGCGGGCACGATAGTCATTTTCCGCTATGGCATCACGCAGGAAAGGATACCCCTGCTCCGGCCCGTAGCCATGGAAAGATGCTCCATAGGCTTGTTCGTCAACAGCACTGTGCATGGCCTCTATGGCCGCTTCACAAAGCGGCAGCGTGACATCCCCTATACCCATACGGATAACATCGGCTTCAGGATGAGCCGCTTTATAGGCATTGATACGTCTCGCCACTTCCGAAAAAAGATAGCTCTCGGAGAGTTTACAAAAATTGTCGTTTATCTTGAACATAAGTGTTATAATGCGAATCTGTCAAGTTCCACATCCCCGCCGAATACATATGTTGCACTACCTGTCATATAGACCCGGTTGGCCTCCCTGTCCCATCTTATCAGCAAATCCCCGCCAAGGAGATGCACCGTGACCTCATCGGCTGTACGCCCGGTGAGCATCGCCGCCACAGCCGTGGCACATGCCCCGGTGCCGCAGGCCATGGTCTCGCCGCTGCCACGTTCCCACACCCTCATCCGGATCTCTCCGGGCGAAATCACCTGCGCGAATTCGATATTTGCACGTTCAGGCCACATGGGGTGCAATTCAAGGTTACGGCCAATCCCATGCACGTCCACTTCATCAAGATTGTCAACGAAAACCACACCATGGGGATTGCCCATGGATACAGCTGTAACAGCCATTACGGCATCGCCTACCTTACATGTTATGTCCACATTGCTTTGACCATGCTCCACAGTCACGGGGATGGCTGCCGGTTCAAGTTCCGGGGCACCCATGTTGACACATACGGATTCAATCTCGTTGCCTTTGCCGGGAATAAGATGCAAATATTTAACGCCCGAAAGAGTTTCGAGCGTTATGTCGCATTTTTGCGTATAGCCGTTATCATAGACATACTTGCCTATGCAGCGCGAGGCATTGCCGCACATCTGGGCTTCCGAACCGTCGGCATTGAACATACGCATACGGAAATCCGATGAATCCGACGGAAGAATCATTATGATTCCGTCGCCACCTATACCGCAGTGCCTGTCGCTCAACTTGCGGGAAATTTCAGCAAGCCGCGCATCATCGCCGATTATAGAACTGTCGGCACCTCCGAAACTGCCATCCATACAATCAATATAGATGTAGTCGTTGCCGAGGCCATGCATCTTTGTAAATTTCATTCTTATCGGGAATGAGTGATTTGCTTTTTGACCCTGCAAAGATAGGAATTTTTCTGCGAACCAAAGAAGTCATCCAATCCTAAAAATTCCATCGTCAACTAAAAAAATTGTGTTCCATTTCACGGGAATGTAATAGAGCGAGGCATTTTCCGTTCAATATATAGTATCATTAATGTGTCGTTGCAACACGGTTGAGTTGTAGCGGCAATTTGGATTGTTCTTAGAGATTGTCTAAAATTTTTTTCCAAAAGATTTTTAGGCTGTTTTTGAGGGAATTTTGAGGTTTGAAGAGGGAGCGATGCGGGCATCGTGTCCGATGAAAAGCTAAAAATTTACCAAAAAGAGCCTAAAAATCAGCAGACAATCCCTTTGAAAAAATTTTTAGACAATCTCTTAAAAGAATGAAAAACAAAGGTCTAAGCATAGGCACATTGCTCCGTGGTTCAATAATGGCTCTTGCAATTGCAACAGGACATGCACAAGCCATGGCCCAAGACGGGTCAACTGCCTATAATTACCTGAACATAACATCGTCGTCACGAATCTATGGACTCGGCGGGGTGAACATAACAGCCGTTGAGGATGAGCTGAGCGTGACTGACCAGAACCCGGCGTTGCTCGGGCCTGAAATGAGCAATCAGATTCTGCTTGACTACATGCACTACATGGGCGGTTCGAATTTCGCCGGTGCTCGCTATGCCCGTGCCATCGGAGAGAGAGGCGCATGGTCTGCAGGGGTGCGATATTTTGGCTACGGCAGCATCAAAGCCACCGATGAATTCGGCAATATCAACGGCACATATTCCCCTACCGATGTGAATTTCAACGGATCGTTCTCTTACGACATCACCGACCGTCTCCGAGGTGGCATCGCCTTGAAATTCCTGTATAGCAGCTACGAATCATATTCGGCATTGGCCATAGCAACTGACCTGGGCATAAATTATTATGACCCTGACACTGATTTCTCGGCATCCGTGGTGCTGGCAAACGCCGGCGGCCAGGTGAAACGGTTCAACGAAACCCACGACCGCCTCCCCTTCGACATTCGCCTCGGCATCGCCAAAGTGTTTCCGGGGCTTCCCGTCCGTTTTTCCGTCACAGCATGGAATCTCACCAAATGGCATCTCCCTTATTGGGAATCTGGCGACGGAACCACCTCGGAACCATTCAAAAAGAAAGACTCATTCTCTTCAAATCTGTTCCGGCACCTGGTATTCGGCGTGGATTTCATCCCCTCCGACCGTTTTTTTGTGGCACTCGGCTACAATTATAAGACCAGAACTGACATGAGCACATATTCACGCAGTTTCCTTTCGGGATTTTCTCTTGGAGCCGGTATTAATCTGCGGCGTTTCAATGTAGGGCTGGCTTTCGCACAGCCGCATTCAGGCGCAACAACACTCATGCTTAACCTTAACTTGAATCTCAACGATTTGATGAACTAACCATCTTCATATGCAATCAAAAGATAATACCCCCCGCATAATCATCGCCATTGACGGTTACTCCTCCTCCGGCAAAAGTTCCATGGCCAAAAGTCTGGCCAAGTCATTGGGTTACAACTATGTCGACACCGGTGCCATGTACCGCGCCGTGACGCTTTATGCCATGCGTCATGGCATGATTGCCACTGATGGGACAGTCAATGCCGATGCCATCGCCGCGGCCCTCCCGGATATCGCCATTGCCTTTGAACGCACTCCCGATGGCTCACAACACACCCTGCTGAACGGCGAGGATGTGGAAAATGCGATACGCCACATGGAAGTGTCCAATAATGTATCGCCGGTAGCAGCTATCCCGGCAGTGCGTCATAATCTTGTCGAAAAGCAGCAGGCGTTCGGGATGGAGAAAGGGATTGTAATGGATGGCAGGGACATAGGCACCACAGTGTTCCCCGATGCGGAATTAAAGATTTTCGTAGATGCCTCGGCACAGACTCGTGCACAACGCCGCGTAAAGGAGCTTGTTGAAAAAGGAATCCCCGCCTCCTATGAGGAAGTACTTGCCAATGTGGTTCATCGCGACCATATCGATGAAACCCGCACAGAAAGCCCGCTGCGTCGCGCCGCTGATGCCATCAACCTCGACAATTCAGAGATGACAATCGAGCAGCAGAACCAATGGCTTCTCGACCGTTATCATGAAGCCATTTCCAAACTAAACGCTTGAAACAAATGCGTGTAGAAATCGACAACGATTCGGGATTCTGTTTCGGAGTGGTCACCGCTATACGCAAGGCCGAAGAGGAGCTGGAAAAAACAGGCACCCTCTATTGTCTCGGCGATATAGTGCACAACAGTGATGAAGTGCAGCGGCTATCGGACAAAGGGCTACGGATAATCACTCATGAGGAGATGGCGCAACTGCACGATGTGAAGGTGTTGCTCCGTGCCCATGGTGAGCCACCGGCCACATATGAACTTGCCCGCCGCAACAACATCGAAATCATTGATGCCACTTGCCCGGTGGTGCTACGGCTCCAACAGCGGATAAAGCAAAGTTTCGCCACAACAGAGAATCGCCGGCCACAGATAGTGATATACGGCAAGAAAGGACATGCCGAGGTGAACGGCCTTGTCGGTCAGACTGCGGGAGAAGCGATTGTGATTGAAAACATTGCGGAACTCGACCGTGTTGACTTCACTCGCCCGATTGCCCTGTATTCACAAACCACAAAATCTCTCACCGGCTTCAAAGAAGTAATAGACGAAATCCAACGGCGCATGGCACCCGGAGTGCCATTCCAAAACTATGACACCATATGCCGGCAAGTGGCTAACCGAGTGGAAAAACTCCAGCATTTCGCACGCAACCACGATGTGATTCTTTTCGTGACCGGAAAAAAAAGCAGCAACGGGAAAGTGCTTTACGGCAATTGCCTTGAAGTGAATCCCGCAACCCATCTTATCTCAAACGCAAGCGAAATAAACCCGGAATGGATTGAAGGTGCCGACAGTGTGGGGATATGCGGTGCAACCTCCACACCTCGCTGGCTAATGGAGGAGGTGAAATGGAAAATTTTGTCGCGATAGATGTCGAAACCGCCAACAACCATCCTTCGAGCATCTGCGCCATAGGTGCCGTAAAGGTTGTAGGAGGTGTAATTGTGGAGCGGTTCTACGAACTGGTGAAGCCGGAACCGGAATATTATTTCCGACATTTCACAGAAAACATCCATGGCATAGGCAGGGATATGACCGAGGACTCCCCCACTTTCGATGTGACATGGCGCAGACTGCACCGGCTTATCGGCCGGCTTCCGTTAGTCGCCCATAACAAGGCATTCGATGAGAAATGCATCCGTGAGGCATTCAAGGTCTATCGAATGGATTATCCAGACTATCCTTTCCTTTGCACCTTACAGAAAGCCCGCCGCACCATACCGCGCACCCTGTGCAGCTCCTTTTCTCTCCCCTCCCTGTGTGACTTTCTCGGTATCCCTTCCTGCAATCACCACAATGCCCTTGCCGATGCCGAGGCATGTGCGAAGATTGCCATGACCATTCTATAATAGAAGCCATTTACAGACAATAAGCAATGCGACACAAAATAATATACATGGGCATCTTAGGACTGTCATCCCTGCTCCCTGCCTGTTCAGGCTGCGGTTCAGCAAAATCAACCGCCGAAGAAATCGCCGCTGCCCGCAATGCAGGGCATTCACGTGCAATCGAACTGTCCGACGGGGCAACGACCGACACCCTTTTCATCGAAAACACCCTGCTCGATGTGCGCGAACGCGAAACCCGCTTGCGCTCCAACGGGCATGGAGATGCCGCCGATGCCTATATCGAATCATTTATCGCCACCCTCGATTCAGTCAACCCTTCCCTTGCCTCGATATTAAGATAGAATAAAGGCGTTGTGCCAGATTTCGACACAACGCCTTATAACGTTCTGAATCTTATATGGCAACTACGGAATCAACGTACGGCGATGACCTCGATTTCCACAAGCACCTGCTTGGGAAGTTCGCGGACTGCAACCGCAGAACGGGCGGGGAACGGAGCTGTGAACACCTGTGCGTAAACCTCGTTCATCGGAACGAAATTAGCCATCTCCGAAAGGAATACGGTGGTCTTGACAACATTGTCGACCGACAACCCTGCTTCAGCAAGGATGGCCTTGACATTTGCGAGCGACTGGGTGGTCTGGGCGGTTATTCCTTCGGGAATCTCGCCTGTGGCGGGATTGACGGGAATCTGGCCGGAGATGAATACAAACGAACCGGTGTCGATAGCCTGGCTGTAAGGTCCGATTGCACCGGGTGCTTTGTCGGTTGCAATTTGAGTTTTCATTGAGTGATAATTATTATTGGTTAGACAAAGAATTTCATTTTTTAGTTTTGAGAGGCACTGGCTTATCAGCATTGGAATCCTCCCCCGATACCGATTCATTAACTTCTTCTATGCGAAGGTCGGACAGGAGTATCTCATTGGCATAATCGACGCATTGCGCCCGCAATTTCAATACGGCTTCAGATAACAATTTGAAACGGCTGTTGAATTTCGGGATGAAATTTGCAGAACCGCTGGCTCCAATCCTCTCCATGACCAACCCGATAGAAATTTTTGATGGCTCGACTCCGGGAGCAATCGCAAACTCGTCGTCACTCCCTTTGGTAACCACTTTCATAAGCAACCCACACCGAACCAGCTTATGCGCCGCATCGCTTACCAATGTTATCGGCAACCCATACTCAACAGCTATCTGATGAGGCGTGAGAGGCATTTTTTCTTTCAGGAAGCGTTGCACGGCAATGGTCATTACAGCCAAAGTCAAACGCCATTTGTAATTATTGGAGATGCGCGAAATCTCACTTGTAAAACTGAATTCAAAAATGTTCTGTGATGAGAAGCATATGACGGCACCGGCCAATGTGATGGTCCACACAAGCTGCAGCCATATCAACAGCAACGGCAGGAAAGCGAACGACCCGTAGATGGCATTGTAACGTGTTACATAGACCTGCCCCGTAACAAACAGCCATTGAAGAATCACATAGGCCGTACCGGCCATCATGCCTGCTATAAATGCATTCTTGAATTTCACTTTCGTATTGGGTATCAGCATATAGCTGCCTGTAAAAAACAGCCACACAAGCACCAGCGATGTAAAATCAAGCAACACCTTTATAATTGGCGACAAAAAGCCGAAAGGGAGGATGGTCTGCAATGTGGTCGACATGAACACCATTATACCTCCCGCACAAATCATCAATATCGGAAGAATCAGGAAAATCGCAGTATAATCGGTGAGCTTACGCCATAATGAGCGCCCCTCCTTGATTCCCCATATGAGGTTAAAGGAATTTTCCACATTCCCTACCAGGGATATCAAAGTCCAAAGCAGGAACAGGATGCCGACCCCAACAAAAACCCCTTCGGAAGATTGCGCCAGATAGGAATCAACAAACCCGAATGCCTGCGAAAGGGCTTGCCTCTGGGCAGGAAAATGATGGAACAATTGAGTCTCGAGCAGGTTTTGGAATCCGAATCCACGGCCTATGGCAAACACAAGGGCAAGAGCGGGAACAATGGCCAACAGCGTCTGATAGGTCAATGCACCGGCACGCATCTGCAACTCCCCGTTAAGAAACGAACGCACGGAAAGATTGAGCGTCTTCACGAGATTCACACCGAAAGTGCGCCGGGTATCGCTCCACACTCCATCGGTGAGATATGTGTACCAAGACAGCAAGGTGCCTTTCATCTTGGTTATGAAAGACACCTTGCTGCCGCGTGCCTTCCCATCATCGCTGGGCGATGATGGAGACGCATTTGTTATTATTTCTATTTTGTGCCGGTTTGTCTTTTTCATGTCTCAAAATTAACAAAAA
>WSMN01000099.1 GCA_013316535.1 Muribaculaceae bacterium | reverse complement strand
AGGTGTAGATGTGTGAGCTCCATGGTGAATAAGCTTTACGCACCTTGCTGATGGTAAGGATGGTGCTCTCAAGGTCGTGGGCATTGAGATGCTCGTTCAACGCAGCGGCGATTGCAGCGATAACCTCGCCTGAATCTCCCTCGGGACGCTCCGAGCGAAGAACCTCTGTGCGGTCAATGCCCTGCGCCTCCATCTTCTTGCGCTGTGAGCGGGCTGCCCCTATGCGGCTGATGATATAGAAGCATGTGCTCAAAAGCAGGAGTGCCAGGAACACGATGCCCATTGCTGTGAATGTCATACCGAATCCATTTGCGTCGACTTCTTTGAACATGTCGACTTTTTTGTTAGTGTCCTTGATTACGTTGTTGCTCGACGGAGTGACAATGCTGCCCATTTCGCCGGAACGCACTTCCCAGTCAGCAGAAGTTGTCCCCACCCCGTCAACCTTGCGCGCAAATGTCGCATCGGCGGGGAGCGGAGGCACCGTAATGGAGTCGATGAGCGTGCGCCCGTCGGCATCATACACGCCAATCCAATTGGATTTCTCCGGGTCGAGCGTAAAGTTCATGTGGAATGTGCCGCGCGACGGCATCCCGTCAGCCCAGAACACTATATGCTGCCGCTTGGGGATGCGGGTATTGACATCGCCAAGAGGCACGGGATAAAGCGTGGGGCGAGAAGGGTCATTGGTGAGAAACACACTCGAAATCTCCAACGGAGAAAAATTGGAGTTGAACAGTTCCACCCAGGCTCCGCGCTGGCCGTAATCATCAACAAAATTATTCTCGTTGACAACCATCACCTCATTGATGCGCAGTCCCTTCCGCGCCTGGGCGGAAGCGACTGCACAGCAACCGGTGATAATCATCAAAAGAAGTGTCAGCTTCTTTTTCATATTCATTACATTCCTTTGATGGTTAGGGCTTACAGAGGAATGTTGCCATGCTTCTTGGCAGGATTGGTGACACGCTTGGTGGCAAGCTGCTGGAGGGCACGGATAATGCGGAAACGGGTGTTACGCGGCTCTATCACATCGTCTATATAACCATACTTGGCTGCATTGTAGGGGTTGCAGAACAATTTGTTGTATTCCGCCTCCTTCTCTGCAAGCACTTTCTTGGGGTCGTCGGAAGCCTTGGCCTCCTTTGCATAAAGCACCTCCACGGCACCGGCACCACCCATAACGGCAATTTCAGCCGTAGGCCATGCATAGTTCATATCGCCACGGAGCTGCTTGCAGCTCATCACGATATGGCTGCCGCCGTAGCTCTTGCGCAACGTGACGGTAACCTTGGGCACTGTGGCCTCTCCGTAGGCATAGAGCAACTTGGCTCCATGCAGGATAACACCATTGTATTCCTGACCTGTGCCGGGAAGGAATCCGGGCACATCCACAAGCGACACGATGGGGATGTTGAAAGCGTCGCAGAAGCGCACGAAACGGGCGGCTTTACGCGATGCGTTGCTGTCGAGCACACCGGCAAGGAACTTCGGCTGGTTGGCCACGATTCCCACCGACTGCCCGTTGAAGCGTGCGAAGCCTATGATGATGTTCTTGGCATAATCGGCCTGGATTTCCAGGAACTCGCCGTTATCGACGATGGCACCAATCACATTGTACATGTCGTAGGGGCGGTTGGGGCTGTCAGGCACAATTTCGTTGAGCGAATCCTCCATACGGTCGATGGGGTCGGTACACTCAACTGCAGGTGCATCCTCAAGATTATTCTGCGGTATGTAGCTCATGAGCTTACGCACAATCTTGATTGCCTCCTCGCCGTCCTCGGCTGCGAAATGAGCCACACCGCTCTTCTGCGAATGCACGATGGCACCGCCAAGGTCTTCCTGGCTGACATCTTCGCCGGTAACGGTCTTTACCACCTTCGGCCCGGTAAGGAACATATAGCTTATTCCCTTGGCCATCACGGTGAAATCGGTAAGCGCGGGAGAATATACCGCACCACCCGCACATGGGCCGAGGATAGCCGAAATCTGGGGTATGACACCTGAGGCGAGAATGTTGCGCTGGAAAATTTCGGCATAGCCGGCGAGAGCGTTGATACCCTCCTGGATGCGTGCGCCTCCCGAGTCGTTCAAACCGATGACAGGGGCACCCATCTTCATGGCCATATCCATGATTTTGCATATCTTGAGAGCCATTGTCTCGGAGAGGGAACCTCCGAATTCGGTGAAGTCCTGTGCGAAAACATATACAAGACGACCATCGATTGTGCCATAGCCTGTCACAACGCCATCGCCAAGGAATGTTTTCTTCTCCATCCCGAAGTTGTGGCAACGATGGGTCACAAACATGTCGATTTCCTCGAACGAACCTTCATCAAGCAACTGGGCGATACGCTCGCGGGCAGTGTACTTGCCTCGTTCATGCTGTTTCTCGATGGCCTTTTCACCACCGCCGATACGGGCTTTCTCACGCAGAGAGATAAGCTCCTGAATCTTTTCAAGTTGATTGCTCATGTTGTAATATATGAGTTCTTGTTTGTTATTTCTGTTTCGGGTCTTCGCATAGTTCAACAAGGGTACCCACGGTTGACTTAGGATGCAGGAACGCTATGTTCAAACCCTCTGCACCCTTGCGGGGAGCCTTGTCGATGAGACGGCAGCCTTTTTCCTCGACTTCGGCCAAAGCGTTGGCAACACCGTCGGCAACGGCGAACGCAACATGCTGTATACCGCCGCGACCGCCGTTATTGGCAATGAATTTAGAAATCGCGCTGTCCTCGGCAGTGCCTTCCAGAAGCTCTATCTTGGTTTGACCCACCTTAAAAAAAGCGGTCTTAACTTTTTGGTCAGCTACTTCTTCGATGGCAAAACACTTAAGGCCGAGAATCTTCTCGTAGAACGGGATTGCTTCTTCCAATGAGGGAACAGCAATACCGATGTGTTCGATATGGGAAATTTCCATAACTGTATTGTTATTAGTTTTATGGTTAATTCGTCAGTTATATTATCATTCAAATTGCTAACTGAAAAAGCCCGCGCAGACATGCATGAACCCAATTTCAGCATTACGGAGCAAAAGTAATAAATAAATATCAAAAGAACCTCAACGAACGGAAAATTTGTCATTCTTTTCTGCCATACGCGCATGTCATAAATGTCATGCTACACCCCGCTGCAGTCATGTTTTATCATAAATATCTACCGAACCAACCTTTTTGGCACAACATTTGTTTTCTATTTGAATCGAAAGCGTATGGCAGCATCCGCCAATGCGGGTTGCCATTATGCTTGTCAATCTAACGGACAACAAAAAAATCAACAATAAAAACTTATCAAATTATGGGAAAAATCATAGGTATCGACCTCGGAACCACCAATTCTTGTGTAGCCGTTCTCGAAGGTAAAGACCCCGTTGTAATCCCCAACAGCGAGGGACGCAACACCACCCCCTCAGTGGTGGCATTCGTCGATGGTGGCGAGCGCAAAGTCGGTGACCCCGCAAAACGTCAAGCCATTACAAACCCGGGGCGAACAATCTACTCCATCAAGCGCTTCATGGGTGAAAACTGCCAGCAAGTGGCAAAAGAAATTGAACGCGTACCTTACAAGGTGGTATGCGGGGCTAACGACACACCCCGCGTCGACATCGACGGCCGCCAGTACACCCCCCAGGAAATCTCTGCTATGATTCTTCAGAAAATGAAGAAAACAGCCGAAGACTATCTTGGGCAGGAAGTGAAGGAAGCTGTAATCACCGTTCCGGCCTACTTCAACGACTCGCAGCGACAGGCAACCAAGGAGGCAGGCGAAATCGCCGGTCTGACAGTGCGCCGAATCGTCAACGAACCTACCGCAGCAGCATTGGCCTATGGCCTCGACAAGAGCAACAAAGACCAAAAGATAGCCGTATTCGACCTCGGCGGCGGAACATTCGATATCTCCATCCTCGAACTCGGCGACGGAGTGTTTGAAGTGAAATCCACCAACGGTGACACACACCTCGGCGGCGATGACTTCGACCACGTAATCATTGACTGGCTGGCTGACGAATTCCTTAAAGACGAAGGCGTTGACCTCCGTCAGGATCCCATGGCACTCCAGCGCCTCAAGGAAGCCGCAGAAAAAGCTAAAATCGAGCTTTCCTCCACCACCTCCACCGAAATCAACCTCCCCTACATAATGCCGGTAAACGGAATTCCCAAGCACCTTGTGAAGACCCTCACCCGCGCAAAATTCGAGCAACTTGCCGACAAACTCATCCACGCCACCATCCCTCCCTGCGAACAAGCATTGAAAGATGCCGGCCTCTCCGCAAAGGACATCGATGAAGTCATCCTCGTGGGCGGTTCAACACGTATTCCTGCAATCCAGGCAATCGTAGAGAAATTCTTCGGCAAGGCTCCCTCCAAGGGTGTCAACCCCGATGAAGTCGTAGCAGTAGGCGCAGCCATCCAAGGAGGCGTACTCTCCGGCGATGTCAAGGATGTGCTTCTGCTTGACGTGGTGCCCCTGTCGGTAGGAATCGAAACCCTCGGCGGCGTGATGACAAAGCTCATCGAAGCCAACACCACCATCCCTACCCGCAAGAGCGAGACATTCTCCACCGCAGCCGACAACCAGCCTTCGGTTGAAATCCACGTGCTGCAGGGCGAACGCCCCATGGCAAAGGACGACAAGACCCTTGGCAAATTCCATCTCGACGGCATTGCACCCGCACCCCGTGGCATCCCGCAAATCGAAGTCACATTCGAAATCGACGCCAACGGCATCCTCAACGTATCGGCAAAGGACAAAGCCACAGGCAAGGAACAGAGCATCCGCATCGAAGCTTCATCCGGTCTTACCGACGCAGAAATCAAACGGATGAAAGATGAGGCCGCAGCCAACGCCGCAGCCGATGCCAAGGAAAAGGAACGCATCGACAAACTTAACCAGGCCGACGCAATCGTGTTCCAGACCGAAAAGCAGCTTAGCGAACTCGGCGACAAGATTCCCGCCGACAAGAAAACCGCTATCGAAGCAGCCGTAGCCAAACTGAAAGAAGCCCACAAGTCACAGGACATCGCTGCAATCGACGCTGCCATCAAGGAAATTGAAACCACATTCGGCGCAGCCCAGCAGGACATCCTCAATGCCCAGGCACAAGCCCAGGGTGGTGCACAACCCGGAGCCAACCCCTTCCAAGGAGGCAACACCGGCGCACAGCAAGGAGGCGACGACCAAGTCACCGATGTAGACTTCGAGGAAGTGAAGTAAGCATCTTCTATATACTATAATTTTTATGAGTGCGGCCTGCGGGTCGCACTCTTTTTTGATACAGAAGTCATCTTGACTTTTTGAGTCTGTTAATGTGTTTAAGAAATATCACATG
>WSMN01000021.1:11173-22288 GCA_013316535.1 Muribaculaceae bacterium | reverse complement strand
AGCAGCACTTTTTTTCCATAACCGACCGTCAGATTCTCGAGTGTAAGCATAACCGCATGGATTACAATTTCTTTCGGTTCACTATCACATAGATTATCACCGGGACGCTGATAATAGGCGTTATAGCATTGACGGGGATAATCTGTCCTCCCCCGCAGACAACGCTTAACCATGCGCACAAAAGCGCCCCGGCACCACCGAAAAGCACCGTGGCCGGAAAAAGCCACACATGATTGGATGTTCCCGTGGACATTCGCGCCACATGCGGCATCACAAGTCCCAGAAATCCCACCGGCCCGCAGAAAGCGGTGACAACTGCCGCAAGGGCGCCGGAAATTACGAGCAGCCAGTTGCGTGTACGCCTCACATCCACCCCCATGCTCCCGGCATAACGCCGCCCGAGCAACAATGCGTTAAGCGGCTTGACAAACAGGCTCGCCCCCGCAAGACACACGGCCACCGATACACCCATAACCCCGAGCCGCTCCCACGTAAGCCCCCCGAAATTCCCCATACCCCATATAACATAGGAATGCACACCCTGCTGGGTGGAGAAAAAATTCAGCAACGATATGGCCGACGAGGCCAGATAACCGATAAGTATACCTATTATAAGAAGCATCGAGTTGCCGCGCACAGCCATCGAGAACAAAAGCAACAGAAACATCACCACAGCCGCACCGGCAAACGCCCCGGCGAGAATCCCGGCATAACAGCCCAACCCTGCGCCGAGCCATCCGCCGAAACCAAGCATCACCACAGCAACGCCCAGCGATGCACCGGTGGATATACCCAATATCGACGGCCCCGCCAACGGGTTGTTGAAAGTGGTCTGCAACAGCAATCCCGAAACCGAGAGCGCCATTCCGGCAACCAATGCCGTCAATGCCATAGGAATCCTCACATCGCGCACAATAGTGAGCACAACCGCATCATCCACATCCCCAAACAGGACTCGCGCCACGGCATCAGCCGGAATCTCCACCGTCCCGCAGAAAACCATCCCTGCGAAAAAAAATGCTATCGCCACTGCGGCAACCCATATCGCCACAGCCGCACGACGGTTGCCACCTGTTGTTTCGCGCTTCATCATCCCGGCAGAATGTCAATAACCTTTTGCACGCTTGAAGTATCTTAAATTCTCCCCGGTGACTTCGGGATGGAATATGGAGGCATACTCCATCAGCAATTTTTCAGGATGGAACGGGAACTCCTCAAACAAAGGAACCTCGGCTGTGTTCGCAACAAACACGTTCCCATCCTTGAACGCCTTGAACTGGCTGTTGAGCAGATAAACCGAACGCAAGTCGTCAAGGCTCATGTCATGTCCGTATGTCCTTATAAGCCAATAGTCGGCATCAGCGGCCTTGGCATACACCGACGAGAAATCCAGCTGCAGCGAGCCGGCCGAACCATCGTTGCACCAGGGATAGGACGCGCCGGCATCCTGGATCAGACGCGCCATGTAGCTCGCGCCACCGGGAACGAACCAATAACCGTCGGTGAGCATTTCGGTGAGCACCAGCGGACGCTCACCGCTATGCGCCACCTTTTCCGAAAGCCCGTCATAACTATCCCTCACGACACTGTAAATCGAATCAGCCTCGGCACCCCTCCCGTAAAGCAGGCCGAAAAACCTGACCCATTCGGCACGGCCCTTGGGGGTGGCCTCCATATAGTCGGCACATTCCACCACAGGCACCCCCGCACGCTCAATCACGCCATGCCCGGCATTCTCAAACGGGGAAAGCAATATGGCATCGGGCGAAAGCGCAACGACAGCTTCCATGGAGGGTGACATCGAAGAACCCACATTCACAATCCCACCACCGGCAATACGTTCCCTGTAGGGCGATTTTTTGAAATATTCCCCGTCGGCCACCCCGGCCACGGCACCGGCAGCACCCATCTCATCGATGATGCCTGCATGAACCGACGAATAGACCAGCGAACGTTCCAACGGCACATCTATGCGCGTGAACGCCCCTTCCGGCACGCTGTCAGGCTCAACACCACGCTCCACAAGCAGATACGCCCCGAGCATGGATGCCGTGTCCCACGGATTCACCACCTCCGCCCGGTAATATCCCTCACCCTTGTAGAGACGCAGCAGTTTCGCCTCCGTCATCAGGTTAACAGCCTCGGGCTTGACCGCAGTTTCCCCGGAAGTCTCCGCCGATTTGCCACGGCAACCGGCCGACACGGCAACCGCCGCGACAAGAGCCACGGCAGCCAGACACCGTACCATTTCCTTTATATGTTTCATTGTAAATTAGTCCTCATATAAATATTAAGAATTTCCGAGCAAACGAGCCACCGCGAAGTCAAGCATGGTGTCCCTCCCGGCAAGAGCCTCATTCGGGTCGAGATTGACCTCACACCCTTCGGTCGGCTCCACCCCGAACTCCGTCAGGTTCCCCCGGGGGTCGCGCACCGGCGATGCCGAGAACCGCACACCCCACCCGTTGGTAAGCTCCGACGAAAACGGCATCCCGGAACCGCCGCCGGTCGTCGAGCCGGCCACCGTCACCCCGGGCAGACACTTCATGACCGAAACGAAATTATTCGCTGCGGAAAATGTGGAGCGGTTGCAAAGCACAACCACCGGTTTCCCCCACATTATCCTGTTGGATGGCGCCGGGTCGAAATAAAACGGATACGGCTCCGAGAAATCCCCATGCCCGGGGCCATCCTTGTGGCATATCGTCCCGGCTTGCAGCCGCTCTGTGATGAAACGGCTCACAAGGGTCTTGACATTACTCACCGAACCGCCACCATTGTCGCGCACATCTATTATAAGCCCGTCGCACGAAGCGCAGTAAGCCAGGATGGAATCCAGGTTGCCCTCACCGATTCCATAGGAAAAGCTTGAATAGTGCATGTAGCCGATGTTCTGCGGCAGGATGCCGTAGTCGATCCCCCCCACCGAACGGTAATTGAAATTGAAATAAAATTCCTCCACAAGCCTTGCGCTGTAGTTCTGCGGATAATCGCTCCACCATTTGCGGTAATAGGAAGTTGCAAAAGGTGCCGACAGGTTCGTATGCCCGTCGCGAAGCTCGGCAAGCATCTGCGAACATACCTCGAAAAGCTCCTCGTCGCTCATCTTGTCCGAAACCTGCGGGGCATATTTGGCATGGATGTCATCCCAGTCTATATCTTTCTGCTCGAAAAAGCAGTAATGCTCGTCAAGAATCGTCCACAATTGCTCGAACGTGCCGCGCGGGTCGGCAGAATACTCCTCTATGTCATGGCATCCCGTCATTCCGGCAACCAGTATTGGGACAACCGCCAATGATATTATTACATTTCTGATAACACGTAACATAATCCGAATCCTCCCTCCGTCAGTAAGCATAAATGATTCTCGCGGTTTCTTCAGGCACACCTTTGCGCGGAGACAGCGAAAGCCAGTCGCCTGTCACCCCCAATACGAAGGCATATGAGAAGATACGGGTGGTGATATGGTTCACCTCCGATGAAAGTATGCGCGAACGGAACCCCACACGCAGCCTCGTGGCAGCGAAATCAAGGTCGGCGGTCACAAGATTGTCCCATCGGAAATAGTTTCCCGGCCACGCCCCGTGAACAAGCCCGCCATGGTTCCCGAGCGAAATCTCATAATAAAGCTCGTCATATTCAGGCGAAAAGAACACACCTGTAAGCGGCATGGTGGTTTGCCAGCGAAGCATCACCGGCAACCGCCAAAGCCGGGTTTTCCATGTGGCATAACCCGTGGCGTTGAGCGTCAAGTCGGCCTTGGCCGATGCCGGGTTATTGCCGTTACGCGAATTGTAGACCACACCGAGATTCCCACCTGCGCTCCCGCCGGCTGCAAGAGCTATGCCGCACGGCAACTGCCACAAGTGCATCATCCCCCACGAAGCTGACACGCTGGTATAGTACATATCGGCATTACGTGCGGGATTCTCCGCGCCGTTGGCCTCCACGCCTATCTTCAGTTGCTGTCGCCAGGCCTGCGGACTGAACTTCATGGCCTGCATCCGCTCATACTGGAACGCGGCGTTCCACCCCGTGTATTTCAGAGGACTAAGATAGGTGTCGGCAAGATGCGACGACCCCGCCTCAATCATATACGATGAATTGACAGGCCGCACCGCCTCCGCTGCCACCCCCTCTGCCGAGGCATCCATGCCTGCGACAGCCACCGCCAGTGCCGGCACCATATATTTCCAATTGCGAACCGCACCCATATCAGAAAATCCTTTGCTGCCCGTTGATTTCGTCACGCACCTCATCGTCCGACACATCGGCAGTGGCATCGGTTTCAGCCTCATCCGGCTCCACCTCACCCGCCTCCCCGGCAGGCAGCGAATCGTCCTCCGCTTCGGCAGCAATGGCATTAGGCTCGATTTCAGTAATGGAATCCACGGCAAACGTGGTGAGGCGTTTCCCCTTGGCCTTGAACGATTTCGTGCCTATGAATTCGGCTGCGTCCACCGTCAGAGGCTCACGGAACGCATCAGAACCGCCGAACCTCACCTCGAAACGTGCGCCCGGGGTATCGCTCAACAAAATCAGCGTCGAAGCCGGATTCTCCCCCAGGAACCGCTGCTTGCGGGTGCTCTCCTCGAAAGTGAAGCGTTTTATATAAGGATATCCCTGGTCGGCATCGTTCAGAATCGCCGTCCACACATGGTTGGGGCGGAATTTCTCGATACGCAGTATATTGTCGTCATAATGGTTCCCCGCATCGAACGTGGTCAGATAATATTCACCTGTCCTGGTGATTACCATCACCATGTCATGTCCGCCGAACTCCCCGAGGTAATCCCCCCTGCCGTCATAGTTGAGGCGAAGCACATCCGGGTCGAACCACACCTGGCGCCCCCCCAGCGTCGACGACCCCTTCTCTTTCAGTGTGAACCGATGCACCTCGTTGCGCGTCACGATGTTACCCTGCGACTGCTTCCCCTTTATGGCAAGCTCGCTGAAATCCACGTCGAACTGCAGCGTCTTCAGCCTCGGCTTGGGCTTGAGGGTCACCTTCACCACCTCGGCTTCACCGTTGGGGTTGGCCGAGAACCACGCTATGCGCGAGTTGGGAGTCCCCTGCGTGAGGTTATACTCCTTGTCGCGGGTCACACCCGTCACGGCGAAACGCTTCATGAAGAACGTGCCGCCACGCCCGTCCTGATAAATCACATTGTATATGGTGCGGGTGTCATTGCGCGTGAACAATCCTATATGGCGGATATTCTTACCCACGAACAACTTCTCGGCCACACGCACCACCTTGTAACGCCCGTCGTTATAGAAAATTATCGCATCGTCGAGCAGTGAGCAGTTGAACAGGAACTCATCTTTCTTCAGTCCCGTGCCGATGAAGCCCTCTTCACGGTTGAAATAAAGTTTCTCGTTGGCCTCGGCCACACGCGATGCCTGGATATTGTCGAAACCGCGTATCACCGTTCGCCTCGGATAGCGGTCGCCATATTTCTCCTTGAGCGAGCTGAACCACTGGATGGTGAACTCCGTCAGGTGCGCCAGCTTGTTGTTGATGTCGGCTATGCGCTCGTTGTAGAGAGCGATCTGCCGGTCAGCCTCCTGCGAATTGAACTTCAGGATGCGCTTCATCCTGATTTCAAGCAACCGCTGGAGGTCGTCGTCGGTTATGTCGCGCTGCAATTTAGGCAAGAACGGCTCCAGGCGTTTCCTCATGTGAGCCATAACGGCATCCTGCGTCTCCCCCTGCTCGAATTCCTTGTCCTTGTAGATGCGTTCCTCTATGAACACACGCTCAAGCGAGGCGAAATGAAGCAGCTCCCTAACCTCTGCGAGCTGGATTTCAAGCTCCCGGCGAAGCAGCTGGCGCGTACGGTCGGCACTGTGGCGCAGCAAGTCGCTCACCGTCAGGAAATGCGGCTTGTTGTCGGAAATCACACAGCAGTTGGGCGAGATGGCCACCTCGCAGTCGGTGAAAGCATAGAGCGCGTCGATGGCCTTGTCCGACGATGTGCCGGGCAACAGGTGCACAAGGATGTTGGCACTCTCGGCGGTATTGTCATCCACCTTGCGAATCTTGATTTTCCCTTTCTCAAATGCCTTGAGGATGGAATCAATCACCGCGCGGGTGGTCTTGCCGAACGGAATTTCCGTCACTGCCAGTGTCTTGTTGTCGAGTTTCTCAATCTTGGCACGCACCTTCACCACTCCACCGCGCTCACCGTCGTTGTAACGGCTCACGTCGATATATCCCCCCGTGATGAAATCAGGATAGAGCGTGAATTCCTCTCCGCGCAGACAGGCCACACAGGCATCCAGGATTTCATTGAAGTTATGAGGCAGAATCTTCGACGAAAGACCCACGGCGATACCCTCCACCCCCTGGAACAGCAGCAACGGGAACTTCACCGGCAGCGTGACCGGCTCCTTCTTCCGCCCGTCGTAGGATGGCACCCAGTCGGTTATCTTCGCGTTATAGAGCGTCTCCAACGCAAAGGGGGACAGGCGTGCCTCAATGTAACGAGCGGCTGCGGCATCATCCCCGGTCAGCAGGTTGCCCCAGTTCCCCTGCGTGTCAACCAGCAGTTCCTTTTGCCCCAGCTGCACAAGGGCATCCTTTATGGAAGCATCCCCGTGGGGGTGATACTGCATAGTGTTACCCACGATATTGGCAACCTTGTTGAAACGCCCGTCGTCGAGCGTCTTCATCGAATGCAGGATGCGGCGTTGCACCGGCTTCAGCCCGTCGTCGATATGAGGCACTGCGCGCTCCAGAATCACATAAGAGGCATAATCCAGGAACCAGTTGCGGTACATCCCCCCGAGACGCAACCGTGCGGCCTCCGTCCCGATGGCCGGTGGTAGTTCCGATGCTTCGGCTTCAACATCTTCTGCAATCACGTCGAATTCCTCGGAATCATCCATAGCGGCTGGTCCACAGGAATCGTAAAAGGTGGAATCCGCAGTATTCTCCTGCGGGGAACCGGGTTGAATATCTTCCGGGGCCGGTATATCCTTAAGGTTGTCTGACATCAGTATCCGTGTAATGCTTGTAATCAGGGTTAGAGACAGGACTAATCGTCGCTTCGTAGCCCGCAATCAATCTGTGGCACGCTCCAAAGTCGCGTTCCCACAGAATATTATACAAAAGTAATCATTTTTTTGCAATCCGCACCCAAAAAAGTCGCAGGGATCACAGGAAGTTCTCGCGCCCCTCTCTCAACTGACAAAAATAATGAATCCCCGACAAACTCACAAATATCACAAATTTATGCCAAAAACTTGCGCGCCACAAAAAATATCAGTAATTTTGCCCCGCTAAAGAGCAACAGCGCGATAGGTTCGTTCTTTCGCGCCGCCTCAATGCCAAAAACAGCATTAAAACAGAACAAAAATAAGATTTACAAAAAATGATTATCGTACAAGTTAAAGAAGGCGACAACATCGAAAAAGCTCTCAAGAAATTCAAACGTAAATTTGAAAAGACCGGCATCGTGAAAGAACTCCGTAGCCGCCAGGCCTTTGAAAAGCCCTCTGTCACCAACCGCAAGAAGATGATGAAGGCTGTTTACGTGCAGAAACTTCGTCTTGTAGAGGAATAATCCTTCGCCATTGCTCACCCGACGGTGATTTTTTACCGCCGGGCATCGGTTTACCATAAATTTCTTTAAACGAAATTTGGAAATACCGAAAGATTGCATTATCTTCGTGTGCGGCACCACATACAGTTAGCCGACACGGAGCGACAATGTTGATAGAATCATTTTTGACATATCTGCGGTGTGAGCTGAATTATTCGGCTCTCACCGTTTTGTCGTATCGTACCGACTTACGCCAGCTCGCCGATTACCTTACCGATGGCGACCCCGAGGCATTCAACCCCATGGAATGCACCGTCGCCGATTTGCGCGCATGGGCACTGCACCTTGCCGAAAAAGGACTGACACACCGGGCGATACACCGAAAGATGTCGGCCGTCAGCACACTCTACCGCTATCTGATGCGCACCAAGGGGTTTCCGTTCAACCCGGCACTCGACGTGCAGCTGGCAAAGACCCCAACGGCACTTCCGGTCTACATCCGTCAGGCCGAAATGGAGGAAATCCTCGGGCCGCCACCCTCCGCCACCGGCAAAGAAAGCGACCTGACCGCAAACCAAAGGGAAATCACCCTCCCCTCGGCCGACACCTTTACCCCCCTTCGCGACAGGCTGGTTGTGCTCATGCTCTACACCACCGGCATACGCCGTGCCGAGCTCATCGGCCTGCTCGATGCCGATGTCGACACCCGCCTGGGCGAACTAAAAGTACTCGGAAAGCGTAATAAGGAAAGAATAATCCCATTCGGCAAAGAGCTTGCCGAGGCCATCGACGACTACCGCAAGGCAAGATTCCTAAAAACAGGCATCCGCGCAACACAAAGCTTCTTCACACGCCCCAACGGCGCACCGTTATACCCGACGCTGGTTGAGCGCATAGTAAAGGAAGCCCTTCGCGGGCACACACTCGCCTCACGGCAATCGCCCCACACCCTCCGCCACTCTTTCGCCACCGATATGTTAAACAACGGAGCCGACCTCCGCAGCGTGCAACAGCTGCTTGGGCACAGCTCCCTCGCAACGACACAGGTATATACACATATAACCTACCGGGAATTAAAAAACAATTACCAACTCGCGCATCCACGCGCCAAAAAAAATCAAGGAGGATAACGACTATGGATGTAAGAATTCAAGCCATCAACTTCGACGCAAACGAACGCCTCGTGGCATTCATCAACAAGAAAGCGGAACGCCTCGCACGACATAACAACGCTATAACCACATTCGACGCGAAACTCACCGTAGTGAAACCCGAAACCGCCATGAACAAGGAAGCCGTGGTGAAAGTCACCCTCCCGCAAGGCGAACTCGTGGCCACCAAAGTCGCCGACACCTTCGAAGAAGCTATCGACCTCTGCCTCGAGGCCCTCGAACGCCAGCTCGAAAAGCACAAGAACGCCTGACCCCGCCCCCTGCATCCGCCCGGCCGGACCAAACACAAACACGGTAGAGACGGCATTCATGCCGTCTCTACCGCGCAAATGACTGTTGCCCCCAATTGATACAACACTCTAAAAACAACGCGGGTCGCCTCATGTGAGGCGACCCGCGTATTCTTTAACAGGATGGATATTATTCAGCCTTGCCGTTGGAGCCGAGTACATTCACAATCTTGTGCTTGTAGAGCTTCTCCATCTCGTCACGAGCCGGGCCGAGATATTTGCGGGGGTCGAATTCACCGGGTTTGTCAGTGAACACCTTGCGCACAGCGGCGGTCATTGCCAGGCGGGAATCAGAGTCGATATTGATTTTGCAAACCGCACTCTTGGCAGCCTTGCGGAGTTCCTCTTCGGGGATACCGATAGCATCAGGAAGTTTGCCGCCATATTCGTTAATCATATCAACATATTCCTGGGGAACCGACGACGAACCGTGGAGCACGATGGGGAAGCCGGGGAGCTTCTGCATAACCGCATCGAGCACCTCGAATGCCAATGGCGGGGGAACAAGACGACCCTCGGCGTTGCGTGTGCACTGCTCGGGAGTGAACTTATAAGCCCCGTGGCTGGTACCAATCGAAATAGCCAAAGAATCGCAACCGGTGCGGGTGGCGAAGTCGATAACCTCTTCGGGGTCAGTGTAGGTGTGATGGTCAGACGAAACCTCATCCTCAACACCGGCAAGAACACCAAGCTCACCTTCCACAGTCACGTCATACTGATGTGCATAATCAACAACCTGCTTGGTCAGAGCCACGTTCTCCTCATAGGGGAGATGCGAGCCGTCGATCATCACTGAAGAGAAACCGCTGTCGATGCAGCTCTTGCAAAGCTCGAAGCTGTCGCCATGGTCGAGGTGAAGAACAATCTGGGGATGCTCCCAGCCAAGTTCCTTGGCATAGGCAACGGCACCCTGTGCCATATAACGCAAAAGAGTGGCGTTGGCATAGTTGCGGGCACCCTTGGAAACCTGGAGGATTACAGGCGACTTCTCCTCGGCAGCGGCCTTGATGATGGCCTGAAGCTGCTCCATGTTGTTGAAGTTGAAAGCCGGGATTGCGTATCCCCCTTTGATAGCCTTTGCAAACATCTCACGGGTGTTCACAAGACCCAATTCTTTATAGCTTACCATTTTAATATAACTAAGTTAGTTGGATTGATTCTAATATGCCGCACTTCCCCGTCCGTTTCAACAAATCCCCTTTTAATTCGTCCGCAAAATTACAAAATTTTCGCCTCACATCCACCCCTTTTCAATAATTTTAGCATCTGGAATGAGGTTAGAAGTGAGGAGGGGGGAGAAAATAGAAGGCAGGAGCAAGGAGTGGGGACAGAGACAAAATCTTATAAAATTTTCCACGCTCTAATAATGACCCACTCCTTACTCCTGCCTTCTATTTTCTCCCCCCTCCTCACTTCTTACTTCTCACTTCAATACCCGAATATATCCTCGGTGGTGAGCACAACCACCTTGCCCAGCTTCGAGAGGGAATCCATGTCGAGGTCTTCCACCTTGCCGAGGATGCCGTAATAGTATTTGCGGTCTTTTACGTTATCCTGCTGGAACTTCACTATGTCTGCCATAGTCATGGCGGGCAGGGCGTTGAACGTCTCGCGGTCAAGGTTCAAGCCGGCGGAACGGTTCTTACCGCCCCCGTCGAGCGAGGGAGCCAGCCCCTTGTCGGCAGCATTGATATAAGCCCAGGCGATATTGTCGTCAATCACGCGCTTCGTTCGCAGACGCGAGTCAATCGCATCCTTGGCCACCTTGAAAGCAGCCTCACTCTGCGGCATATCATTGATAATGCCGTTGAACGCATTTATGGCATCCATCAGTTTATCGTTCTGCGTGGCAATCTGCGCCATATAATAGTAAGGATAAGGGAGTTTTGAAGGTTCTGCAAGCACAGCCCATGCGGAATAAGCCAGCGAACGAGCCTCGCGCATCTCCTGGAACACGATGGCGTTCATCGAACCTCCGAAATACTCGTTATAGAGTTCCACCTCCGGGTGTATGGCCGGGTCGAACTGCTTCCCTTCGTTGGCAAACATCGTCATATACAACTGCTTGGCATCATAGGGTGCGACGAACACGACCGTCTCGTCGGG
>WSMN01000021.1:9497-11076 GCA_013316535.1 Muribaculaceae bacterium | reverse complement strand
GTACACTGCACCTCATGGCGCACAAACGGCGCAGGTTCAGTGAGCTTCACACCTTTCAGGTGGTTCTCATCGAGGTCGGCAACAACCTGCTGCTCCGTCAGGGGGCCATAATAGATTATGCGGTGGCTCAACGACAGCATGTCGCGCAGCGATTTGGTGACAGCCTCATGGGTAAGGGCACGCAACTCCTCATCGCTCATGACGGTTGCCTTAACATAGTCGGGACCGTAGTTCACATATGTGCGCAGACGCTGGAAATTACGCTGCTGGTTGGACTTGGCGTCGGCACGCGATTTCATGGTTCTTTCGATGAAGGCTGTCATGGTCTCCGTGTCGGAAACAGCCTCCGTGATGAGCTTTTCAAGCAGCGCCACAGCCTTGGTCATGTTCTCGCTGAGGCCGCGGATCACGATGTAGGAACGCTCGGCGGCAACGCTCACAAAATATTCACATGCCAGCGAATAGAATGCCTCCTGCACCTGTGCCGGGGTCATATCCTTGGTTCCCACCAGGTTGACATACTGTGCCGCATATGGCAATATGCGGTCGGCCCAGCTGCCGGTCTCGTAAACGAAAGTAAGGTCGAACAGCTCGTTATACGGATTGTGGGTATAAAGCAGCTGCGCGCCGTTGGCGAGGGCGGTTGATTTCAGTTCCTTCTGGAAATCAACGAACTTCGGCTCGATAGGCTCCACCGTCATCCCGGTAAGATTGCGCAGGAACGCCGAGGTGGTGTCGCGGTTGGTCACAATCGGCGTGATGGCCGGCTTGGCGATTTTCAGTTCGTCCTTGGGCGCGCCCTGACGTTTGCTTATGGCCGCATAGTTGTTCGCGCCCACATATTTGTTGGCCACGGCAACCACATCCGCCTTGGTGATGTCCTTCAGACGGTTGATATCGGCCACTGCATCTTTCCAGTCCTCCCCGTTCACGAACGCTTCCACATAGTAGTCGGCACGGTCGGAGTTCTCCAGCAACGATTTCTCAAGCTGGAGCATCATGTTGGCCTTGACGGCATCCACGAGCGCATCGCTGAACTCCCCCTTGCGCAGTTTGTCGGCTTCGGCAAGCAGCAACGCCTCCACTTCGGGGAGCGTCTGGCCGCCGAGCGGCAGACCGACCATGATGAAAGCCCCCTGGTCTGCCATACTGTAGTTGTAGGCCCCGGAAGCGAGCACCTTCTGCGCCTGGTCAAGGTCGAGGTCCATAAGCCCTGCCGAACCGTTGGAAAGCACCTGCGACATAACCTGCAGCGGCAGGATGTCATCGTGGGCGGCAGCAGGGATGCGCCATGCCAGCGTGAGCCGCTCGGCATCGTTGCCCCATACCTCGGCTCTAACCGGCTCGGTGAACGGCGCCTCCGGCTTAACCTCCAGCCGTTTGATGTCGGGGTTCGGTTTCATGTCGCCGAAATAGCGGGTAATCACATCCACCGCGTCATCGGGATTGAAATCGCCCGACAGCGCAATCAGCATGTTGTTGGGCACATACCACTGGCCGTGATATTTCTTGATGTTCTTTATCGAGGGGTTCTTAAGGTGAGTCTGCGTCCCCAGCACGGTCTGTGTGCCGTAGGGAT
>WSMN01000021.1:0-9397 GCA_013316535.1 Muribaculaceae bacterium | reverse complement strand
CGAAGGGAACAGCGTGGAGAGCATCTTCTCGTTGGATTTGCGGCCGTCGTTGGTCAGAGACATGTTCTTCTCCTCATAGATGGTCTCCAGCTCCGTGTGGAACCCGCGTATCACCGGCTCCTTGAAGCGGTCGGACTGCACTATTGCCCACCGTTCCAGCTCGTTGGCAGGGATGTTCTCCACATAGCAGGTCACATCCTGCGAAGTGTAGGCGTTGGTGCCGTTGGCACCGATTGCCGCCATCATCTTGTCATACTCGTTGGGAATGGCCAGTTTCGATGCCTCGAAACTGATGGAGTCTATGCGGTGGTAGAGAGCTGCGCGCGCAACCGAGTCGGTCGTCTGCCGGTAGGTCTCGAACAGAGCCTCGATTTCATCGAGCATAGGCTTCTCGCGGGCATAGTCCATGGTGCCGAAATGCGGCGTGCCCTTGAACATAAGATGCTCGAAATAGTGCGCAAGCCCGGTGGTTTCAGCCGGGTCGTTCTTGCCGCCCACGCGCACCGCTATGTAAGCCTGGATGCGCGGCTCACGCGGATTCTGCGACATGAACACCTTCAGCCCGTTGGGCAACGTGTAGATTTTTGTGTGCAGCGGGTCGCCCGGCACACTGTCGTAGGCATACTTCGGCGCGGCGGAAAGCTGGGAAAACCCGAGCAAGGCCGTCGCTAACGCAAGCCACATCTTCTTTGTCTTCATAAGTAACGGAATAATTAATATACTGTGGTGATAATTGAACATGTCTCTCTCGAGGCCGCAACCATGCCGGCTTCAGCCTGCAGCCACACGCAAAAATACGAATTATACATGGGAAAATAAAGGCTTCGCCCACATCAATCGTTCATAAAATGACAATTTTCAACAAATGTAAAGGCAAACCGATCATGCTTAAACGAAAAAACAAGCTATGGGCTTCGGCAGCGGCATTGTGTGCCGTCGCCGGAGCATCAGCCGCAGCCATCATCATGGGCGGCGCGCCACACGGAGTCCCAGGCGACGGCAATTGTGCCTATGACCTCAAATGCGAAGGGTTGGAACGACCCATTGCCGTGGCAACACTCGCACCGAGGCTAAGCTGGAAACTCCCCGACGGATGGAAATCACAGAGTGCCTACGAATTGCAAGTGGGAACCGACAGCATCGCAGTTGCCAACGGAGGAGAATCCGACCTGTGGGGCACGGGGCGTGTGGAATCGCAGCAATCGGTCGGCGTGGAATATGCCGGCGACGCACTGGCCCCCGGCATACAGGCTTACTGGCGTGTGAGGGTGTGGAACGAAGCCGGCGAGCCGTCGGCATGGAGCAAGGTGGGCCGTTTCGGTGTCGGATATATCGACGGGAACGAAATGCCGGGCGAATATATCGGCATGTCGTCCGGCTCATCCGGCAACCAGCCGCAAAAATACCTGATGATTCCTAACCGCGTGTACACCGGGATAGCCAACCACAGGTACAACAGGGAAGAATATCTCGACGGGATAGACTATCCCGTCGAATACCTCGGCTACAGCACCGTCGACAAAATCCACTGGGACTCCGATGAAATCGACAGGGTGGAAATCCATCTCAACGTGAAGACATCGCCCGATGCCATCGCCGGGAAGGACTACCGCCTCGAAATCCTGTCGGGCGATGAGGAAAACTCCTACTACCAGTATGTAGGCAACCCGGTGATCTACAGCGACGCCACATTCAACTACAGCGTAAACTCCGACAGCCGCCTGTTCGAGAACGGCACATTCGACTCCAACGATGCCGGACGCTACACCCCCGCCGGCCCCTACAAGGAGGGGGACGACGAAATCTATGCCGCCGACCGGATCAAGGATCTCGGCCCCTCGATCCGGCAACGGTTCGGAGGGAAGTTCCCCCCCATAAGGATCACCCCCGCCCAGGGGAGCACGGATGAGATTCCTGCCGATGGCAACGCCAAGGCCGAATATTTCAACCTCAAGGGAATCCGCGTGGAAAGCCCCCGGAACGGGATCTACATACGCCGAACAGGCAATAAAATCGAAAAAGTGGTAATCCGATAAGCCATGGTCATCGCAAAGAAACATTACATCGCGGCTGCTGCGCTTGTCACACTGGCGGCCTGCGGCTCGAAGATAACACAGATATTCATGCCCGAATCCGTCCCGGCGGGCGAATCGTTCCCGGTTATGGTGGAACTTTCGGTCGACACCAAAGGCTCGGTAAATCCGGCGGGCGACAGCTACGGCAACTTCGCGATACGCCTCCCGAAAGGATGGAGCGTGGAGCCGTCACCCGAATTTTCCGAAGACGAAGTGAAGAAAGGCTATGAAAAGCTCTATTTCACCGACCGGTTCGTGTCCGACATCCTCACCTGCCCAGTGATGCCAGTCGACGAGGGGGAAACTCCCGAAAGCGTCTACGGGCAGTGCAAGGCGATGGGCACAATGGTGGCCTACGTCTACCCGAAGGCCGACACATCCACCCCCATGCTGCGCAACAGCTTCGACATGCCCCGGGGAGCCGACGACAAAGCCCGGGTGATAGCCCATGTGAACTCTCTCGGCTACCATGAGCTGTATGTCAACGGCACCAAGGCGGGGGGCGAAGTGCTGCAGCCCGCAGTGTCGCGCCTCGACAAACGTTCCCTCATCGTGTCATACGACATAACCGACCTGGTGAAGCCCTCCGGCAACGATGTGGTGATAAGGCTCGGGCGCGGGTGGTACCGCGCAAACACCTACAACGCCGAGCACGACGGCCCCGCAGTGAAAGCCTGCATCGACTGTGTGAAAGGCCGGAAAGTGGAGCACCTGCTGACGACCGACGACAAATGGGTGGCCTCGGAATCGGGCTACAGGGACACCGGCGCATGGCAGCCGCTGCAGTTCGGCGGCGAACGCCTCGAAGCGGCCCTCGAGCCGGAGTCAATGTCCACGGAATCGCTCGACGACGGGAGGCAATGGACAAAGGCAACGGTAATCAAGGTGAACCCGCGCGAAGTCACCCCGCAGACCACCGCGCCCAACCGCATCACGGCAGTCCACACCCCGGTAAGCATCGCATCCTCGGGCGACGGCTGGCTTGTAGACATGGGGCACGTGTTCACCGGGTGGTTTGAAATGGAGATGCCGCCGCTACCGCAGGGGCGGGAGGTCAGGATTGCCTACAGCGACCACCTCGACAACGGCAAATTCCAGACACAGGGGGGCGAAGCCGACATCTTCGTTTCCAACGGGGAACCCGGCGAACGCTTCTGCAACAAATTCCATCACCATGCCTACTGCTACGCACTGATCACAGGCGTCGACAAAGCCCCGGAAACCAAATCAATACGCGGCCTGCAGATCGGCAACCTCTCCGGCGAATCCGCCACATTCCGGTGCTCCGACACCGACATAAACGCCATCCACGACATGGTGAAGCACACCCTCGAATGCCTCACATACAGCGGCTACATGGTCGACTGCCCCCACCTTGAACGCGCAGGCTACGGGGGCGACGGCAATTCATCGACTGTCGCGCTCCAGACCATGTTCGATGCGGCACACGTCTATTCCAACTGGCTCACAGGCTGGGGCGACTCCATGCAGGAGGGGGGAATGATGCCGAACGCAGCCCCCAGCGCGACTGCCGAAGGGGGAGGCGGCCCCTACTGGAACGCCTTCATGGCATTCGCCCCCTGGCGCACATATGTCAGCTACGGCGACAGCCGCATAATCCAAGCCTGCTACCCCTACATGAAAGAATGGATGGGATTCGTGGAAAATCACACCGATGACGACGGACTGCTGCGCCGGTGGGACGACCCCTATTACGCCGGTTGGTACCTCGGCGACTGGATTGCCCCCGACGGGGTCGATGTGGGAGGCGAATCGGTCGACCTCGTCAGCAACTGCGTGGTCAGCCAAACGCTCGCATACATGAGCCGCATAGCAGCCCTCACCGGCAACGGGGCGGAAGCCACCCGGTGGAGCGACCGCCGCGACGCGCTCAACGCGGCCATACACCGGAAATTCTACCACCCCGGCACACAAACCTACGGCACCGGATCGCAACTCGACATGTGCTACCCCATGCTCGTCGGCGCAGTTCCCGCCGAACTTGTGGAGCCGGTGACCGACAAGATGCTTGCGCTGTCGGCAGGGAAACACAAAGGCCACTTCGCCGCAGGACTGGTGGGCATACCCATAGTCACCGAATGGGCAGTGAAAATGCAGCAACCCGATTTCTTCTACGGGATGCTCAAGAAACGCAGCAAGCCCGGATTCCTCTACATGATCGACAACGGCGCGACCGCCACCTGGGAATACTGGGACGGACAGCGGAGCCATGTGCACAACTGCTTCAACGGCATAGGCTCATGGTTCTACCAAGCCCTCGGCGGCATAACCCCCGATGACAACGAACCGGGCTACCGCCGCTTCACCGTCAGGCCCCAGATTCCCGACGGAATCAGCTGGACTGAAGTCACCCAGCCCACGCCCTACGGCACGATAAGCGTCAGATGGGAGGCAGAAGGCAACACCCTCTCCATGCAGATCACCGTCCCGGCAGGCACCAACGCGGAAGTGTGGTTGCCCCGCCGCACCGCCACCGGCACATGGAGCTATCCCTCCGCCCCCCAAGAGCTCACCGCCGGCACCTACACCCTGTAAGGTCCAATAGCAACCACAGCCTCGTTTTCACGGAGAACAAGGCTGTGGTGCTTTTTAAAAATTTCTATTACCTTTGCAGGAAGAAAACAACCTCAAGCAACAGAACAATGGAAAAAATCATACTCACGGGGGACCGCCCGACAGGCAAACTGCACCTCGGACACTACGTAGGCTCACTCCGCCGCCGCGTGGAGCTGCAGAACTCCGGCCGGTTCGACAAGATTTTCGTGATGATTGCCGATGCACAGGCACTGACCGACAACGCCGACAATCCAGAGAAAATACGCCAGAACCTCATAGAGGTGGCGTTGGACTACCTGTCCGTAGGCATCGACCCCGCAAAGACAACGATATTCATCCAGAGCCAGGTGCCGGAACTCTGCGAACTCGCATTCTACTACATGAACCTCGTGACCGTTTCGCGCGTGCAACGCAACCCTACGGTCAAGACCGAGATAAAGATGCGTAATTTCGAGCAGTCCATCCCAGTAGGATTCTTCTGCTACCCCGTGAGCCAGGCATCCGACATAACCGCATTCAAGGCAACCACAGTACCTGCAGGCGAGGACCAGGCTCCGATGATTGAGCTTACACGCGAAATAGTCAACCGATTCAACAACATCTACGGCCCAACCCTCGTCGAGCCGGAAATCCTCCTCCCCGACAACGCCGTGTGCCAGCGTCTCCCCGGAACCGACGGCAAGGCAAAGATGAGCAAATCACTCGGCAATTGCATCTACCTTTCCGACACACCCAAAGAGGTCAAGAAAAAGGTCAACAGCATGTATACCGACCCGGAACACCTCACAATCGATTCTCCGGGACACATCGAAGGCAACTGCCCGTTCATCTATCTCGATGCATTCAGCAACGACGGGCACTTTGCCAAATATCTCCCCGACTATGCCAACCTGCAGGAACTCAAAGACCACTACACCCGCGGCGGGGTAGGTGACGGCACAGTGAAAAAACTCCTCATAAACGTCCTCGAGGAGGAACTCGCCCCCATCCGTGAACGCCGCCGCCAATACGAGCAGAACATCCCCGCCGTATACGACATCCTCCGCCAAGGCTCCGAGGCTGCCCGCGCAGCAGCAGCAGCCACCCTCGACGAAGTCCGCGCCGCCATGCGCATCAACTACTTCGCCGACTCCGACCTCATCGCCTCCCAGGCCGCCCGCTACCGCTCCTGATCACCAACATTCCAATTAAACGCACCCCTCGGCACAGCCCTGGGGTGCGTTTTTTAGGATTTTTAGGGGAGGAAAACGGGAACCGGCGTATGTAACTTTGCATCACGGAACAACAAAAGATGCGAAGCTATGAAAACCACACAGAGACAAGATGCGGCAACGTTTAGAAATCTTGCCGGAAAGAGGAAAATCAGGGAAATCATTGTGCACTGCTCGGCCACGCCGGAAGGACGGGAGGTGAGGGCAACCGACATCAGGCGATGGCACACGCGCGACCGGGGATTCTCCGACATCGGCTACCACTTTGTGGTGAGCATTGACGGGACGGTGGAAACAGGCAGACCTCTGCACCGAAGCGGGGCGCACTGTCTGGGGCATAACCGCCATTCGGTGGGCATATGTTACGTTGGCGGATTAAACCGTCACTTCAAGAGTGCCGACACACGCACCGCGAAACAGCGCGCCACACTGGAACGGCTGATTACCACGCTTAAACAAGCGTTTCCTGAAGCGATTGTTTATGGTCACCGCGACTTTGCACGCAAGGACTGCCCTTGCTTCAATGCACACGCCGAATACAATTGACAGAACCCTGCAAATAAGCCACAACCCCGACTTCATTAAAAAAATCACGGACGCAGTTGCTTGTGGTTACGGGAAAAAATGTAATTTTGTTGCGGAATAGCCCCAGATATTACCGCACGAATGTAATCAGGGATGCAGCCCCAGATGCACCCCGTCATTTTTCCACCTGAAAGCAATCATAACCCGACCTGACACCATGACCATTCCGCGTCCAAAACTATGGCTTTTCGCCAAGGACTACTTGCTCATCATCTTCGGAATCTCGCTCTACGGCCTCGGATTCTGCGCGTTCATAGCCACCGCACCCGATAAGGTTGTGATAGGGGGAATGGCCGGGCTAAGCCAGGTCGTCGACATGGTAAGCTACGGCGTTTTCGGCTTCCACATCCCCTACTCCATCACCATCTTCACGGTTAACATACTGATGCTCATAGCAGCATGGAAAATAGTCGGACGCACGTTTGTGATACGCACATTGTTCGGCGTGGTTATAATCACAACCATTTTTGCTGTGTTCCAGCCGATGTTCACCAAGCCCCCCGTTGAGGGACAGACTTTTATGGACATCATAATAGGAGCGGTGCTATGCGGTCTCGGGATAGGGCTGGTGTTCATCCACAACGGCTCCACTGGAGGCACGGACATCGTGGCGGCTGTTGCCTCCAAGAAAAGCAACGTGTCGATAGGCCGCGCAATGATGTATTTCGACCTCTCCGTCATCTGCTCATCGATGTTGCTGAAATTCATCCTGACACCTGAATTCGATTTCCAGGCAGCCGTCCCGGCCCTGGTCTACGGTCTCATCACTCTGTTTGTCATACCTTTCATGGCCGACATGATGATAAACACCAACCGCATGGCCGTGCAGTTCACCATCTTCTCGCCCTATTGGCAGGAGATAGCCACGGCAATCAACAACGAGGCGCAACGCGGCTGCACGGTGCTCAACGGCATGGGCTGGTACTCCAAAAAGGATGTCAAAGTGCTGCTGGTGATGTGCCGCAAAATCGAATCGGTGACAATTTTCCGCATCATAAAGTCAATCGACAAGGATGCGTTCATCACCCAGGCGCAGGTCAACGGTGTCTACGGGCGCGGATTCGATGAAATCAAACTTAAAATGACCAAACCCCGCACACACGACGGGCGCCTGGACACGGAACTGCCCACCCGCCCGGAACCGAAGTCATTCAACATCTGACAGCATCACCGCATACGACATCATCACTCTTTCCCGAGGCTTTTGCGAAGGGCTTCATCGGAAAGCTCATAGTTGACGAGGTCGCCCGCCAGATATTTGTCGTAGGAAGCCATGTCGATAAGGCCGTGGCCTGAAAGATTGAACAGAATCACCTTCTCTTCCCCAGTTTCCTTGCACCGCCTGGCCTCACGTATGGTGGCAGCTATTGCATGGCACGACTCGGGAGCCGGTATTATCCCCTCTGCGCGGGCGAACAGACATCCGGCCTCGAACGTTTCCAGCTGCGGGATGTCGACAGCCTCCATCAGCCCGTCCTTCATCAGTTGCGAAACAATTGAACCAGCACCATGGTAGCGCAGACCTCCGGCATGGATGTTGGCCGGGGCGAATTTATGGCCGAGCGTGAACATGGGCAACAACGGGGTGTAGCCGGCCTCATCGCCGAAATCGTAACGGAACTCACCGCGCGTGAGCTTGGGACACGATGCCGGTTCGGCGGCAATGAACCGCGTGTGCGACTTCCCCTCCTCCCCCTTGATTTTATGACGCATGAACGGGAAGGCTATCCCGCCGAAATTGGAGCCGCCACCGAAACATGCAATCACCATGTCGGGATACTCGCCGGCCATCTCCATCTGCTTTTCGGCCTCCAGGCCGATAACGGTCTGGTGAAGCGACACATGGTTTAGCACCGAACCGAGAGCATACTTGCAATTGGGGGTTGTGCGTGCAAGTTCCACCGCCTCTGAAATGGCCGTGCCGAGCGAACCCTGGCAGTTGGGATTTGCAGTGAGTATGTCCTTTCCCGCGCGGGTGGACATGGACGGTGAAGGGGTGACCTGCGCTCCGAACGTCTGCATTATGCTACGTCGGTAAGGCTTCTGCTCATATGATATTTTCACCTGGTACACAGCGGCATCCAGGCCGAAAAGACTCGCTGCATAGGCCAGTGACGCACCCCACTGCCCAGCACCGGTCTCGGTGGTAACGTTGGTAACCCCCTCCTTTTTGCAGTAATACGCCTGCGGGATTGCCGAATTGAGCTTGTGTGAACCCATGGGGCTGACGCTCTCGTTTTTGAAATAGATGTGGGCGGGGGTGCCGAGAGCCTCCTCCAGGCCATAAGCACGAACCAAAGGAGTTGAACGGTAATACTTATATTTTTCCCTTACTTCCCCGGGGATTTCAATCCAGCGGTCGGTCTGGTTCATTTCCTGGTCGCAGCATTCACATGCGAAAACCGGGTATAAGTCCTTGGCTTCCATGGGCCGGCGCGTGCCCGGATTGAGCGGTGGCAACGGCTTGTTGGGCATATCTGCCTGTATGTTGTACCATTTGCGTGGTATATCGTCTTCGGAGAGGAGGTAGCGTTTACGTTTTTCAGCCATAGTTACCGTATATTTATTGCATCACAAAAATTTTATTCAAAACTCATGCTAAGTTACAACGCCAAAATTACGAAAATAACCTCATCAAACAAATAAAACTGCGATATTTTTTCAATAAAATCAGAATATAGCGCATATTCATACAACAAATATTCAATGCCTATATAAATACCACAGAAATCATAAATGCACACTAAACCCTTTGCCATATATGGTTGTCTAATCTATACAATGGTTCAGGAAAAAGCCGAACCATTGTATGAGGGCGACCAACTAAAGACCGCCGTTAACGGCAATTAACCCACAAATGACAACCAATAATCAAAACAGCGATAAAATGAAACGCAACTATTTACCTATCGTATCGGCACTGCTCATCGCGGCAGGCATTTTTTTCTT
>WSMN01000098.1 GCA_013316535.1 Muribaculaceae bacterium | reverse complement strand
GGTCTATGCCCTGTTGGATTAGCCAATCGCGGTATTCTTCGAGGAAGGCTATGGTGCATTCACCTATGCAAAATCCGACCTCGAGACAATCAAAGCCTACATCTGCAACCAAAAGCAACACCACTCCACCATATCATTCCTCGAAGAATACCGCGATTGGCTAATCCAACAGGGCATAGACCCAAACCATCCCTATTTCCCCCACGAATCCACCGCCACTACCAACAATTAACTTCCGCAAATATCGACAATCCGCCATCCCCAGGCAACATGCGTATTAGGCCATTAGGAAACACTCGCATATGAATGACGGTTACGTTGACGATGCCCGACGAACCATTGGCGGGACGCTCGCAACATTTGCCAATCCCGAATACTAACCACATCACAACCCAATCACGCCACATTCATAACCGCACACCCCAACCGCATGGAGTTTCCGAAAACAATGCCTGGAGGGCATGGGGCTGCGTAGCCGGGTACACAATGCCGACAGGCATGTGTGCCCGGTTATTGTGACGGCATGGGAGGTGTCTGACAAGACACCCTGTTGCGCATTCCGCCACATCGCGAACCGCCAAACACAGATAACCCCACCATATTATGCACTCAACAAGGTGTCTTTCAGACACCCCTCCACACCACTGCAACCGGGCACATGTCGCCTCAACGGCTCCATGTACCCGGCTACACAGCCCCATGCCCTCCGGGCATCCGTCTCACCACCGCCAACACCGCCACGCCCCACCAATCTCCAATCTCCAATCTCCAAACTCCAAACTCCAAACTCCAATTTGACGGGCGGCCAAAGCCGAATGTACCCCGGTTAACTATTGAGAAGGATAGCTCATTTTGCATTCATTTGCAATTACGCATCTATGAGATGGCCAATTTTGCAAAATTTATCTAACGTCCGCTAATTATAACACTTATTTGCGAAATTACACAAACTTTTCCATCGAAATTATTTTGCATTTGGAAAGTTATGTGTACTTTTGAGCCGATTTTAAGCCACCACCCTCGAAAACATATTTTCACATTTCAAATACCGAGGGAAAGGCAGTCCGCCGCGCACCGCAGGGAGCGCAACGGCACAGAACAAAATGCAACGGCAACTATGGCCGCAACGGCACGTTGCCCCCGCCACAGGAAACACAAAAAAACATTATTTAAATAACGAACAACTAAAGATGAGTAATGTAAAGAAAGCCGAGGGCAAGCTCGGCGTATTGGTTGTCGGTCTCGGCGCAGTGTCGTCGACCTTTATGACCGGTGTATTGATGACCCGCAAAGGACTGGCAAAGCCCGTTGGCTCCATGACCCAGTACGACCGCATCCGTGTTGGCGAAGGCGCAGACAAGAAATACCTCAAATATAACGAAATCGTGCCCCTGGCCGACCTGAACGACATCGTGTTCGGCGCATGGGACGTTTACCCCCAGAACGCCTACGAATCCGCAATCAACTGCGAGGTTCTCAAGGAGAAGGACATCAACCCCGTGAAGGACGAGCTGGAGAAAATCGTGCCCATGAAGGCCGCTTTCGACCACAACTATGCAAAGCGTCTCACCGGCGACAACGTCAAGCAGTGCGCAACGCGCTGGGACATGGTTGAGCAGCTCCGCGAGGACATCCGCAACTTCAAGAAAGAGAACGGCGTTGACCGTGTGGTTGTGCTCTGGGCAGCTTCAACCGAAGTTTATGTCCCCGTTGACGAGAAGGTGCACAACACCATGGCCGACCTTGAGGCAGCCATGAAGGCCGACGACCGCGAACACATCGCCCCCTCGATGTGCTACGCCTACGCAGCCTTGGCCGAAGGCGCACCCTTCATCATGGGCGCACCCAACACCACCGTCGACATCCCCGCGATGTGGGAGATGGCCGAAAAGACCAAGATGCCCATCGCAGGCAAGGACTTCAAGACCGGCCAGACCCTGGTGAAATCAGGTTTCGCCCCCATCATCGGCACCCGTTGCCTTGGTCTGAACGGCTGGTTCTCTACCAACATCCTCGGCAACCGCGACGGCCTCGTGCTCGACGAGCCCGCCAACTTCCGCACCAAGGAGGTATCGAAGCTCTCCACGCTCGAATCCATCCTCGTGCCTGAAGAACAGCCCGACCTCTATGCCCACGGCAACGACGAGGACACCCAGTACTACCACAAGGTACGTATCAACTACTATCCCCCGCGCAACGACAACAAGGAGGGATGGGACAACATCGACATCTTCGGCTGGATGGGCTACCCCATGCAGATCAAAATCAACTTCCTCTGCCGCGACTCCATCCTCGCCGCCCCCCTCTGCCTCGACCTCGTGTTGTTGAGCGACCTTGCAGCACGCAACGGACGTTACGGCATCCAGCGGTTCCTGAGCTTCTTCCTCAAGAGCCCGATGCACGACTACACCAAGGACGAAGTGCCCGTTAACCACCTCTTCCAGCAGTACACCATGCTGAAGAACGCCATCCGCGAGATGGGCGGTTACAAGGCCGACGAGGCAATCGACTGATATACGTCGGGAGTCGTTAGTTATTAGTCGTTAGTTTTCAGTTGTTAGCCGCAAGGCACCGATAACAACCTAAACGTTAACGCACAAATCCCAACAGCTATTGACTCATAACTGAAAACTAACAACTCCCAATTAAAAGCAAGACATTTGAATTGTTGTACATAGCATTTTGTTTGGGAATCCGGGAGATTGCGAAATCTCCCGGATTTTTTGTAACTTTACCGCGCCATGTAGAGACGCCCCGTGCGGGCGTCTCCCACCATGCGGGCGTCTCCCTTTCGGCGACAACACGACCCGACTGCAAGACGCCCGCACGGAGCGTATCTACAATCCCTCATCATCATTATTCAAACCGCATCATGAAAAAATTCACACTTTCAATTCTATTGACAGCTGCAGCGGCAATGGCATCGGCCGGCACATCCGTGCAACGCGCCAAACCCATCACCAACCCTGACGGCACGCAAGCCACGACACTGCTTGTGTGCGGCGACACTTACGTCAGCGCAGTCCAGCCCGGCCTCATCCCCGACGGAGAGGACTACACCCAAGGGATAATATGGGACTTCGACGCACGCGACATCGCCTACAAGCTCGGGCTGAGCAAAGAATCCATGGACCATCTTGACGACTGCAAACCCATCGACGGCAACACACGCATCCTGGCCACAAGCTCCCACCACTGGGCTGTAATCGTGACATACGACCGCAAACGCCAAGTGGAATTCTGGACAACCCAATGCAACAACGCCCACTCGGCAGAGGTGCTGCCCGGCAATAAAGTTGTGGTAGCCTGCTCCACACCCACCAACCAGCTCCAGCTCTACGACCGCAACCGCCCCAACGTTGTGCTCCAAACCATTGACCTCCCGGATGCCCACGGAGTCGTTTGGAACGAAAAGCGCCAGCGCCTCTACGCCATAGGCAAACAGAAACTCGGCATATACCGCCTTGAGGATGCCGACACCGATGCCCCCCGGCTTGTGGAGGAAGCTGCGGTGACCACACCGAAAGCCGGAACCCACGACCTCTCCACCGTTGACGAGAACACACTTTGCGTGAGCGGACGCGACAGCAACCTGTTCGACATCAATTCCCGCACCTTCACCAAGTTGAAGCAATTCAGCGGACGCACGGCCATCAAATCAGTCAACTACAATCCCGCAACTAACGAGGCGTGGTACACCGACTCCACCGACCCCGAAGGCGACTACAACTGGTCAACCCAGACCGTGCACCACACTCCCGACCCCATGGGCGCCACCGACGACTACACATTCCGCACCAACAACTACAACCTTTATAAGGTGCGTGTGCTCTACTGGGGAGGCGAGGCCGCCGGAGTGGAATCCGTGGCCGCCGACAACGGCAACACCCCTGCGGAATATTTCAACCTGCAGGGAATCAGGGTAGAGAACCCATCTGCCGGCATCTACATCCGCCGGCATAACGGCAAGTCCGAAAAAATCCTCATCCCCTGATAACAGATTTTTAACACCCACTTTGCCCGTATTGCCGTGGAAAAAGCGTAACTTTGCAAGCTTTTTCGGCTAAAATAGCAGTCCCCGAAAAAGTTCCAATGCAAATATTAGGGAACACACCGCCGTGAGCGGCAACCCGTTACATGCTGATTTGTGGAAAAATTTGATTGCTTGCAACCACTTGAAAAAATGCTAAAAAGACCCATGAACTATCTTTTTACATCGGAATCAGTTTCCGAAGGACATCCCGACAAAGTGGCCGACCAGATTTCCGACGCCATTCTTGACGAGATGCTGGCCTATGACCCCAACTCGAAAGTAGCCTGCGAAACGCTCGTCACCACCGGGCAGGTTGTAATCGCCGGCGAGGTGAAATCCACCGCGCAGGTCGACCTTGCCGATACCGCACGCCGCGTAATCAACACCATCGGCTATAACCATTCGGCACTGAAATTCGACGGAGAATCATGCGGGGTTCTGTGCGCCGTCCATGAACAAAGCCCCGACATCAACCGTGGCGTGGAACGCGCCGAGGCCGAGAACCAAGGCGCGGGCGACCAGGGGATGATGTTTGGCTACGCCTGCAACGAAACCCCGCTCTACATCCCACTGACAGTGGCTCTTAGCCACGCCATCCTGAAGGAGCTGTCGAAAATACGCCGCGAGGAATCGGCAATGACCTATATAACTCCCGACGGGCGACGCAAATCCTATCTTCGCCCCGACTCCAAGAGCCAGGTGACGGTGGAATACGACAAGTACAACCACCCGGTGCGCGTCAACACAATCGTGGTCTCGACGCAGCACGACGACTTCATCCTGCCCGACGAAAACCGCTCGCAGGAACAGGCCGACGAGGAGATGCTTGAAATCATCCGCAAGGATGTGGCGCAGGTCCTGCTGCCCCGGCTGATGGCATGTCTGCCAGAAGAGCTGCGCCCCCTGTTCGACGACAACATCATCCTCCACGTCAACCCCACGGGGAAATTCGTCATCGGAGGCCCCCACGGCGACACCGGCCTGACAGGACGCAAAATCATCGTCGACACCTACGGCGGACGCGGCGCCCACGGCGGCGGCGCATTCTCGGGCAAAGACCCATCGAAAGTCGACCGCTCGGCAGCCTATGCCGCACGCCACATCGCCAAGAACCTCGTGGCCGCAGGGGTAGCCGAGGAAGCATTGGTGCAGGTGGCCTACGCCATAGGCGTGGCACAGCCTGTCAGCCTTTATGTGAACACACGCGGCACGGCCAAGGTGCCGATGACCGACGGGGAAATCTCGCGCGTGGTCGGCGGCCTGTTCGACATGCGCCCCAACGCCATAGAGAACCGCCTGAAACTCCGCGCACCGATCTACCTGGAGACCGCCACCTACGGCCATATAGGCCGCACACCGCGCACCGTCACCAAAACCTTCCATTCGCGCCACCAGGGCGACCGCACCATGCAGGTGGAGCTGTTCACCTGGGAGAAGCTCGACTATGTCGATGACGTGCGCAAAGCTTTCGGCATAAAAGAAAACAGCCAAACTCTTTGACGGCAAAGGAAAAAAATGTATCTTTGTGCGCTAAAATGCGCCCCGGCGTAAATCGG
>WSMN01000097.1 GCA_013316535.1 Muribaculaceae bacterium | reverse complement strand
CGTCAGTTGAAGGGTGAATTGGTTTATGTATTGTCAGATGGATATGCCCCGGGACAGGCAGTTTCTTGAATCGCGGAAGCACCTTAAATGCGCCGTCGATGGTCAGTGGTACGACCGGGAGATTAAATTCCACGGCAAGGCGGTAGGCCCCGCGCTTGAACGGGCGCATCTCGCCGGTCCATGTCCTCGCACCTTCGGGAAAAACCACAAGCGACATTCCTCCACTCAGCAGGCGCTCGGCCCGCTCCATTGTGCGGCGAGTGGCGGCAGGCGATGAATTGTCGACAAAAATCTGCTTTGCCCAGCGGCATGCCCACCCGACAAATGGAATTTTCTGAAGACTCTGCTTCATCATCCAGCGGAAATTATGGCCGAGATAGCCGTAGACAGTAAAAATGTCGTAAGCCCCCTGATGGTTGGCTACGAACATATAGCTGACCTTTGAGTCGATGTTCTCGCGGCCACTGACGGTCACCCTGACAAACGCCAGCCAGCAAAACAGACGCGACCAGAGGATTTCAGGATAATATCCCCACCATCCGCCGAAACCGAGGGCCGAACCAATGACTGTAGCGACGGCGGTGAGAATAGTCGCCACTATCAGAAGCGGACACATGATGACCACCTGATAGATGCGATAGAATATGAGCAAGATTGCTGGCATGTGCGTATGTTTTTAGAACGTCCTTAAAAGGTTTACATGGCGCTTGGGCCGTTTATTGCTCACAAAAATACACATAATTTCTAAAAGAGTCAAAAAATGTGTGGAATATCTCAGAAACACATCTGTCACGAAACAAAGAGGTTGATATTAGTTAAAGAAATTTTTCTTTAATTCTTGTAAAGACCGATGTTTTGACGTAACTTTGCACTATCAAGAGCACAATGCGCATCTTTGGCAATGCCGAACATAGAATTCCGGCCTTCGGGTCTCGGGAATCTCTCATTTTCCCATAGCACAATTTCATAAATCCAATCTAATAATTTCTAATTTCATTTCCAAACTACTATGTGGTTAACATGCTCATCTATAGGAAGGAAGTTCGTGATGGCACTCACGGGCATTTGCCTTGTCCTATTTGTCACGTTTCACTGTCTGATGAACGGAGTGGCTATTTTCTCGCCTGATGGCTACAACGCTATCTGTGCATTCCTCGGAGCCAACTGGTATGCTCTCGTAGCATCAATCGGCCTCGCAGTCCTCGCTATCATCCACATCTGCTATGCAGTGTGGCTCACCATCCAGAACCGCAAGGCCCGTGGCAATGACCGCTATGCAGTCGTTGCAAAACCCGCACAGGTTGAATGGGCTTCGCAAAACATGCTCGTGCTCGGCATCGTGATTCTCGCCTTCCTCGTGGTCCACATGATTCAATTCTGGGCCAAGATGCAGCTGGCAGAAATCCTCGGCGAGCACTTCCCCGATCCACAAAACGGCATCTACTTCATCAACGAAGCCTTCAAGCTCGTGTGGACACCCATTGTCTACATCATCGGCTTCATCGCCCTCTGGTTCCACATGAACCACGGTTTCTGGTCAATGTTCCAGAGCTGCGGATGGGACAACGACACATGGCTTCCGCGCCTCAAAAGCATCGGCTTCTGGTGGACAACCATCGTGGTTCTTCTCTTCATTGCCGAAGCTATCGTGTTCACAGTCCGTGCCCATAGCGGATGTTTCTAATCTCATCGTTAACAATCCCACATCACAGATATGGCAGACAACAAGAACCTTGAGGGTATGATCGACTCTACCCCCATCATGAAGGATTACGCCGACATCGAATCCTCCAAGCTTCCTGAATATCAGATTGATTCAAAGATTCCCGAAGGCCCTCTCGCCCAGAAGTGGACCAACTATAAGGCTCATCAGAAGCTCGTGAACCCCGCCAACAAGCGCAATCTCGACGTGATTGTCGTAGGTACAGGTCTCGCAGGTGCGTCAGCAGCCTCGACTCTCGGCGAACTCGGCTTCAACGTGCTCAACTTCTGCATACAGGACTCACCCCGCCGCGCGCACTCAATCGCAGCTCAGGGCGGTATCAATGCAGCAAAGGATTATCAGAACGACGGCGACTCTGTTTACCGCCTCTTCTACGACACCATCAAGGGCGGTGACTTCCGCTCGCGCGAGGCAAACGTCTATCGTCTCGCAGAGGTGTCAAACAATATCATCGACCAGTGCGTGGCTCAGGGTGTACCTTTCGCACGCGAATACGGCGGCCTCCTCGCCAACCGTTCGTTCGGTGGCGCACAGGTATCGCGTACATTCTATGCTAAAGGCCAGACAGGCCAGCAGCTTCTCCTCGGCGCTTACGCTTCGCTCAACCGCCAGATCAAGAAAGGCACTGTGAAGTCGTTCAACCGTCGCGAGATGCTCGACGTAGTAATCATCGACGGCCGCGCACGCGGTATCATCGTCCGCAACCTCGTCACCGGTGAAATCGAGCGCTACGCCGCTCACGCAGTGGTGCTCGCTACCGGCGGTTATGGCCGTGCATTCTTCCTCTCGACCAACGCAATGGGCTGCAACGGTTCGGCCGCAGTTCAGGCATTCAAGAAGGGAGCTTATCTTGCCAACCTCGCTTTTACACAGATTCACCCCACTTGTATCCCCGTCCACGGCGAAGACCAGTCGAAGCTCACACTCATGAGTGAATCGCTCCGTAATGACGGCCGCATCTGGGTACCCAAAAAGAAAGAAGACGCCGAGGCTATCCGCGCCGGCAAGAAGAAGCCGACCGATATCCCCGACGAGGACCGCGACTTCTATCTCGAACGCCGCTATCCCGCCTTCGGTAACCTCTGCCCCCGTGACATCGCCAGCCGTGCAGCCAAGGAGCGCTGCGACGCAGGCTTTGGCGTAGGTACAGGCAACGCCGTTTACCTCGACTTCAAGTATGCGATAAACCGTCTTGGCGAAGATGTCGTGCGCGATCGCTACGGCAACCTCTTCGACATGTATCAGATGATCTCTGACGATAACCCCTATGAAACTCCGATGATGATCTTCCCCGCAAGCCACTACACAATGGGCGGCATCTGGGTTGACTACGAGCTCCAGACTTCAATCAAGGGTCTCTTCGCCATCGGTGAATGTAACTTCTCCGACCACGGAGCAAACCGCCTCGGTGCGTCGGCTCTCATGCAGGGTCTCGCCGACGGTTATTTCGTGATTCCCTACACAATGCAGAACTACCTCAGCGACCAGATCAAGGTTCCCCACTTCACAACCGATGCCAAGGAGTTTGACGAAGCAGAGAAGGCCGTACGCGCCCGCATCGAAAAGCTCATGAATATCAAGGGAACAAAGTCGCCTGACCAGATCCACAAGCGTCTCGGCCATGTGATGTGGGATCTCGTTGGTATGGGCCGCACACTTCAGAGTCTCGTCAAGGCTCTCGACGAAATCGAAGAAGTACGCAAGGAATTCTACACTGACCTCCGTGTCGTAGGCCGCGCCGACGACCTCAACACCGAGCTTGAAAAGGCACTCCGCCTCGAAGACTTCCTCGTGATCGCCAAGATGATGGCCATCGACGCCCTCAACCGCAACGAATCATGCGGCGCACACTTCCGCGAAGAATATCAGCTCGCCGACGGCGAAGCCGCACGTAACGACAAGGACTACATGTATGTTTCCTGCTGGAAATATACAGGCGACAACGAAAAGCCCGTCCTTCTCAAAGAACCCCTCAATTACACCGAAATCAAGGTTCAAACACGTAACTACAAATCATAAGCAAATTTCGAAGACAAATGGAACATACTATAAATGTAAACCTCAAGATTTGGCGTCAACGTGGCCCAAAAGAACCGGGTTCATTCCAGACCTATCGTGTTGAGAATGTTTCGACCGGCAGCTCATTCCTTGAAATGCTCGACATGCTCAACCAGCAGCTCGTCGACCGCAACGAAGAGCCTGTGGTATTCGACAGCGACTGTCGTGAAGGCATCTGCGGTATGTGCTCACTCTATATCAACGGACACCCCCACGGTCCTGTACAGGGCATCACTACCTGCCAGCTCCACATGCGTAAGTTCAACAACGAGGACACCATCACTATCGAGCCTTGGCGTTCGGCAGCCTTCCCCGTGATCCGCGACCTCATGGTCAACCGTAACGCCTTCGACCAGATTCAGCAGGCCGGTGGTTATGTGTCGTTCAACTGTGGTGGCGCTCCCGATGCCAACAACCTTCCCATCTCAAAGGAAGTGGCCGACGTGGCTATGGACTCGGCAACATGTATCGGTTGCGGCGCTTGCGTGGCAGCCTGCAAAAACGGCTCGGCAATGCTTTTTGTCAGCGCCAAGGTAAGCCAGTTCGCACTCCTGCCGCAAGGTCAGGTGGAACGCGCACGCCGTGCCCGCGCAATGGTCAGGAAGATGGACGAACTCGGATTTGGTAACTGCACAAACACAGGCGCATGCGCAGCCGAATGTCCCAAGAACATTCCTCTGAGCAACATTGCCCGCCTCAACCGTGAATTTGTCAAAGCCAAATTCGCTGACTAAAAGCCGACCGCGCATAAGCGTATCAATAACAACACCGCCGTCATCACCTTAAAAGGTAATGACGGCGGTGTCGTTTTTATGTCCTCTTTTCAATCTTCAGCATCGCTTTCATATAGCCTCTCGCAAACCTTAACTGCAAAATTTAGTTAAAACATCCGTCAGACAAAACCAGATCTGTAATCAGATGTATTAAAAGTATGCAAGCGAATCCAAAAATCAAAGTCATTGAGGATTTTATTGCAAAGCACACTAAATTGTAACATTTTCGCAATAATTATAAATCCAAATTAATCCTCTATAATTCAGAATACTATCTTATTTTGTAATATATTTGCCATCAATTTAACAAAATTTTATATTAAATATATTTATCACGCTAAGATTTTGTTGTAATTTTGAATTGTCAAATGTGTCCGTGGATTTCCCGGAGGCATATTGAGGACAAAAAAGGAACACAACAACAATCCTCGATTCTTTTTGATACGTTCAACTCTCTAAATTTTCAATTATGGGAACTCAGGAATTTCAAAACAAGCTTATGAGTCTTCAAGGCAATCTTCTAAACTTTGCCTACATGCTCACCTCAAACAGAGACAACGCTTACGACCTGCTGCAGGATACCACCCTGAAAGCCCTTGATAATGAGAGCAAATATGTTGACAACACCAACTTCAAAGGTTGGGTTTTCACCATTATGCGCAACATCTTTATCAATAATTACCGCCGCGTCGTTCGTTCCTCTACCGTTATTGACCAGACTGAAGATCTCTATCACCTTAATCTCTCGCAGGATTCAGGACTTGAAACACCGGAAGGATCTTTCGGAGCAAACGAGATTTCAGATGCAATCAACGAATTTCCCGACGAATACCGTATTCCTTTCTCCATGCACATCGCCGGGTACAAGTACAATGAAATCGCCGAAAAGATGAACCTCCCTCTCGGCACTGTCAAGAGCCGCATCTTCTTCGCTCGTAAAAAACTTCAGGTGCGTTTTGCCGACTATCGCTGATAATCGGATAAGGCCCGCATCTTGAAAGAGAAAAACATGCACGACCAAAGCTAAACATAAAAAACTATTTTGTAGAGATTAAATTTTTCCTGTATAACTAACTGTTGGTTTCCATTAGGCAGACCGGTAAAATAAGAT
>WSMN01000020.1 GCA_013316535.1 Muribaculaceae bacterium | reverse complement strand
TTAACGTTAATCTTTTCTAAATCTCAACGAGAATTTTGGAATACAACATAGAAGGGAGCTGCACGCGTTTGTGGCTTGACATAAAGAATGTCACCAAGCCATCGACCCTTGTGGATTACCCCGTGGACGCGTGCAAGATAGCTTGTGAGATTGTGGCTGAAAAGAAAGCTGAAAAATGGGTGGAGTTTATCTGCACAGGCAATGAGGAAGTGATGGCACGTTGTGCGCCTGTGGCGCGGAAATATGGACTTAACATAGCGTGGATGGCCAATCGTGCTGCCTCGGAATATAAGGCGCGTGGATATGAATGGGCCAATATGGATGTGAAGAACATGACCGATGCCACCCATTCGGGACCGCGCAGTGTGGATGAGTTCGTTGGCGAAGGCCTGGCCATAAGTGTCTACAACGTGGACAAACCCAAGAACATGCACTACTATATGGAGCGTATCGACAAAATGAAAGCCATCTGCACCAATTATCCCGCATTGCTGCTGGAGGAAATGGAGCTTAAGGAGTGAACGGGACAAATTGAATTTGCAGTGGATAAGCCATTCATGGTGTTTTGTAACCAAGAACTATCTTGCTGCAAGTTTACAGGATATTGAAAATCATGGCGGTGTGTCAAAATACTTAATGTTGACACACCGCCGTATAAACATATAACCAAAGGTTTGCGCTGGCGTTCAGGAATCGCCATTAAAGTTATGTGATTTTAGCCATTGGCGTTTTCAGCCGTATATATTACGGCTTGGCAAACAGAGCCCTATCAGATGATTAAAATTTTTTATGAGACGATTTTTTTACATACTTCCGCTCGTATTTATGGCGATATCCATGTCGTGCGGACGGATGGCTGCTGATGCAAACCGTGATACGGCTGATATTGCCCGTGATGCATTGTCCGACAGTCTGCGCTCATTGGTGGCCGGCGCTCCCGGTGAGGTTGGGATTGCCGTTATTTTCGATGGCGGGAGGGATACCGTTTCTATCGGGAATGATGTCAGGTATCCGCTGATGAGTGTGTTCAAGTTGCATGAGGCATTGGCTGTATGCCATGAACTGGACAGACGCGGTGTCGGACTGGACACTGTGCTGCATATCTCGCGAGGGGAGCTTGCTGATGACACTTGGAGCCCGATGCTGAATCGTTATCCCGAAGGCGACATCGATGTGGCCGTAGGGGAATTGATTGATAATATCCTTATAGATAGTGACAACAATGCAAGTAACGTGCTGTTTGAACGTATTTGCCCGGTGTCGCGTACCGATAGTTTTGTGCGCTCGATTGGGATAGAGGATAGTTTTAAGTTGGTGGTAACGGAGGAGGAGATGCACCGGGAGCATGACAAGGCTTATATGAACTGGAGTTCGCCGCGCGCATGTGCCGGGCTTGTCGACAGGGTGTTTCGTGACAGTGTGGTCTCTGCCGACAAGCAGCAACGCATAATCCGTGCCATGAAGGCGTGTGACACCGGGAATGGCCGCCTGTCGGCAGGGCTGGCCGGAAGCCGTGGTGTTACATTCGCGCACAGAACAGGCAGCGGCTACACCAATGAGCGCGGAGAGGTTGTGGCTGTCAATGACATAGGTTATGTGGAGTTGCCTGATGGCAGGGGGTATTCCATCGCTGTGCTTGTGAAAGACTATGCAGGGAGGCAGGAGGATGCCGAGCATCTTATGGCACGAATCTCGGCGGTGGTTCATAACCACTTTTCAAGTGTAAAATGATTATTTCCTTATGAGTTGGATTCAATCCATATTATTGGAGCACAGTGCCATGCAGGCAGTGGTGGTGCTGTGCCTGATATGTGCCGTCGGAATGGTGCTCGGCAAGATTAAGATTGCAGGCATATCCCTTGGTGTCACATTCGTGTTTTTCGTTGGCATCGTAGCCGGGCACCTTGGTGTGAGCGTGGATGCCTCGATGCTTGATTATGCCGCTGATTTCGGCCTGGTGCTGTTCGTTTATGCGCTTGGATTGCAAGTCGGTCCAGGTTTTTTCAGTTCGTTGGCGCATGGAGGGATAAAACTCAATGTGCTTGGGCTGGCATTGGCCGTCCTGTCGTTGCTGATGGCAGTCGGCATCACTTTCATCACCCCGGTGAACCTGCCGGATATGATGGGGGTGTTCTGCGGGGCCACCACCAACACTCCTGCGCTCGGAGGGGTGCAGCAGACTCTGGCGCAGCTCGGTATCCCTTCCGGCACCCCGGCCTTGGGTTGTGCGGTGGCTTATCCGCTTGGTGTCGTAGGTGTCATACTGGCCATTATTTTCATGAGGAAATTTTTCATCCGTCCGTCTGACATTTCCGCCGCCCCGCTGCATGAGCTGCCAAAGCCTAAAATCACGGAGTTTGAGGTGACAAACAAGGGGATTGTGGGGAAAACTGTGGAGGATGTGGCACGTGTGTTCAATTGCCATTTCGTGATTTCCCGGCTTTGGCGCAACGGAGCCGTGTCTATCCCTACCTCCGGCACCACCCTGGAGATGCACGACCGTCTGCTGGTTGTGAGCGCGCCGGAGGATGTGGAGCCGTTGCATGTGATTTTCGGGGAGCAGGACAAGACCGACTGGAACGATGCGGGCATCGACTGGAATGCCGTCGACAGGCAACTTGTTTCGCATCAGTTCATCGTCACCCGGCGGCAACTCAACGGCAAGACCCTCGGCTCGTTGCGGTTGCGAAATCTCTATGGGGTTAATATAAGCCGTGTCTACCGCAGTGGGGTGCCTTTGCTTGCGGCACCCGACCTGCGGTTGCAGTTCGGCGACAAGATTGTGGTGGTGGGTGAACAGAAGGCCATCGACAAGATTGAACCCCTTATAGGCAACACGGTCAACACACTTGACGAGCCTAATCTGTTTGCGGTGTTCATCGGCATAGTCCTTGGCGTGGCGTTGGGTGCTGTACCTTTTCATTTCCCGGGTGTAAGCGTCCCGGTGAGCCTCGGTCTTGCCGGGGGGCCTATCATAATGGGGATATTGGTGGGTACGTTCGGCCCGCGGCTTCACATGATTACATATACCACCGCCAGTGCCAACCTGATGCTGCGTGCGATAGGGCTTGCCCTGTTCCTCGCCTGCCTCGGATTATCCTCGGGCGCGGATTTCTTTGAGTCTGTATTCCGTGCCGAGGGGGTGATGTGGATTGGTATCGGGGCATTCCTTACGGTTGTGCCTGTGGTTTTGCTCGGTTTGGTTGCTGTGAAGTGGATGCGCATGGATTTCGGCACAGTGACGGGTATGTTATGCGGGTCAATGGCCAATCCCATGGCTCTCGACTATGCAAACTCCACATTGCCCGGCGACCGTCCGTCGGTGGCATATGCCACGGTTTATCCCATCAGCATGTTTGCCCGTGTGATTCTCGTGCAGCTGGTGATATTGATTTTGATGTAACGTAGAAGAGACAAAAGACAAAGAGACAAAAGACAGAAAGACAAAAGACAAAAAGACCAAAGCGATAATACTTGAAATATATAGAATCCGTATGTGCGACAACGGAATCCAATCAAGTATTATCGCTTTGGTCTTTTTGTTTTTCTGTCTTTTCGTCTAATCCCCTTTAGAACGGATAGCCGATGGCGAGGTGGAATGCAAGGGATTTCTTGAACGATTCCATGTTGTAGTAGCCGCCGTGGCCGGTGTGGTAGGGGGCATGGATGCCGATTCCAAGGTCACCGCGCAGCACGAGCATCCCTATGTCGAAACGTAGGCCCGCTCCTGTGCCGAGGGCTATGTCGCGCAGGAATGACGAGGCACGCAGCTGCCCACCCGGGCGCAAAGGGTCGTTTTTCAGCAGCCATACGTTGCCTGCATCAAGGAACACCGCACCATGCAACGGTCCGATTATAGGGAAACGGTATTCAAGATTCATTTCAAATTTGAATGTACCGGTCTGGTCGAAATAGCTGTCGCGCACATCCTCCGGCGGACGGTAGCTGCCGGGGCCGAGAGAGCGCACGGTGAATGCGCGTATGGAATTTGCACCTCCCACATAGAACTGTTCGGCGTAGGGCACTTCCTTTGCATTCCCGTAGGCATGTGCGGCTCCTACAGCTACGCGTCCCACTAGCCAGTTGTCTCCCCACAGACGGCGGTTGTAGACCAATTGGGTGGAAGCCTTGATGAATTGTGAGAAGGGGGTGCCGAGGAATTCTTTTTCCCCATGTTTGCCACACAGTTCATAGACACTCCAGAACAGATTGCCGGCCTCCTGCACGGATAACTGCCATGTTATGGCATTGTCGCGGTCGAAAGCACGGTCATACATGTAGGAATAGCTCAACTGTGGGATATATTGGCTTCGGAAACTCAACGCAATGGCCGGGTTGGCACCGGTGATTGAATCGAACGCATGTGTTGTGTGGAGTAGGTTTGTGTAGGTGAGCTTGAACGGTGTCAGGGTGTGTGACGAATAGCGCGAGGATTGCCAGTCGTAGTTGAATGAGAAATTGAACTGCGCCATCTTGAAATAATGTGGTCGGTTCAGGATATTGAAATCGAGGCTGAAACGCGTCCAGTTGAGGTTGCGGTTCCGCCGCCTTATGAATCCGGGTGCCAAAAGACGTGGCACGGCAAGAGAGGTGGAGATACCCACTTCATAGGAGTTGAATACCGACGATTTACCCTTTCCCGTCTGCCATTCGTAGTTGCCGGTGAGGGTTACATTGAATTGCTCGCCGCCGCCGAAGATATTGCGGTTGGTTATGCCGAACAGCACACCCGGCCCGATGTAGGAGTTGGATTTCGATGAAGCGTTCAGTTCGATGGTGGCTTCCAGGGGGGTGTCGAATGTGCAGTTGACCACAACGTTCAGTTTGCGGTCGGCGAATGCCGAATCGGGTTCCACATTTATGTTGATTGCATTGAAGATTCCGAGACGGGCAAGGCGTGTCTGTGTGCGGTTCATGTCGCGCACGGAGAATATCTTCCCTTTTCGGAATGTGACGCATTCTGGAATCAACTGGTGACGCAGTTTGGAGGGCATCATCTGTATAAGGGTGCCACGTGATGTCACTATGGTGTCGGGGGTGCCTCCCCCTTTGTTACGGAAAGCGTAGACAGTGATGTCGCCTGTGGTGTATCGTGCGAGCATGGGTGCCGGAATATTGTTTGCCAGCATCATGCGAAGGTCGATTTTCAAAGGATTGTTGAGCGAGTCGGCGAGGTATTCTATGTAGTCAGGACGGAAAAAATAGAATCCCCGGTTGCGCAGGTGGTTGGTTATGCGTGTGCGCACTGCTGAAAGAGAGTCGGTGGAATATCGTTCTCCCCTCACGAGATAGGGGTCGCCGACAGCCAGTGAGTCTATGAGATGGTTCAGCAGACAGGTGTCGGGGAGGAATTGTATGGAATCGAGCGTGTATGCCGGCCCGGTGTGTACCGTATAGTTTATCTTTGCTTTTTTAGGGTCTTTCTGGTCAAGCACCTCATAGGATGCCTCGCCGCGGAAATAGCCGTTGTTATCGAGAATCTCATCGACCATGCGTGTGCGTATGTTCGGGCGTACGTCCGACACCAACACCGGTTCTGATACAAGTTTGTCGTAGAGCCAATGCTTCAGCCCTTTGCCGGGGTTGTCCCAGTTGTTGTACACCCATAGCCCCACCGGGAACGGCCAGCGGTGTTTCGGCGATTTGAATATGGCATTGTTGGGCGGGACGCTGATTGCCTCGGTTATCTGTGTCTCGACACCTTCCGGCACCTTGTCACCTTCCGGCGGGAGAATCTGTATTTTCTTGATACCCGTGTATAGCTGTTCCCCTTCGGGAATGCGTTTGGTTGTGGAGCAAGCACCGATAATAAGTGCGCAGGCACACACGGCGAATGCCTGCATCAGGCGCATCGGTGAGGTTGTGTTATCTGGCGTTTTCATCATCGGGATTTTTTATGATTGCTTCAGGATTTTCTTTCTTTGGGGTGGGTTTGTCACCCGGTGCAGGCCGGAACGGGGATTGTTGCCCCGGTGAGGGGATTGATTCGGACTGCTGTGGGGCATCATTGTTCCTATGCGGTCGCAGGAAATTGAAAATATCGCCAAGCCGTCCTATCTTCTTTTTATAGACGAAGCCCACGCCGGTCTGGGTGATTTCCCCTTCAAGGATGCTTTCGTAGCCGGTGTGACGGAAAAGGCGCACATACATCGTTCCGGCCTTGTTGAGCATATACTCGAATGAGATGTCGGCAATCAGGTTCTGCGCGAAATTCTCGTCGGCTTCGGCATCGGTTGTATAGTTACCTCCGACAACGATTTTAAACCTGTCGTCGAACAGTGACTTGCTCACCCGGTAGCTATAGTTCATGGCAGTGGTGTTCGCGCCGTTGACCGACTTGTCATATTGGTTTATGCCGAACGAGATGTCCACCCCCTTGATTGCCGATGATGCCCAAGAGTTGAGCTGCGACTCAAGGAAATTGAACAGTGCGTTTGTCCCGGCATTGCCGCTGGTTATCGTCTGCGTGCCGCCGCTGCGGTAGGTGTTGTACAGGAGCAGGTTCATGGCCTGGTTCGCACGTTGCTCGGGGCTCATTGATTTCAATTCGTTGGCAATGGTCAGGTCGTCGGGGCAGTTCAGATCGAACACCACGTTCATTTCATTGAGTGTACCTGTAACCGACACTTCCACATTGAAGTTCACCACGCGGGAGTTGTTTCCGTCCTGTGCCACGTTGGCTCGGATTTCATCGTAGGCATTCACGTTGAGGATGGGGTTGAGCATGTCGCCGTTGAATTCCACATAGCTGCCTTCCCTGAAGGTGAATGATTTCTCGCCGATGACGGGAACCGCATAGCGCACGTAACCTTTGTTGATGTTTATGCGCCCGGTGAACCTCTCGTCGTTCATGTAGTCCATGGCGTAGTTCACGGTGCCCGACGATTGCAGCTGCACTTTGCTGTTCCCTTGCGGGTCGAGTTCCACGGTCACGGTTGTGCCGGTGGAGATTGTCAGCTTGGCGTCGAGATTCATAAGCATTGACGGGGCTGCAACGGTATCGGCGTTTTCCACGGCTGCGGTATCGTTGAAGTTGACGAATTTCACCATGTCCTGGTTGCTGCGCGATGACAGTTGCGTCATGGCATCGGCCATCACATATGTCACGTTGGAGCCGGGGAGCAGTTCGAGAGCCGCGTCAACATCGAGAAACGACATTGTACCTCTCACCTTTGCGTCAAGGTCGATGAATGCTTTGCCGTAAACCTGGCTGCGGCGTGACTTCTTTGACCCGACAATCTGCATGTTGCGTGCTTCAAAAGCAAGGTCAAGCTTAGGCGATGTCATGGAAGATATATCCACGATTCCGTTGATGGCAAGCGGCTTGTCGTTAACCCCGGTTATGGCGAAGTTGCGGAACATCACTATGTTGTTCTCCACGGGAATCTTATCTTCGGAGAATTTTAACGGTGTCCCGAGCATATCGACGTTCACCGTTGTGGTGTCGAAATCGAGGAATCCGTTGAAAATGGGGTTGGCCATGTCGCCTGTGATGTCCATTTCGCCGTTGAGCACACCCGACAGGGTGGCTGTGCCCGGGGGGAGGAACGGATTTGCCACCGACAGGGGGAAATGAATCATTCTGAAATCGAGAAGGAACGGATGCTCGGCAAGCGAGTCGTTCAGATTGCCTGATGCGGTGATGGTTTTAACTCCGTCGACCATCAGGGTGGTGTTGGCTCGGATTGTCCCCGCCGTGTTTGTGTTGACATCGAGGTCGAGCTGGAAATCGCCCACACGTTTTTTGCCGTAGAAGAAATCTGTCAGGCTTACGATGCCTTTCCCGTTGAGGTCGGGTTTCTGCCAAGAAAGTCGCATATCGGCCGATAAGTCGCCTGTCATCGGCGGGGCAAACGGATTTATGGCCAACCAGTCGGCCAGCTTTATGTCCTTTACCTTAAGGACTACATCCTCCTGCGTTGAATCGCCGGGCTGATGTTCCGTGAAAAGGTGCACGGAGCTGACGGAGTTGCGGAGGTTGATGTTGGCATCGAGGTGTTGGGAGGCGAGGTCATAGGTCAGGATATTGTCCTTGTTGATTTCCCATTCCTTATAGCCTATCACAGGGTGGTAGGGGACAAATCGCAATTCAAGTCGCGTCTTGTCGGCAATCTTTGCCATCGCACCGATGCTGTAGCCTGTTTCACCTTGCAGGTTCTGTTGCTTCATCAGCAATGCCACACGGTCGGCGTTGATGTAGCCGCGTGCTGTGACGTTGGCAAATTGGTCGAATGTGCCAGGCCGGTTGTTCATTCTTGCCTCGTAAATAAGATATTCGCCACGTTGCCTCATGTCGATTGCCACAGTGTCTATTTTGGTTTCACCGCTTTTGATTCCATTGGCTATGGCGTGCAGGGTAATCAGAGAGTCATTGGCGGCATTCAAATCCAGGTGCTTGAATGAAATGTCGCTTCCGGCGAGATAATTTGCCAGCACATTGTTGTCGCCGGCTTTCAGGTTTAGGACGAACGGGGGGAGGGCGCGGTGCAGCGTGTCGATTGACAGGCGGCGACGTTGCATGTCGCGGTTGAGTGCGAGCGATGCAAGGTGGAAACGTGTGGCGAGAGTGTCGAGCGGCACTCTGGAATGGAATGCCAGAGAGAGGTCATGGTTGGTGACGTTGGCATCGGTAAAGGATGTGTCGGCATCGAGGCTGATGGCAATGCCGTTGGCATTGATGGCATTCCCGGGCATATGCCAGTATATGTCGGCTATGTCGACATCCGCGCTGATTGTCATGGGGCGGCCTGGTGACCGTCGGGTCTTGGCCACGGCCGGGCGCACACGAGCCTTCCCCGTCAGTTTCACAGAGCCTTCTGCGGTGGTGTCGGAAAGCGCGAGCGCATACAGGTCGATGTGGCGGATGTCGCCATCGAAAATCCAGTCATACTCGTCGCCTGCGAGATTCCCTTCGGCCTTAAGCGTGAAATTGGCATTTTTGTTGCGCGATAATGCGTCGACGGAGGCGTGTCCGTCGGCCACGGATGCATCAAGTGTTATGTCATTATAGCTTTTGCCATTGTACTCCACGTGGTTCAGTACAATCTTGGCTGTTGCTTCGGTAGCTCTTGAAAGGATATCAAGTCCGCTGCCGCTCACGGTTGCCGTGGCATCTATGTCGCGTGCGCCGGAGAGGGGCAGGATTGATTGGATGGGGAATGTGTTGAGGTCGAGGCTTACTTCATAGGCTTCGCGCCGGTTGTTCCACCAAGCGTCGAGTGCAACATTGCCATTGCTGGTAACGGCCTTCAGATTGCCGTCGATGACCCCTTTGTTTATCTTTGCGTTCCCGATAATGCGTAGTGGCGGCAGGTTGATCTGGCGTTGCGTCTTTGCATCGAAAAGGGCGGGTTTGATGAAATTGCCGTTGGGAATGGCACCGCTTATGCGCAGGTTCCCCACGGCTGTGTTGAGGTCGGTGTAATCGGCTATATGCCCTTTAGCCTCCAGTGAGATGTGACGTGCGATGGATGCGCTGGCCTGATTGACGGTCAGGTTGTTCATGTGACCTTCAGCATTGGCTTCGATTATCAACGGGGTATAAGGGGGGAGTGTGGCCGCTATTGGGGCAGCTGCTTCAGGGAGCAGTTTTTTCAGGTCGTCGGGGCTTACTGATGCATTCAGCACCACTTTCAGCGGCGGATTAATGGTGTCGAGACCCATGGTTGCGTCAAACCCGATACGGGATGCCGGGGTAAGGATTCTGAACTCTTGTGCGTTCATTTGCATGGAGTCCATTGCGAATACACCCGAAGCCGTGAGGGATATGCCGCATCGTTCGCGTGCATACAGACGCTTGAGCGGAACGCGGATTTCCGTGCCATGGTTGGCGAAAGAGTCGACAGCTATTTCAATTTCGGACGCCTCGATATATTGGGGATTGAATTTGGATGTGGGGGTGGCGCCTGCCGTCGCATACAAGGCGTGTGACTTCGTCAGGCGAAGTTTGTCGGCGGTGATTGCCCATGGTGCTGATGCCTTGGCGGTGTCAGCCGGTATTTTAGGCGCGGGATGTGCCGCGACAGATTCTGCGGCGGGCACCAGGTAGCGTGCATCCACTTCGGCTATGGAAATTTCGCTGACATGAATGGTGCTGTTTTTCAGGCTGATTTCCCCGTCCTTTAGTTCTGCGATCGGGAGGTCGCACGTAAGGGTGTCGATGGTTGGGAGCATCTGCATGGAATAGCGTATTTGTGCCAGCTGTGCCCTGTTGAGCGAAATGTCCCAGTCAACGGGGTTTTCGTCTTTTGGGGGCGGCGGCACTGTGTCGGTGGTTAGAATCATGTCGATGTTGCCTCTGCGTGCAGAGAGCAGCCCTATTGATATGTTGTGTGACATCAGTCCTACTGCAGCGTCTTTCACCTGTGCGTGCTTTATGTCCGAGCGCATATAGAGCGACGAATCACGGGTGCCGATATTGACAACGGCTCCGTCGACAGATATCTCATCGGCAACGACATTGGCACCCAGCAGCGGCATAAGGGAAATGTCGGCAGCCGCTTTGTCAGCTGCTATTTCCATGCCGGGAGATGTCATGCTTACGGAGTCTATACGCAGTTTCAGCGGGAAGGAAAGCCGCAGTTTTTTCACTGCGAGGTGCATTTCTCCTTTATCATTGATGCTTTTTAACACTTTTCCCACCACCATGTCCTGAACCGGGGGGATATACAGCAGTACAAGCACAATGGCTAAAAGACCCGCCACACCGATGACGAGCCATTTCAATGTCTTTAAGGTGTATTTTATGACTTTCTTCACAGCCTCCCGAATAAATAGCAAAACGTTGAAACGATATTCCCCCTTCCGTGTATTTTTAACGCGCCTGTGCCTGCAAAAGTTGTGTTAATGTTAAAAAACGGGACAATATGAAGAGGGTGTGTCATAATGACTCATCTGGGTCGTCGCTTGCGGGGGGTCTTCGCGTAGCGAAGCGTCCAAGTGACGATGACTGACAGCACCCTATCCATCCGGGTAAAATTAAAGGAGGTATGTCAAAATTTTTGAATTTTGACATACCTCCTTACTGTTATATCGGTGTGTCAAGGCCGAAGATTGAAACACCGTTTTGATTTTCGCCACGATGGAGAGGCGTCTCGCAGGCTGCGGTTATTTCTTTGCATACAGCACCGGGTTGGTGTCGGCATCGTTGTACATCTTCATCTGGCGATAGACTTTCATGTACTTGCGTCCGGCGGATATGTCGTCGAGCAGTGTGTCGATGGCTGCGGTGAGGTCGGCACGTTGCTCGAGAAGCACCGCGAGCTTGGCGGCGCATTTCTCGCGATGGAGGTCACCGGCGTCCTCGCGTTCAGTCTCGGCCCGCATGTGGAATATTTTCACGGCGAGGATGGAGAGACGGTCGATGGCCCATGCCGGGCTTTCGGTGTTGATTGTGGCATCGGGTAATGGCTTCACATCGGCATATTTGTCGCGGAACCATGTGTCGATTTCCTCAACCATATCGGTGCGCTCCTGATTGGAACTGTCAATGCGCCGTTTCAGTGCCACTGCTGCAACAGGATCGATTTGTGGGTCACGGATAAGGTCTTCCATATGCCATTGGGCCACGTCAATCCAGTTCTTGGTGTAGAGGATTGATTCGATGGAGCCTTCGGCATAGGGGGTGGGACGCGGGGCATCGATGTTGTCGGTTATGTGGTAATCGGCGGTAGCGCGGTCGAACACTTCGTTGCAGGTTTCTGTAAAGGTCATGATATACGGACGTTTAAAAAGTTTTGCCAAGATGATTTGAACAGCTTGTGTGCTGTGTGCCGGCTTCTTGCTTCGGCAATCGGCATTGCCGCTCGTGGGCGGTGACCGATGCTTTTGTGTTTATTCGCAAAGATAATTTAAAAAATGTCACTCTGCAAACTTTTGGTCATCATACGTCAGATGTGTTACAAAATAACTGATGGATTTGGGCGTTTTGTGGATTTCTGCGTATCTTTGCGTTGATTGACCCCTGGAGTGTGTTAACATCGAACACACTCTGATTAAAGCATCGAAGAATTGAATCATGACAAGGCCGCTTTGAGCGGCAACAATCCCCGTGGCTTGCGAAGTGTGCTTGTAGCACGTTTTTCTGCATTAGGCGATGTGGCTATGACCATTCCTGTGGTCTACAGTGCATGCCGTTGCTATCCCGATGTGCGTTTCACGTTCGTTACAAGGAGTTCCATGACTTCCGTATTCATTAATCCTCCTGAAAACCTGAAGGTGGTAGGGCTGGATCTGGAGAAAGGCTATCATGGGTTAGGTGGCTTGTGGCGGTTGTTTAAGGAGCAAAGGCGTGATTTTGAGTTTGACGGTTTCATTGACCTTCACGATGTGTTGCGTACCAAGGTGTTCGGATTGTTTTGCAGGTTGCACCGCATCCCTGTGGCGGTAATCAACAAGGGGCGTAAGGGGAAACGTGCGTTGACGAGGCGCCACAACAAGGTGCTTTTGCCGTTGATTTCCACCAGGGCACGCTACCGTCAGGCTTTCCATCATATAGGGTTGCCTGTAGAAAGTCGTTTTTCGGGGCTGTTCGGGCATGGAAAGGGTGAGCCTTCGTCGTTCTCGATTATAACCGCTCCAAAGGGTCAGGGTGAGAAATGGATTGGTTTCGCGCCGTTTGCCAAACACGCGGGCAAGATATATCCGCCTTCCATGATGGAACAGGTGGTCAGGGAGATTGCCGGGAAAGAGAATATCAGGATTTTCCTTTTCGGAGGGGGCGGACAGGAAAGTGAGGTGCTGAATACATGGGCGGAACGCTATCCGTGCACGCTGTCGCTTGCCGGCAAGCGATACGGGTTCCAGGCGGAATTGTCGTTGGTGAGTTGGCTGGATGTGATGGTGTCGATGGATTCGGCCAATATGCACCTGGCTTCGTTGGTGCGCACACCGGTTATAAGCATCTGGGGTGCGACGCACCCTTATTGCGGTTTCAAGGGATGGCGGCAGAAAGAGGATGACACCATTCAGTTGCCGATGACATGCCGCCCGTGTTCTGTGTTCGGTAACAAGCCCTGTTTCCGTGGTGACTGGCATTGTCTGCGGGGTATCTCCCCGGCAGTGATTGTCGACAGGGTTGTCAGATATATTGAATGATGTTTCAATGTGTAGTCAACATTGCAACAAGAATGGCTGTTTAATCAACGGAAGCGTGAAAGCGCAAAGCCGGGATGACGCCCGGGTTCCAGGAATGAATTCAACTATTTGTGAGAGAAAAATGCAGGTATTGATGAAGTTATCTTCTACATTTCTTGCCGCAGGACGGTTGTGTGCCGTTGCGGCGATTGCTTTCGTTTCTGCCCTTACGGCTGTGGCCGATGTGCCGGTGAGCTATTACCGCTCGGCCTCGGGCAAGAAGGACGGAGACCTTAAAACGGCGTTGCACAACCTTATTTACAAGCACACGGAAGTGTCGTCGTATAATGCTTTGCCTGATTATTTCCGGCGGACGGATGTTTATCCCTATGGCAATGAACGTCACGGAGAATGGTGGGATATGTATGGCAATATACCGTTGTATGTGCGCAATGGGTTCCGCGGGCTTAACCGGGAGCATTCTTTCCCAAAGAGCTGGTGGGGAGGTTCCACCGAAACCCCTGCTTATGTGGACTTGTTTCACCTTTATCCTTCGGAGGCTGCCGCGAATATGGCCAAGAGCAACTATCCTCTCGGGGTGGTGCAGAGTGCGCTGTATGATAACGGGGTGACACGTGTGGGTTACCCCGTGCTCGGGCAAGGCGGTGGAGCTGCACAGGTGTTCGAGCCTGACGATGAGTACAAAGGTGATTTTGCACGTACATATTTCTATATGGCCACCTGCTACCAGAACCTGACTTGGAAGTACACGTATATGGTGAGCAACAACCAGTATCCGACGTTGAATCCGTGGACGGTCAACCTGCTGCTCAAATGGCATCGTGAAGACCAGGTGAGCCAAAAGGAGATTGACCGAAACGAGCAGGTGTATAAAATCCAGGCCAACCGCAATCCGTTCATCGATTACCCGGAGCTTGCCGAATATCTATGGGGCAACAAAAAGGGGCAGTTTTGGTTCCCGGGCAGTTCTCAGGAGCCGGTCGGAGACCCCGAACTGATTACCCCTGTGCAGGGGATGGCATTGGAGTTCGGTGAGACCGCCATTGGTACGGAAAATACAGCGAGCCTGTTCTTTCAAGGTCAGAACCTGACAGGAACATTGGAGATAAGCATCTATAAAGGTGACACGGGGATGTTCCGTTCCGATGCATCGCACATCTCGGCTTCGGTGGTCAATTCCGATAACGGATATCATCTCAAGGTGGTGTATGCACCGACTTCACTTGGCAATCATGAGGCGCGACTGCTTATTTCCGAGGGAGGATTACCCGAAAGCTCACGTGCGGTGGTGCTTAAGGGGGAGTGTCTGCCTGTGCCTTCGCTAAGCGATATTACCGCACTGGCTGCCACCGATGTGACTTCCACCTCCTATACCGCCAACTGGGAGGAGCCTGTCAATGATGTGGTCGATTATTATGTGGTGACGCGCACTGTCTATTCGACGATACCTGCCGGGTCGGAAGATTTGGAGGCGGAGACCAATGAACTGGCCATTACCGATTGTGAGCCCGGCAGCAGGGAAAGCTATCATGTGCGTTCGTCGCGCCTTGGCTTCTTCTCTGCCCCTTCGAATGAAATCTATGTCGACCTCGACAACAGCGGCCTGGTTGATGTGGCCGTGGATAACCCCTTGGGATGGGCTTATATCCCCGGCGGTGTTCGGCTCGTGTGTGGCTCTGTACACACGGGATGCCGGATATATGATGCGTCGGGTCGCCTTGTGCGGATGATTCCTTTGATTGATAATAATGTGGAAATCATGCTTCCTTACGGAGCATTTTTCATTGTCACCGACCAGCAGACCACGCCAATACGTGTGCTTGTGCGTGACTGATACGGTTCTTACATGGATTCAGTTATGGAACATAATATAGCGGCTGCTATTGGTGATAGGCGTGTGATGCTTATCATAAATCCTATTTCCGGCACAGGAAGTAAAAAAGGTGTGGCGGAGATGGTTGGGAACCGTATGCGCCATGCCGGATTGGAGGTGGATGTGCGTTTCACCGGGGGGAGGGGCGATGCGACCACACTGGCCAGGGAGGCTGCCGTCAGCGGCTACGGAGGGGTGCTGGCTTGCGGTGGCGATGGAACGGTCAATGAAACTGCGCGTGCCCTGTGCGGCACGTCCACTGCCATGGGGATTCTGCCGGCTGGTTCGGGCAACGGGCTGGCGCGTCATCTCGGGATTCCGATGGATATCCCCTTGGCACTGGATATTGTGGAGCATGGCAATATAGTGGCCTCTGACTACGGCACTGTGAACGGCCTGCCGTTTTTCTGCACGTTCGGCATGGGGTTTGATGCGGCTGTGAGCCATCGTTTCGCGCGGCAGAACCGCAGGGGAATGTTGAGCTATGTGAAAAGTGCCTTGTCGGAATATGTGCAGTTTCGCCCGCAGGTCTACACTCTAAGTGCAAACGGCAAGATTCTGACCGAGAAGGCTTTCCTTGTGGCTGTGTGCAATGCCTCGCAATGGGGCAACAATGCCTATATAGCGCCGCAGGCGAGTATAACCGACGGGTTGCTCGACATAACGATTGTTCATTCGGGCTCTCCGATAGATGCTGCGGTCATGGGGATGGACATTTTCACCGGCTTCATCAACAAGAACACCATGGTGCATTGCTTCCGTGCGCCTGCGGCTGTGATTTACCGTTCCGCACCGGGCGAGGCACACATCGACGGCGAACCGATGATGATGGACGATATACTCGACATCAAGTGCCGTCACAAGGCGTTGCGCCTGTTCACGCCCCGTGAGCAGGATATCTTCAAGCCGATAGTGACCCCTATCAAGGAGATGCTGCGTGATGCCCGTCTGTCGCTGAACCACCTGTTCAATCCTTGAACACGGTGGCGCGGTTGCGGCCGTGTGTCTGTTATTGTTCTTTGCGTGGCTGGCGTGGGTTGCGCCGTTTGTCGGATGTTTGTTTACGCTGACGGTTGCCGTTATGACTGCCTCCGTTTTCACGTGAGCCTCCGTTTTTGCGGAACCCTTTTCCGCCACCTGACCGACGGCGTTCTGGATGGTAGGCGGGTGCCTGGCCAAGCTCTGCCGGCATTTCATTTTTCGTGACCTCATAGCCGAGGAAACGCTCGATACTTCCGAATTTCTGCTGCTCGCGTTCACTGACCAGGGTCACGGCCATCCCTTCGGCTCCTGCGCGGGCGGTGCGGCCTATGCGGTGTACGTAATCCTCGGCTTCGCGTGGCACGTCGTAGTTGACGACAAGGGCGATATCGTCGATGTCGATGCCACGGGCAAGGATGTCGGTGGCCACGAGGATGTCGATTTTTCCGGCACGGAAATCCGTCATCACTTCGTTGCGCTGATTCTGCTCTAGGTCGGAGTGCATCTCAGCGGCCTTGAAGCGGGCGCGCCGCAGCTCGCGGGTGAGGTCTTTGACCTTAAGTTTCGATGCCGCGAACACTATCACGCGTTTGGAGTTGATTTGGAACAGATGCTTCAGCACAGGCGTTTTCTGTGCTTCATGGCACACGAACGCACTTTGGTTGATTTTCTCTGTGGGGCGTGAAACCGCAATCTTGACTTCGGCGGGATTGTTGAGGATGTCCTGTGCAAGTTTCTTTGTTTTCGGGGGCATGGTCGCCGAGAACATCAGCGTCTGCCGCTTGGCCGGGAGGCGCTTCACAATCTGCATGATGTCATCGTAAAAGCCCATGTCGAGCATCCTGTCGGCCTCATCGAGGATGAAGAACGAGACCCGCGACAGGTCCACATTTCCCATTTTCAGATGGTCGAGCAGTCGGCCGGGAGTTGCTATCACCACATCAGCTCCCATGCGGAGGCCGCGCTGTTGCTGCGCGAAGGTCGCGCCGTCAGTTCCCCCGTATATGGCCAGGGAACTGATGGGCAGGAAGTAGGAGAACCCTTCCATCTGCCTGTCAATCTGCTGGGCAAGCTCTCGGGTAGGCGACATTACAATGCAGTTGATGGCATCGTCTGGGAGGTCACCTTCGGCAAGGCGGTCGATGACGGGAAGGAGATAGGCCGCCGTTTTGCCGGTGCCGGTTTGCGCACATGCAATCAGGTCTCTCCCCTGTAGGATAATCGGGATTGATTGTTCCTGGATGGGGGTGCATTCGTCGAATCTCATCGCGTCAAGTGCATCCAACACTTCGTTCCCTAATTCAAGCTCGTCAAATCTCATTGGCTGCTGTTTGATTGTCGCAGGTATAAGCCTGCCGTTAATGGTCGGTGATAACTTGCTTTTGGCAATGATAAAAAGGGAAGCCGCTTGCATCGGCTTCCCGGAGTAATCGTGATCCGGACGCGATTCGAACGCGTGACCGACTGCTTAGAAGGCAGTTGCTCTATCCAGCTGAGCTACCGGACCCCTTTGTGGGGAGAGTTTGGATAACCTCGTGTGGGAGGATTCGTGCGCTGTGACGCTGTTACATTGACGCAAAGTTACGAATTAATTCGCATTCTGCAAAAACTCTGTTTTTGTGACAGCGGCGAGGGCGAGTGCTATGTCTTTGCGCGTCATGTCGCTGACGGGCACCAATGGCAACCGCAACACATCTTTTGCAAGGCCCATATGGGACAGCAGGCATTTCAGTCCCGAAGGGTTGCCTTCGGCGAAAAGTGCCCGGTCGAGTGGCTGGAGACGCTGGTCAATCTCATTGGCAATCGGATTGTCGAAGTTGTCTAATGCCAGGTGCACCAGCTTTCCGAAAACATGCGGCAGTGCGTTGCCTATCACCGAGATGACCCCTTCCGCTCCCATGCGTATCAATCTTAGGGTCAGTGCATCATCGCCGCTGACCACCTGGAATCCGTCGGGCTTGCCGGCTATGATTTCTGCAATCTGCTTCATGTCGCCTGACGCTTCTTTCACGCCGATTATTTTGTCGGGAAATTCGTTGGCAAGGCGCAGTGCGGTTGCGGCTTCCATGTTCTTCCCTGTCCTTGAGGGCACATTATAGAGCACGACCGGGAGTGGTGATGCCTCGGCTATGGCTTTGAAATGGCGGTAGATGCCTTCCTGGGATGGTTTGTTGTAGAAGGGCACCACGGAGAGTATGGCACTGTAGCCTGTGAAGTCCACTTCAGGGATGTGTCCGGCTATCCTTGCCGTGCAGTTGTCGCTCATTCCCATTATCAGTGGTATGCGTCCGGCAACGTGGCAGGCAACAAAGCGTGCCACTTCATTACGTTCGGGGCAGGTGAGTGTCACGGCTTCGGATGTGGTGGCCAGAACCACCAGGTAATCGGCTCCCCCTTCAATCTGATGGTCGACCAGTCGTGCCAGCGCGTCGAAGTCAACTGAAAAATCATCGTTGAACGGAGTGGCCAGTGCCACTCCCATGCCTCTTAGGCTTATTCGCTCCATAAAATCATTCATGCGGTGTGAGTGCAAAGATAGCACATATTTCGAAAAAATCGCATATGTGTGTCCGGCGAAGTTTTGTGCTTAAGCCAAAATTATTCGGCAAGAATAGGTAACTTTGCTATCGGTTAAACATCGGAGGGCGGCAATGTGTTGTTATTGTACGGCACAATGTAGCTTCAGTCTCCGTTGATGCCATTGCAAGTCTAACAATTAAACGATTATAAATATTATGAGCGATTTTTCTGAAATCATCGGCCAGTCGAAGCCGACTTTGGTAGATTTCTTTGCCACATGGTGTGGTCCGTGTAAAATGCAGTCCCCTATTCTTGAACAAGTAAAGAGTAAGGTGGGGGATGAAGCCAATATCGTTAAAATCGATATTGACCAGAACCAGGAGCTTGCGGCGCATTATCGGGTGCGTTCTGTTCCAACATTGATTCTTTTCAAGGATGGCGAACCTGTATGGCGTACGGTGGGATTGCAGCAGGCTGGCACTCTGGAAGATAAAATACGCGAATTTATACCTTAGACACCCTCTTAAACGGATGACTAACATTTTAACAGGCAGGTTATGAACGAGATTAACAAGGCTCTTGGTGAGGTAAGACCCACCTTGGTTGAGCTTTACAATCCAAAGGAATGTGCCTGTCGGGATATGGCTCCTGTGGTCGATGAGTTGCGTTCGCGGCTTAGTGGCAAGGCTAACATAATTGCTCTCGACGGCACAGCGCATCAGGAGTTCATGCGCGAATATAAGGTGGCGGGCTATCCCTGCTGGATTCTTTTTAAGGACGGACAGGAGGTTTGGCGCGATTATGGCAAGAAAAGTTGCGGAGAACTTGAACATATGGTTCGGGAGTTCGTTTGAACTTTTCATAGAGCAGTGAATTGTCCAAAGGACGATGACTGAAAGCATTTTCCTCCATCCGGGATAAAATCAATGCGGTGTGGCCAATGTTGGCTACACCGCATTGATTTTATCCCTTATAGGGTCGTTGAAGGTGCAAGGTTCAGATGGGATGGTACTGAACGAATGCTTCCATGGCTTCGTAGGACGCGAGGCCGAGGTTTTCGTAGAGTTGTGCGGTGGCACGGTTCCGTTCTTCGGCGCGCTGCCAGAACAGGCGGTCGTCGTCGCCAAGGAACGGAGCGTTCTCCATCTGACTTTGGTGCTTGAGGATGGAGTTGCGCTTGAACCGCAACTCCTCCGGCGAGATTGGCACGGCCATTTCGATGTGGTCGATTTCCCATTCGGCCCATGCTCCACGGTACATCCATATGCGGCAGTCCTGCATCCATGCTTCATCTTTCAGCTCGTCGATGGCGGCGAGAACCGCATCGGTGCATACGCGGTGGGTGCCGTGAGGGTCGGCGAGGTCACCTGCCACGAAAATCTGATGTGGCTTCACTTCGCTAAGGAGCTGTTTGACAATGTTGACATCGCGTTCCGAAAGATCTCCTTTCTTGATTGTGCCCGTTTCGTAGAACGGAAGGCGCAGGAAATGTATGTTCTGTGGTTTGACACCTATGTAGTAACATGCTATGGAGGCTTCAGCCTGTCGAATCATGGTTTTGATTTCACGCACTTCTGGGGTGTCGACATCGCTGCTCGATTTCTTGCTGTTGACAAACTCGCGGACATCCTGGCTTAGCTTTGTGTATCCCTCGTTGTCGAAGCCGAACATCGGTGCGATTTTGTCCATCATCATGAAATAGCGCATCATGTCCTCGTCTCCCACGGCAATGTTGCCCGAGGTCTCGTAGGCCACATGCACGTCATGCCCTTGGTCTACAAGGCGTTTCAGCGTACCTCCCATAGAAATTACATCGTCGTCGGGGTGGGGGGAGAACACTATCACCCGTTTGGGATAAGGGGTGGCGCGTTCGGGGCGCGAGGTGTCGTCGGCGTTCGGTTTCCCGCCCGGCCATCCCGTGATGGTGTGCTGAAGTTCGTTGAAAACCTGTATGTTCACGTTGTAGGCCGAGCCGTATAGTGCCACCAGTTCGCCGAGTCCCCAGTCATTGTAGTCTTTGTTGGTGAGTTTGAGGATGGGTTTGCCGGTCTGGTTGCAGAGCCACACTATGGCGCGGCGAATCTGTTTCGGTGTCCACTCGCATGAAGTGACTTTCCACGGATGTGAGATGCGGGTGAGGTCGTCGGCGGCCGAAAGGTCGAGAGCCACGCGGGCATGGTTGTGCAGTTGCAGGAACGATGCCGGCACCATGTCGGTCACCGGCCCTTCGATGGCTTCCTGCACAACCTTGGAGCGGTTCTCGCCCCATGCCATGCACATAACCCGGGTGGAACCGAGTATGTTGGCAAGGCCGAGTGTGATGGCGGTGGTGGGGCACTCATCGCATTTGTAGGACGACTGGATGGTGTGGCGTGCCTCGGCGCTAAGCAGCACCAGGCGGCAAAGGCTTGTGGAGAGGGAGCCGGGTTCGTTGAACGCCAGTGTGCCGCCGGGGCCGATTTCGCACACCGTGAGATCCAGGCCGCCGCAATCGGAAATCTTGCGCTCGTATTCCTTGCAGTATTCAAACATGTCCTCCATCGTTACGGCCGGGTTGATGGAATGGATGTTTTCCGGGCGCACGTTGACCTTGTCGAGGAACACCTCGCGCAGGCGTGCGAGGGTGGAGGGGCCGTCGGGTAGCAGCGGGAAGAATTCGCTAAGGTTGAACACCGTCACCCGGTCGAACGAGATTTCCCCTTTCTCGAACATGTCGATGAGGCTGGCGTAGACCGAGTGGGTGGAGCGTCCCGCGCCGAGTGCAATCACACAGCGGTTTTTGGCTGCCACGTTACGGCGTATCACCTCGGCGATGTGGCGCGCGAGATATGCGCTGCCGTCGTCGGTGGTCTCGAATATACGGGTGTAAATTTTCTCCTCCCTTGTCAGGGCTGCGAGTTCAAGCTCTCCCTGCGGTGCATAATAGCGGCGCGGCACCCGGTCGAGCTTTATCTGGGAGCTAAGGTTGGTTTTCATTCGGTTATGTCGTGTTTGTTTAGGTTAGGTTGAAGTGGGAGGATGGCCTCCCGTTTTTGCGTGTACCGATAAAATTTGTACCTTTGCAAAGGTAATAAAAAGCGGTTTAACAAGGTTTGGGCGATATGTTTAATTTGTGCAAATTATTTTCAAAATCGTACTAAAAAAGACCGCTTCTGAAAAGTTGCCTCATTCATTATAACACATCAAGACGCATCAATACTTAAATCTTCAAACACTTATACAGGATGAGACTTATTATCGAGGAAAACTACGACCTCCTTTCGCAGTGGGCGGGAAACTACGTGGCATCGCGCATCAACGCCGCCAACCCCACCCCGGAAAAACCATTTGTACTCGGTTGCCCCACGGGAAGCTCTCCGCTTGGCATGTACCGCCGTCTGATAGAACTTCACAAGGAGGGGAAAGTGTCATTCCGCAACGTGGTCACATTTAATATGGATGAATATTGCGGTCTCCCCGAGGAACACCCCGAGAGTTACCACAGCTTTATGTGGAACAACTTTTTCAGCCATATCGACATTCCCCGCGAGAACGTGAATATCCTCAACGGCAACGCCCCCGACCTCAAGGCCGAGTGTGAGCGTTTCGAGGCTAAGATTAAGAGCTACGGCGGAATCGACCTGTTCATGGGCGGTGTAGGCCCCGACGGGCATATCGCCTTCAACGAGCCAGGCTCATCCCTGACTTCGCGTACTCGTCAGAAAACACTCACCCAGGACACCGTCATCGCCAATTCGCGTTTCTTCGGCAACAACGTCGACCTCGTGCCCAAAACGGCTCTCACCGTTGGCGTAGGCACAGTGATGGATGCCCGCAGCGTGATGCTGATGGTCAACGGCCACAACAAAGCCCGTGCCTTGCGCCACGGCGTTGAGGGGGGTATATCCCAGATGTGGACCATCTCCGCCCTACAGCTCCACCCTCATGCCATCATCGTTGCCGACGACGATGCCTGCGCCGAGCTGAAAGTGCAGACCTACCGCTACTTCAAGGACATCGAGCGCGAAAACCTCGACCCCGCCACCC
>WSMN01000019.1:1427-22561 GCA_013316535.1 Muribaculaceae bacterium | reverse complement strand
ATATTGCGATTTCCGCGCTGAAGTCAATATGGGCTCAATCAATTATTCTTTGATGTCGCCGTATTTCCATTCGTAGTCGGTGTCGTCGAAATCTTCGTCGTCGAAGCCGTCATCCTCCACCTCGGCGAAATCCTCGTCTTCATCGGGAGATGGAACGTTTTCGAATATGAATTCATCCTCTTCGCGCAGACGGTGATGTCCGTCGAGGGGTCGGTGGGTAATCGGAATCTCCTCAATGCGGTTGGAGTCGTCGGTTATGGCTTTCCAAAGGGCATCTTTAAGTTCCGTCAGCCCTTCGCCTGTGACAGATGATATGAACACCGTGGGTAGGTCGTCGGGGAGGGTGGGGCGTATCTCGGTTTTCAACTCTTCATCAAGCATATCGCTTTTGGAGATTGCCAGCACACGCTGCTTGTCCATGAGCTGGGGGTTGAAGCGGCGCAATTCGTCGAGAAGCACCTCATATTGGTGCTTGATGTCGTCGGCATCAGCCGGAACCATAAAAAGTAGCACGGCGTTGCGTTCGATATGGCGCAGGAACCGCAGGCCGAGTCCACGTCCTTCGCTGGCACCCTCTATGATGCCCGGGATGTCGGCCATGACGAACGAACGGTTGTCGCGGTAGGCCACGATTCCCAATTGTGGTTCCATGGTGGTGAACGGGTAGTCGGCGATTTTCGGACGTGCGGCCGAAAGTGCCGATAACAATGTAGATTTGCCGGCATTAGGGAAGCCCACAAGCCCCACGTCGGCCAGGAGTTTCAGTTCCAGGATTACGGTTTTCTCTATGGACGGCTCGCCGGGTTGTGCATAGCGTGGCGTGCGGTTTGTGGCCGATTTGAAGTGCCAGTTGCCGAGGCCTCCACGGCCTCCGCGAAGCAATTTCACTTCCTGGCCGTCGTCGGTAACCTCGCAGAGGTATTCGCCGGTTTCGGCATCGAACACCACCGTGCCGCAAGGCACTTCAATGGTTTTGTCATCGCCGTCCTTTCCGAAGCTGCGTCCTGCCGACCCGGCCTGGCCGTTGCCCGCGAAGATATGGCGGCTGTATTTGAGCGGAAGCAGCGTCCACATGTTTTTGTTGCCACGGAGTATGACATGTCCGCCGCGTCCGCCGTCACCGCCGTCGGGTCCCCCCTTGGGTACATACTTGGCGCGGTGGAAATGCAACGAGCCTGCACCACCTTTGCCGCTGCGGCAAAGGATTTTAACGTAATCTATGAAGTTGGAATCAGCCATATCGGTTCTTGGTCAAATGTTTTGTCGGCGTTCGTGAGTGTTGGTTTTGAGCGTTCTTACTTAGAGCATCGCTCATTCGTGATTTGTTAGCGAGCGGTGATGTTTCATGAGTTCCTCGGCATGACGGAAATCGGCATGTGAGCCGATGTCTATCCATGTGCCGTTCACCGGATAATAAGCCACCGTCATCCCCTCCTTGATTGCGGCCTCTATCAGGTCGGTGGCATCGGTCCTCTCGTCGGGGCTTAGGGCATTGAGCACTCTGTTGGAGAAGATGTAGATTCCTGCGTTGGCGAAATGGGAATATGTGGGTTTCTCCTCCAAGGCTTTGACACGGACACCGTCGGTCGACAGGATGGCATAGGGTACGGAAACCACATAGGGGATGGCAGCCACCGTTATGTCGGCGTTCTCCGAGACGTGCCGCAGGTACATTCCTTCGATGTTTATGGTGGTCAGCAAATCGGAGTTCATGACCAGCGTATCACCTTCGGGAGAGCGTGGCACCAGTGCAGCCGCGCCGATGGTGCCGAGCGGCTTCTCCTCTTCGACGCATTTCACGGTTATGCCATGCCGGGGCACTGCGAAATATTCCTTGATTTGCGATGCGAGGTATCTGGTGGTAACCCACACATCGGAGATGCCGCAGCGGGCAAGGTTCCCGATATTGTAGTCGATGATGGGTCGCCCTCCCACTTTTAGCAACGGCTTTGGAGTTGACAATGTAATTGGGCGCAATCGTTCCCCTTTCCCTCCGGCCATGAGGATTGCGCTGAGCGGCAGCAGGGTGGGGGTGTCGGCGAGGTCTATGAGCCTGACTATCTCCCCACGGTGATTCAGCTCGGGCAGAAGCCGGATGGAACGCCCACGGGCATTGCGCATAGCCTCCAGGCGTGCCATCGGGTGCATGTCGGTGCGGATGGCCTTGAAATCGGTGTGCAGCACCGATGCGACGCTTTCATCCATGGTAACGCCGTTGAGCATCCCCCGGCGGATGTCACCGTCGGTCACGGTGCCTGTCATCACACCGTTGTCATCGGTAACCGCGAGGGTCATTACATCCCCCGACAGCTCGTTCAGCCGTCGTAGAGCCTGTATTATGGTTGCATGGCAGTTTATTATGTGGCGGTTCATTCGTTGTTGGCGTTTTCGTTCATGATGGCTTCGGCAATGGCCCAGTCCAAAGGTGTGTCGAGGTCGACGGAGCGTTCCGCCGGCATGTCATAGGGGATTCTGACGGGAAATTCACCCATTGGCATCCGGCGTATCGACGCCGGGTTGATGGCGTAGACGGCCCCGTTGAATTCCCATGCCTTTGGTGCGTCCTGGCGCCTTGTGAGTCGCCCGTCCCCTTTGGATATGTGCAATGTCCCGTCAGCCAGGTCAGCCTCGAAACAATTGTAATAAGGGTTGGCGGAAGCCTCTTTCACACTGACGGCCATGTCGGGTTTTTTGGCGTAAAACAGGTTCATACATCCTTCCACATCACCGAGGCTGCGTAGCGGAGAGGTGGGCTGTAGCAGCAAAACGCAGTCATATGCCATTTTGTTTCGGTCGGCATAGTCCATGGCGTCAAGTATCACCTCCCTTGAACCTGCCGTGTCGGTGGCAAGCGAGGCTGGGCGGCGGTAGGGCACCTTGAGTCCGCATTCTTCGGCCACACCGGCAATCTCGTCATCGTCGGTCGACAGGATTATCCTCTCTGCCGCAAGCCCGTGGTTTGCGGCAAACTCTTTGGCCACATCTATTGAATAGGCTATCAACGGCCTGCCGTTAAGGGCTTTGATGTTTTTACGGGGAATCCCTTTGCTGCCTCCTCTTGCTGGTATTATTATGAGCGGCTTCATTCCTAAGGCAGTTTCTTGGTCAGGCATCGGCTGGTTCGTTGAGAATGGGATAGGGGTCTATGAAACGTTTGTTTTCCAATTCACGGAGAGGGGTGTTTATGATGGCGTCAACGATTAGTCGCAAAGTGTCGGGTTTGTAATATGGGTTGCTTGATTCCAGGGCGAGACGCTTTCCTGCCGGAGATAGTGCCAAGGCAATGGCATTCTCGATGCTGGCCATGTCGGCTTCGCAACGGATAACCGATGGTGCTGCTATGCGCCCCTGCTGACGGATGCCGATGTCCACAGTGGGTATGTGCATGGACGGGACTTCCACTATTCCGCTCGAGGAGTTCCCGACAACGGCACTGACGAAATGAAGGGACGACAAATAACGTTTACGCCCGAGCGAGGGCACCACCACTGCACGCCCCTTGTTGGCGGCGGCATAATCCTCAATCATTTTGATTATGACATGCCCGTTGGGGTCGTTATTGGGATATGTGAAGATAATGTGGGAGGAAACGAATGAATCGAGGGCATCCAGCATCGCCTGGCACCGTTCTTCAACCGGGACGGTATCCATTGTAGCCGGGTGGAGTGTCACAAGCAATGTTCCCGGAGTGATTTCTAACCCTATTGACGATTCCAGTTGGTGTTTGGGTATGACCGGCTCATGGCCAAGGTTGTATACCCCGATTGCCCCGGTGTTTATAACATTCCGCGGATTTTCCCCCATGGCTATGACACGATTGCGGTAGGCTTCGGTCGACGTCAGGTGGAGTGATGACAATTTGGTGATTGCGTGGCGTATGCTGTCGTCGAATGCCCCTTCCGAAATTTCGCCCCCCGCGATATGCACTATCGGCACACGCATGATTGTGGCTGCCGAGGCAACGGCGAGCATCTCGTAGCGGTCGCCAAGGAGAACCAGCATGTCGGGTCGCAGTTTGCCGAAAGCTTTTGCCATCCCGTCCATGCACCGTGCCGTCGCGCGGGCCGTGTCTACCACGGAATCGCTCTTGGGGGTCATGTCAACCTTGGCATCAACCTTGAATCCATCCTCGATGATTTCGTTGATGGTCATCCCGTAATTGGGATTCAGGTGCATGTTTGTGGCTATGATGCTTACTTCAACGGTCTCGCATTCCTTTAGCCCGGATGCGATGTCTTTCAGAAGCCCCCAGTCGGCACGGGTGCTTGTCACTATCGCTATCCTTCTTTTCATCAGTTCCATAGGTCAGTAGCTTTTTCACCTTGAAGTCAGGATGACTTTCCCAATGAATGAATCAATTTGCAAAGATAGCGAAAAATCATTAAGTGGCAGTGTGTCAAAATTCAAGATTTTGACACACCGCCAATATTTTCGTCCGAATGGGGTCTGTGGGGATTATTTGCGGCGGCGTACAGAACGCACAGCCGATGATGATGTCTTGGCAGCCTTCGGCTTCCGCACTTTGGTCTTAGGCTTGCTCTCTTTCTTTTTGGCGGAAGCCTTGGTGGCGGATCCGCGTCGTCCTCTCGACGAGCGGGTTTCGGTCACTTTTTCCTCCGCGTTGCCGTCGCGTGCCTCGATTTCCTCCCCTTCTGCGGCTGCGGCCTCGGCTGCCTCACGGGCTTCTCGTGCGGCAATCACCTCTTCACGCGAGGGAACCCATATGTTCTTGTCGAAGGTGTCCAGGCGGTTCTGGATGCTGTCTTGGGCGCGTTTGCGGTCATCCGCGTCCGGGAACATCTGCATCATCGACTTGTTGGTCAGGTTGCGGGTCTTGTAGATGTCGCCGTCATACATCGACAGGGTGAAAAAGTCATCGTAGGTGTATTTCGGCAGGTTGTTGTCATCGTCGATGAAGATGTATTGCTGGGCAAGGTAGGGACGGAGCGCGTCAAGCTTGACCCAGAACATGGGATAGCGCACGGCATCTCCGCCGAAGTCGTCGGAGCGGTGCAGCACCGGGCAGATGGCCTCCACGCGGCGTTGCGTCTTGTTGGAGCGCGAGTCGAATTCCCACCTTTCGAGGATATAGTAGGATTTCACCTCGTTGGCCGGCACGTCGCTCTCCTCGATTGTGAAACGCGGGTTCTTTTCCGTGGAACCTTTGGCATCGGAGTAAAGCACATGGAAGCGGTCGAGCATGTCACGCACCTTCAGCTTGTACTGGTCGGTGAATATTTCCTTGCCGTCGAGATATTCGTAGGCGGCGATACTGTTGTCGGCAAGCAGGCGCATCACGATGCGGAAAAGGTTCTCCTGGCCGTCGATGATGTCTTCGGGGTAATACAGCGCGGCGTTCTTGGGATTGTCCATCTCAAGGTCGCGGTAGATTACCCGCATCCACATGCGGTCGGCATCGCTCTTTTCCTCCTGACGGTAGAACTGCTGCATACGGTCGGTTACTCCGGGTGTCTGCTGCGCGTTTCGGTTGCGGTCATTGTCGCCGCGGCGGCGCACAATCGACGATGAACTTGACGAATCCTGTGCCGCCATGCTCATCCCCGTGGAGACGAGTGTTATGGCCGCTATGGCATATTTAAAGAGTGAGTTCATTTGCATCAGTTTACTATTACTTCAATAGGTGCCAGGTCGCGGGTTATACCGTCGGGGCCTGTGGCCTTGACACGTGATATGTAGAAGCGCTTGCCTCGGCTAAGGCGGCGGAATGAATCTTTCTGTCGTTGCGAGAACTGGTCTCCGTTGGAGACCTCCGGTATTGCATTGCCCATCGAATCGAAGAACACCGTCTCGAAACTCAACACCTTGAAACTGATGTTGAGCAGGTCGTCGTCAATGGCGGCCTCTATACCGGGAGCCGACAGCAGGATGGCCTTTGAAAGGCCTCGCCCTCCACCTTTGTAGCGCGAGGCATTGCCTTCCTTGTCCTTGAATGCGATATAAGGGGTGGGGTCGGGGAGTTTACGCACACGGAATTTTGTTTCTGTCATTTTCATGGGGCGGCCGTCCATTTGTGCAGTGACACTCACTGTCGCATCCTCCCCAACCTTGTTGGGGTGTGCCACCCAATGGTCTCCGCTGCGGGTGAGCGAACCGTTGGTCATCGAAGCCGACACGGCGTTGGTGGGCACCCCGGGCACGGAGATGGAAATCGGGTTGTCAATCCCTGCATAAAGCACGTTCATCATCGTAGCCGACACCGTGGCGGTAGGCTCGATAACCGTATATGACGACTGGAACGGGTGGCGTGTCATCGAACCGTCGCCGTGAGGCACCTCAAGGTAACCTTTATAGTCGAACGTCCCGGTGGAGCCGGGGTTGAGTTCATACAGCCCGCGGTCGTTCCCCAGTTTGGTTCCGTTGACATATATCGCCGGGCGTGCTGTCGTGTCGACGGCGGCGAGAACGATGTTGGCCGAATATTTGCCGCCGCGCATCACGAAGCGGCTTTGCGGGATGACGAATGCGTTAAGCTCGTTGACACGCACATCGCCTGCATCGACATTCGCCAGTAGTGTCTGCAATGCTTCCCCCTCGGCATATTTCACATCGTTCTGAAGCTTTGTCAGCAGCGTCACGGCAGCCACCACCGGCTGGTTGTCGAATTTAGATTCTTCCCAGCTCTGCTTGCCGAGTGTGCCTTTTCGGAGCACGGCATCGGTGGAGAGGGCTTTCTCTATCGATGAGCGTTTGATGGAATCCGTCATCAGCGACGAGATATATTCGCGGTAGCTGTCGATGGTTGTGCGGAGGCGTGCACCACGCGGTTTCGCGCCGGAGAGCATCACGTATGAGGCCGATTCCAGGTTGTCGCGATTCTGTATGTTGTCTATATCGCCGTCGGAGCCGTCAGCTTCTTCCACAATCAGGTGCTTGAGCGAATCTATGTGCATGTAGACACCGTCGGTGACGCGACGCACCTCCGAGGCTTTGTCGAACCATCGTTTCCCTTTGTCGGGGTTCTGTGCCGCGAAAGCCTCAAGGGTGTTGAGGATAGCGGCGTTGCGCTCCTCCACATTATTGTTGGTGCGCTTCAGCCCCTCTTCAACCTGGGTGAAGCCGTTGAGCACATCGCTCGAAACGTTAAGGGCAAGCATAGCGGTCAGGACGATATACATCAAGTTTATCATCTTCTGTCGCGGTGAAAGCCTTGTGTTGTTGCTGCCCATTTTGAGTGGAAGTTTTTAATTGCTGCTATTAAGAGGTTGACTGAAATTTTTCCCAAAAGATTTTTAGACAATCTCTAAAACCTGTAGGGATTTATTACTCGGAGTTAATCCATGCGTTGGTCTTTTTGGGAACCCGGGATGTCATTCGGGTTCACCATCGGGCGGTACATGTTGATGGTCATGGCCGTAATCATTTTTTCATACACGGCGTTGAGCTGCTGCATGTAGCGGGCCATCTTCTCGGTCTCTTCGCAGTAGCGCGCGCTCGTGGCCGATGATTTCTCGTACATGTCGCGTATGTCCTTTATGCCACGGTTCACACGGTCGATTGAATCGAGCTGCGATGATACGCTCTTGAGCTGTATCTCATAGATGGTGTTAAGGCCGTTGATATTGCGGTTGAGGTCCTGCATCTGTTCTACATAGCCCTTGGAACTGCGGGTTATGTTCTCGGAGTTTTCCGTGATGGCCTTGTACGATTCGAGCAGCACATCGCTGACCTCATTGAGGGAGCGGGTGGTGTCCTGCAGGTGGCGCAGTTCGTTGGTCATGTCGGTAATCTGTGTGAGGTAGAGCTGTGTGGCATCGGTCACACGTGTCATCACCTCGACGGGCGATGCGCCCTCTGACAGGACCGGTGCCGCTATGTTGCCTTTGGCACCGGCGCCCGGTACACCGCCCTGGCCGTTGATAACCACCCCGGTGCCACCTTGGAAGTTGGGGCGGTCTTCAGGGTTGTCGGTATCGAAAACGGGGAAAACATTTTCCCATTTGTATTCACGTGGCGGTTTGTCGAATGCCGTCAGCATGAACATCAGCACCTCGGTTCCCATTCCGAGCGACAGCAGGAAGTTGCCTCCGGGAAGATGCAGAATCTTGAACAATGCTCCCCAGATTACGATTGCCGCGCCGATGGAATAGGCGAAGTTGAAGAAGCGTTGTCCCTTTTCGCTTGATATGAATGCGCTGAGACCGCGCTTATATGTTTTTATTTTTCCCATTATCTTACAACTTAAGACTTATAACTTAAGACTAACGACTTGAAACTTGCAGCTTCACTTCCCGTTCAGCTGCTGGCCTTTGGCAAACCCTATCTGCGTGCGCACGCAACGGAAGCCGATGTAGGAACGCTGTTCGTTCTGATACTCCCACATGCGTATGTCACTGCGTATGTTGTGGGCGATATCCTTCCAGGAACCCCCGCGGACGATTTTGCGCTTCATCTTGTAGGGATCCTCCTTGGCTGCGTCGTAGCGGTATTCGGGGTTGAGGTCGTTGGTTAGTTTCGACACCCCTTCGGTATAGGCGGTCGATGTCCATTCGCTCACATTGCCGGCCATGTCGTATAGGCCGAAATCATTGGGTGAGTAGGTGCCAACACGCGACGTTATCAGGTGGCCGTCCTTCACATAGTTGCCGTCGTTGGGCTTGAAGTTGGCATAGAAGCATCCCTTGTCCTCGCTGATGGGGAGTTCCCCCTCCCAGGGATACATGTTTTCATTCACCCCCGCACGTGCAGCGAATTCCCATTCGGCCTCTGTGGGGAGGCGGTATGGCTCGATATAGACCCCTTCGCGACCCAGGGCACGCTTGAGGAAATCGGTGCGCCAGTTGCAGAATGCGTTGGCCTGCTCCCAGCTCACACCCACCACGGGATATTCGCTGTAGCCGCCATGGCTGAAATACATGCGCACGTAAGGTTCGTTGTATGCGTTCTCGAAGTCATTGACCCATACGGTAGTGTCGGGATATACGTTGACGATATACGTGTTCAGGAAATCATAGTCGCCGGTCAGGCCGCGCGTGATGGTTTCGCGGATGATTTCACCCTCATCGTTTATATATGCCGTGTCTTTTGAGATGACTGGGATGTCGGTGGGGGTGGGGCGGTCGGTGTTGTATTCGCGGCGGCGCGGGTCAAGGCGGTTGCGGCGTTTCACGGCTTCCGTCTGGTTGTACACCTCATAGCGGTAGTTGAGCTGCTCGGGGTCAAGTTCGCGCGCACCTGTTATGGGGTTGGTGCGGTAGAGGCTTTCGATGGCGCGTGCCTCGTCCTCGCCGGGATTGCGCCAGGGGATAGGCTTGTCCCAGTTCAGGTGCGGGGTCACGGGGTTCCCCTCCTTGTCCTCCTCTATCTTGTATTCCTCGTTGCCGCCGTAGGCAGGGTCGGCAAGGCGCTCGCGGATGATGGAATCGCGGACCCAGAACACGAATTGCTTGTATTTCGAGTTGGTCACCTCTGTCTCGTCCATCCAGAACGCGTCAACCGACATCCCTTTGGTGTCGGCTGCAAGGTTCCATGTGCTGTCGGCCTTCTGCGGCCCCATTTCCATGGAACCACGGCTCACGAGCACCATCCCGTAGGGGGTAGGCTCGGCCCAGGATGTGCCTCCCACGCCGGTGACCTCGCCACCGGTTGCGGTGCGGCGCCCTGCGGCACACGAGGCCGCCAGGATGCCTGCGGCTATCGGCAAAAGATATAACGAGATGTTTTTCTTCATATCGTGGATTCCTCTTGTTTTTCTTTGTTCGTTGGAGAGTGTGTGAATGTCCCGGCGGTGCGTCACATTATCCGCACGCTCTTGTGGCGGTGGCGGTTTTTGTCGGAAAGGTCGAGCTTCAGACTGTAGCCTGCGAATATCTCATGGCTGCCCGATGATGCGCGGGCTATCGCCGAAGTGGGGTAGTCGTAGCTGTAGCCGAGATAGAACCCCTTGAATTCCGCCGACAGAACCACATAGACGGCATCTTCCCATCGGTAGCCCACTCCTGCGGTCAGAAATTTGTTGTAGCGGCAACGGGCTGTGGCCTCCCATGTGGTGAACGTGAAGTCCGACTTCAAAAGCACCGAAGGTATCACTTCAAATAACGTGTTTTTTATGGGAATATTGCTTCCGCCCATGAAATATAAGGTGCGCCCCATCTGGAACTCATAATTTTTTTCGTTGCCGTTCTCCCCGCTTTCGGCGTTGAGTCTCACCGAAGGCGAGTTGAGGTGCGTGGCCGACAATCCGGCCCAGAACCATTTGTGGCTGTAGAACACCCCGAGACCCATGTCAAAGGTGTTCCCACGGATGTCCTGTTTGGGGATGGCGTCGTCCGTGCTCTGGTGGTAATCATCGTCATCGGGTATGTAAACTTCCGAACCCTTGAACGACTGGTCGATGAACCCTATCTGCGCACCTATAGACAGTGTGCCTTTGAAAAGCTTCTGCTTGTAGGCCACCTGTGCGCCGACGGTCATGTTCTTGAACAGACCCAGGCTCTCCTGCTGCATCACAAGACCCACTCCGAATCTCTTGCCGAAGAGCTTGAATGGCATGTCGGCCGCACCCAGGAATGTTTTCGGGGCATTCTCTATGCCAACCCACTGCAGGCGAGCGCCTCCGCGTATCCGCAGCAGGTCGGTGGTGCCTATGGCGGCGGCATTGTAGTAGTTCGGGACCTCGAAGTATTGTGAAAACTGCGCGTCGGCCTGTGCTGCGGCATCTTGGCCGGCCGTTGCAAATACTTGGATTATCAGTATGGCGCGAAATAGGAACCGGCGGATATTATGTGGTGTGATTGTTGTACGCACGTGTGATGGTGTGATGAATGGTGTGCAGGGGGGTTATTCAAAGTAGAACGACAGGACAACCATCTTGGTGGTGGCTTTTTTGACGGAGTTGGAAACCCCGGTCCTCAAAGGGTCGTCCACAAGGTCGGGACGGTCATGTTGTATGGCATCGGTAAGGCCGAAGCAGAATTTCAGTTCGGGGATGAGCTTGAAGTAGGGGAGGTATATGTCGCATCCGAATCCCACCGACACCATGAAATCGGTGGATTTAGTGCGGAGATAGTCTGCTTTCTTTTTGAGCACGTCAACCGCAGGCATCACCCCGCCCACCATGTAGGGGCGGATGTTGCGCATACGCTGCGACGCGAATTTCAGGTCGACCGGAAGCACCAGGTAGGCCGATTTTATGTCCTGTTTGGCCTCCTCACCGTTGGTGGTGTCAATGAAGCGCACTATCCGGTTGCCGAAATACATGCCCGGTGTGACGCGCAGACTGAAATAGTCGTTCAGCCGCAGGTTGAAAAGCCCCGTCACGCAGAATCCCGGGGAGAGGTCGGGCTGCTCCATGAACCAGGTGTTCCCCTCTTCAGTGACGAATCCGTTGTGGTGAAACGTATAGTCGAATGAATTAAGTCCCACTGAAAATCCGAGGTGCCACCGCCGCATGTCGGAATAGGGACGGTTGAGCACCTTGTCGTTTAGCCGGTCGGCCACGGCGCATGGTGACCACACCCCCAGTGCGCAGCCCAACAAGGCTGTGGCAATGATGATTCTATGTCGCAAGGCTGTAAAACTCATTGATAATTTAACGCTTTCAACGCGATTTTATTGCGGGTTCACCCCCCTAACTTGTTTGGACAGGTAATTCTTCTGCAACCATCCTCCGTGTTGAACCAAATCACCCGGCAGTGTTGTTGTATTTTTGATAAGTAAGCGTTTCATTTTTTTTAGCAAGATGTCATATGGAGAATTTTGAGAGGGATGAGAAATCTTTGGAAACCATAAGGTGCAACTGCGGCGGGCGTAATGTCGCTTCGGCACGGACTTTGGGGCGCCTGGTGGCGTTTGCGATAGTCGTCATCGGGGCGTTGGTCATCGCTGCCGGTCTGTCGGCATGCACCGACGATGATGATGACGGGCCAGGCACGGAATGGTATATCAGCGGTGTGTGGCAGGATAACCAGTCGTGGGACGAGGATATGGTGTTCTATTCCGATGGCACAGGTTATTGGGAGTCTACATCCACAGGCTATTACCTCGATTTCGACTACTATTGTTTCGGAAACATGATTTATTTCACATTCTATCCCGTGGAGGCACCCCCTTACGGGCTTGACTGCTATATAGATTTCATAAACGACGGCAACATGAGCATATCATGGCCGGCCGATTCGTTCTACGGGCCTGTGACCGTCTATTACACTCGCGTGGATTAGCGTCGCAGATCCGCAAGCAATGTCACGGGTGAGCCGTTATGACATCCTTGTTTGTGTGATTGCTGCCGAATTTGTAAATTTGCAGCCCTGTATCACACACCGAGTGCTTGCTACCTCGTAAAAAACAAGAATTATGAAACATAACGGAATTCAATCTGCCGGCACGGCCGGTCCCTCTCTCACCATCCCCTTCATGCTTCTGTCTGTGCTGTTCGTGGTCTGCCTGATAGTGGCTAATCTTGTTGAAATCAAGACAGTCGACCTGGGTTGGTTCACGGTCACCGCAGGCTTGGTGGTTTTCCCCGTCTCCTACATCATTAATGATTGTGTGGTGGAGGTTTACGGGTTCCGAAAGGCACGCCTGATGATTTGGACAGGTTTCGCCATGAGCCTCCTCACGGCGTTGTTCCTGAATGTGGCCATATGGCTCCCCGGGGGTGCCGATTGGCACGGCCAGGAGGCGATGGAAGCCGTCTATGGGGCGGTGCCAAGGATAATGGGCGCAAGCTTCATGGCGTTCATCTGCGGCTCGATGGTCAACGCCTACGTGATGAGCCGCATGAAGGCCTGTGCCGGGCAGCGTATGAACAGCCGGGGCAGTTTCTCCATGCGGGCAATCGTTTCCACCCTCTGGGGCGAGAGCGTAGATTCAATGGTGTTCTTTCCGATAGCTTTCGGCGGCATACTGCCGTGGGGCACAATCCTTTCCCTGATTATCACCCAGGCATTTCTAAAGACCGCTTATGAAATCCTGATTCTACCCGTCACCCTCGTCGTGGTGCGCCGTCTTAAGCACCTCGAACGCCTCGACACCGTCGACACTTCCGTTGACTATCGCTGGTGGCGGCTCTCCGACATCTGATGCAACGACGCCGCCTATGATTTCAATAATCACGTTTTGCAACACCCTCCCTGCGTGATTCCCGCTCAATTATGAATTGCACCGAATACCGGGCCAAGCCGACATTCGGTGCATAAAAGTTCTGTGACAGGAGCAGTAGAGACGGCATTTCCGCAGATACACTGCCTTTTCAGTTTTGAGAATCAGGCGTTGGCGGCAGCAGCGGCATCAATCTGCGAAAGGGCATAGGTATAAGCTCCGATGGAGATAGCCTTTGATGCGCCGAGTTTGGAGATGGTTACGCCGGTGCGCTTCATCGGGTCGTAGGTGACGGTCTTGTCGCTGCCGTAGATTTTAATCTCTCGGGCTGCACCCTTGGCGAATTCCCCGAATTCATGCTCGTCATCGAGGTTGAACACATTCATCTGCACCCGTTGCAACTGTTCGCCGTTGATGGTGTGGATGTTGGACCGCAGTTGTTCCAGGAGCGAAGGCATGATGTATTTGGATGCGCCGGTGAGTCCGCCGCCGATAACTATCAGCGAGTCGGTGAGGGTTACGGCGGTGGCCATGGCATCACCGGCTGCTTCGCCGAACAGGCGGAAGCTCTCGATAGCTGCTTCGCGGTCCCCTTCGCGGATACCTTCGGCTATGTCGCAGATGTCCTTGGGGGTAAGCCCTGTCTCGGAACTTTCGGCAAGTCGCAGATATTCGCGCACAACGGCACGGATGGCAGCGAAATCCTCCACCATCACCCCGTGGTCGTTTTTAGAGGGGAGGCAGAAGGTCTCGATACATGCGTTGTTGCCGAGGTTGAGCTTCCCGTCGATGACTTCGCCGATGCCAAGCCCTGTGCCGAAAGTGTAACCAAGGATATTCTTGTATTGTTTCTTTGAACCGAGTTCAGCGACACGCTTGTTGATTTCGGGGAGTGCACCGGCTGTGGCCTCACCGAAAGCGAAGAGGTCGCCGTCGTTGTTGATGAACACGGGCAGACCGAATTTCTCCTCGAGGAACGGGCCGAGGGCTACGCCGTCGCGGAAACTGGGGAAATTGGGGAGGTAACCGCCAACGATTCCATTGGGATAATCGGCCGGGCCGGGGAAAGCGAATGATATAGCCACCGGCTTCTCGTCAAGGAGGTCGATGATGGTCTTGAAGCCGTTGACCATTGCCTGGAGGCAGAGGTCGAGATTGTCGGCACGCGATGGGATGGTGACGGGTTCCACGATGAACTCGCAGCCGCGCATGGCTCCGAACACGAGGTTTGTTCCCCCCGCATCGAGGGTTATGACTATTCGGTTATCGAAGTGGTACATGTTTTTAAGGTGGTTTTTAGGGATTGTATTACCGGGGTTAAGTCACTTATCTGATGTAGACGGTTACGGCCTCGCCGGTACCGCGAAGCACTACTGCGGGCATTGAGGCCGGGACAAGGAGGGTTTGCCCTTGCGGGAGAGGGAATTCCTCCCCGTTGGGTGCCACGGCAACGAGCGAGCCTTTGGTGCCGATAAGAACGGTGAATGAATGGCGTTCCGCCAATGGAAGCTCCAAGGAGCCATCCACGTTGACGAGCGTTGTGGTGAAATAGCTGCAATCCTCAACCATGGCTTCTTTGCCCGGTGCAGCGGTTACGTTTTTAACCTCCTGGGCAACATCGGCATAGTTGATGGAATCTACAGATTCGTCAACGTGAAGCTGGCGCAGATTGCCTTGGGCGTCACGGCGGTTATAATCGTAGATGCGATAGGTTATGTCGCTGGCCTCTTGAATCTCAAGTACAAAGTTGCCTTGGCCGATGGCATGGACGCGACCGGCCGGCAGGAAGAACACATCGCCCGGCTTTGTATAGTATTTCGACAATGCATCCACAATGGTGCTGTCAGCAACCATGGCGCGGAATTGCTCAGGTGTCATCTCACGCGAGAACCCGGCATAGAGGTAGGCTCCCTCCGCAGGAGCGACGGAATACCACATTTCGGTCTTGCCGAGCGAATCGTGGCGTTTGGCTGCAAGCTCGTCATCGGGATGTACCTGGATTGATAAATCCTGGGTGGAGTCAATGAATTTGATGAGGAGAGGGAACTTGTAGCCATAGCGTTCATGGAGTTTCTCTCCCATTATCTCCTTGCCGTGGCTGGCAAGGAGCTGCGGCAGTGTCTCGCCTTTGAAAAGCCCGTCGGCCACAACCGATTCGTGCCCGGGCATGGGGCTTAGCTCCCATGACTCTCCAACGTGGTCGCCCTGTGAGGGCATCCCTTTGAACTCGGCAATACGTTTGCCGCCCCATAGAACCGATTTGAACACCGGCTCGAATTTTAATATAGGAAGCATGTTGTTTTATGTTTTTGCTGTGAAGTCAAACCGACTTCTGTTTTTATCTATATACGATTGAAACACCCGATACCATTATTTGCACTTACAAAGATAAGAGAAATAGGGTAAATTGCCAAAAGGCAACAGTGTGCACATAGGAGGAACGGGATGAGAGGGGATATGCAAGACGCCATGAATAGCGTCTCTACAGAGCCATCCATGGCGTTATTGGGGGTAGGGTGCTAATTAATAGTCCTTGGGATACCAGCTGCCGTCGTAGTCGAGTTCGGCATTGTAGAGTTCGCGGGAGGCGAGCTCGAGGGCCGATATGATTTTCGGGGTGAGCCTGGCGGAGGGGTTGCAATAGAAATTGAAAATCATCAGCGCGCCGTAGCCTTCCTCGCGCAGAGCGGGGAGTGACACATAGTCGTTGTAGGCGTACTTGCCGGCGGAGATTTCACCGGGGAACCACTGGTATTTATCATAATTCCCTTCGGAGCAGTTCCAGGAACATGTTCCGGCCTGGCTTATGCGCAATCCTGGCCATGCCGGGCAGGGGTTGCCGGTGTCATAGTAGTCGTTGAGCACATAATCAACGAAATCGCCGGGCTGCACACCATTGATTGCCACGCCGTTGGCGAGTGCGAAGTAACGGTAGATCAGGAGGAGGCGGTCGGGCTGTGCCTGCTTGATGTAATAGGCCATCTGTGAGGCTGCATCATAGGTCGCTTCATGGAAGCCGGGCAGCGGAGATGCGGCGGCACCGTTGTAGTCAGTCCACTCGTCGTCGAGGAACACTCCGTCCAGTTCGTAGACATCACATATCGTCTTCACTTCCTGTGCGAACTGCTTGCTTAGTTCGGGGCTCAAGGTGCAGATGCCCGATATGTCATGGTTGCCCATAACGCCGAGAATCACCTTTATACCGCGGTCCTGAAGTGGTTTGATATATTTTTCGCGGTTGTCGAGGATTGCCTGCACGTTCTCGTTGCGGCTCACGTATACACGGCCGGTGGTCGAGTCGTAGTTGATGTTGGCCGAGAAGAGCACTACCATGTCGAAGAGCTGCTTGCCGGAACCTTTCAGGGTGAAGGGAAGAACGTTAAGCGGGTTCTGGTCGTTGACCTCGAGCACGCCGATTATTTTCATGCCCGGCTCGCCGTTGTAGGTCTTGTCGGCTCCGGGGAATGAGGTGCAGTCCTGCACAAGGATTATGTAGCCTTCGGCATTGTCCTTGAGGGTGGCGTTTGAAGCCGTCACCTTGAGAGGGATTGCATAGGTGGCGGAGGGGTCGATGCCGTCGGCGGCGGTCATGGTGACTGTCATCGCGTCGCTGGCGGTCTTGCCGGAAGCGATGGTCACAGCTCCGTTGCCGGAGAGGGTCACGTTGGCCTGCGGGAACGCGGGCACTTCGGTTGGCTGTGAGGCGTTGTACTGGGCCAGCACGGATGCGTCATAAGCGAAGCGCACGGTGCAGTCGCCGGAGAGGGGCTTTGAAGAACGGGCGAACAGATCGATGGTGCGGCTGCCGCTGAACTCAACGAAGCTTACATCGCCGTGTCCGTTGCCGTCGGTGATGTAGACCACGTTTCCGGCAGCCGAGCCGAGGATGTCGGTGTCGGCGCTCCCGAGATAGAGGTCGTCGTTGTCGCAGGCTACCAAGGAGGCAGCTGCCGCAAGGCCGATGATGGAGCGGAATATGTTTCGATTATTTTTCATTGGTGAATTTCCTTGTTTTGGGATGAAAAATGATGGAGAGAGGTTTTGATCTAACGGGGATTCTCAAGTGTGATTATTTTTCGGGGAGTGCCACGGGAATCCATCCGGGAGCGGCATTGCACTTGAGGTCATATCCGTTGGCGTAGTCATGGAAGAGGTTGCCGGAGCCTTCGTCGAGCTTCCAGTAGGCAACCAGGCCGGGGGAGTCGGGTTCAACGGAATAAGCTTGGAAAGGCTGGTTGATTTCCTCCTCTGTGAGGACGCGGTTCCACACGCGTACCTCGGCCATGTTGCCGTCGAAGCAACGGTCGCTGTTGTAGGAGTAGCCGATGTAGAAGCCGCGCGGGCCGTCGGTTATGTCGCCCGATGCGGTGTTCCAGTCGATGGGGCCGCGGAAGTCGGAAATCTGGGTTGCCCCTTTCTTCACGCCGTTGAAATATACTTTGGCCTCGCCTGTGGCACAATCGAACGTGAAAGTGAACTCTGTCCAGCTGTTGGTGTCGAGCTGCCACGAGGCGTCGGTGACATTGCCGTTGGAGGTGGCGAGCTGCAGCTGGTTCGGCGGTACGCCGTTGTCGCCGAAACGAAGTAGATACTGGCCCTCTATACCCATGAGCGTGTTGAGCTGGTTGCGGAAATCGCGTGGATAAAGGAGTGCCTGCACAGTAATCTGATTCATGGCATCCATTTCAATGGCTTGGTTCCCTTCGAGGAACACTGCGAAGTTGTCGTTGAGGTCGGCCACGACCGAAACCATGGCGGCTTCACGGATGATGAAATAGTAAGTGTCGTTGCTCAATGACCCGAACGGGCAGCTGATGGAGACGGGCAGCACATAGGTGCTGGTGACATCCAGCTCGCCGAGGTTGATGAAGTCAACGGCCACCTTGCCGGTGGTGTTGGCGCCCGCCGGGATGGTCACCACCGATTGTGAGATGCGGTAGTATTTGGACGGCAGCTCGAGATAATCCTTGGAATAGATGGCATTGTAGTCGGCCACCTTTGCCGGGTTGGCATAGAAGGTGACAGGCACATCGGTGTCGGACTTCTTTGCCAGGTTCGCCTCCACATATCCCGTGAGGGTTTCGCTGCTGGCCTTGACGCTGATGGTGGTTACGTTGTCGAGCGAGGGGGCGAAAACGGCGTTATCGAAATTCTCGGTATCCTCTTGGCAGGAGGCAAGAGCCATCCCCGCCATGAGCACCACCGGAAAATATGACTTGATTTTCATTTTATATCAGTGTTAAGAGATTGACATTAGCGCGCAGCCGGGTTGAGAATCTGGATTGCCCGGCGGCAAACGGGATAGATGAAGGAAGGGTTGTAGTAGTCATCGGTGAGGTTGGTCATTCCCAGTGCCTTCACATCGGTGCCACGGCTCCAGCGCGCTGCTTCCCACGCGATGTATTTGTCGCCCCAGTAGCCAACGGATGCCTGTGTCTCGTCAAGGACGGGGAGAGCGGCAATCATAGCGAAGCGCGAGGGGGCGAAGCCCTGGACGCTGTTGCGGGTGACTATGAAGTTGTATTCGTCTGCGTTGGTGGCCTTTTTGCTCTCGGAGAGGAAAATCACGCCGGCCTTGTCGAGAAGCGCCGGGTCAACGATATTGGCAGGTATGCCGATAAAGTCGAATCCCTTGTCGAGGTGGCTGTTTTTCCATGAGTTGAACGCATTGAGGAAAGCTTCCTGTTCGATGCGGTAGGCCTCTTTGTCAGCTTCGGGATAGGCCGACATGTCCATGCCGTCGTAGGCGGCTATCACGCGGTCGAAGCCGCCGTTGTTGAAGTAACCGAGTGCCACCTTCACGCTGTCGGCGAGGAAGTCGCCCCATTCCTTTACGGGAGCCTCGGGGGTTTCGAGTTCCTTGTGCAGCGACCAAGCTTTGCGTATTGCGGCGTAGTCCACCACATAGGCGGTCTGCATCCCGGTGTTGGAGCGTTTCGCGTTGATTTCATCGAGAGCCTGCTGCGAGATGCGGTGGGGTGCGTTCAGCACCAGCACATCGATGCTGTCGGGCACGGAGCTTACGCGGTCGGCCTGGGAGCTGAAGGAAGTTTTGTTGTCGAACCATGCGTAGGCCAGCTTGTGGGCGTGGCCGCGGTAGGCACGGATGTTGGCAAGGTATTGCTGGTAGGCATCGGGGTCGGCTTCGGTGATGTTGTCGTATTTCATGCCGACGGGTTCGGGGTCGGTCCAGTCGCAGGAGGATAAAGCCGCCACTGCAGCGAACGCCATTATGCCGTGTTTCAATATATTTTTCATCGTTGATTCAATCTTAGTTTAAGAGACCTGGAAGATTAATAGCGGGCCCACCACACTTTGGTCGCCATGTTGTCGGGGCCGCCGAGGAGGGTGCTCACGGCTTTCGATACATTTGCGGAGTTGTTGGTGTACTCCTCCTGGGGATAAGGCAGTCGCTGCGGGCCGAGCTCGCTGCTGACCACGCCGCCGGAGCCATTGTATTCCACGGGGATGAGTTTGGGATAGCCGGTGCGGCGGAGTTCCGCCCAGGCCTCGTTGCCGTTGTAGTAGAGTGCAATCCACTTCTGGGTGATGATGCGCTCCAGCTTTGTCTGTGGCGATGCGGAGTTGTCCCATTTGATGGTTATGCCAGAGAGAGCGTCGGGGTAGGGGTTCTGCTCCGAGGGATCGATGTAGGCAGCGGGGATTGAAGCGGCATCTTCAATGTATGAAGGTGCGCCGGCAACGCCCCATTGCTCGAAGCTGAGCGTGATACCTTGGTTGTAGAGGGTCTCGGCATCGGCACCCATGTCGAAGTTATGCACGGCTGCACCTTCGGCACGGAGGAATGCCACTTCGGAGGCTGTCATCCAGATCAGGGGGTCGCTGGCCTGGATTCCAACGCCGGAGAAATTGAATCCCCATGTGTTGTCGAACACCTTCCATCCGCGGCGCAGACCGATGTAGTCGAAGTCGGAATCCGTCCACTGCGACCGGCTGAAATACACGTCGCGGCGGGGGTCGTTGTAGCCGTTCATGTAGCAGATGATGTCGGCTGCGGCGTGGGTGTCACCACCGGTCTTCGAGCCGGAACTGTTGTACATGCACGCGGTGTAGAGCGGGTTGGTGATCGTCGAGAAGTATTTCCAGGTTGCATTGTCCTCATTCTTCTCGATCACTCCTCCCTTCACTGCCGCCTCGGCCATTTGCTTGGCGAGGGTGGGGCTGACGAACGACACGCGCATTGCCAGGCGAAGTTTCAGCGAGTTGCCGAAGCGTATCCACTTGTCGACGTTGCCGGAATATACGTAGTCGCCGAGGGGCGAGACAGATTCGCCTCGGTTAGCTTCAAGTTCGTTGACTGCCTCGGTGAGTTCCCTGAAGAACGATTTGTAGATCTCTTCCTGGGAATCGTAGGGCACTGCCAGGTCCGAGGATGTTCCGATGGCGGAGTAAGGGATTGCCCCGTAGGTGTCGGTGACGCGGCTCATGGCGGCAACCTTGATTATCCGGGCGATGGCAAAGGGGGCTTTCTGCCCTGAAGAGAGGCATATGGCCTCGATCTGGCCGAGGTTGGCGTAGAGCGTCGGGATGATCCTGTCTGATTTGAGGAACACGCGGCTCCAGTCGTTCTTGGGGTTGTAGCGTGCGAACGATTCGGTGAACCCGCTGTTGGCATCGGAGAAATAACCGCCGAGAACACCGCCCAGGAGAGCATCGGTGAACTGGATGGTGTTCACGTCGGATGACATCACACACCCCGCCATGTTGTTCATCTGCGAGTTGAGGGCGTAGCCGTCGGGGGTGAGGTCGTCCGGCTCGTAGGGGTTTGAGTTGATATCCTCATAGGCACCGGTACAGGCCACAGCGGCCAGAGCCAGCGGAGCGATGAGAAATTTGCTTATATGTTTGTGCATTTTCTGGGCGTTTTAGAAAGTGAAGTTAACATTGAAACCAAAGCTGCGCATCGAAGGCATCATGAAATAGTCGATACCCTGGTACCAGTTGTCGGTAGAAGCGACCGATTCGGGGTCGAACGGAGCTTTGTTGTAAATCATCCATAGGTTGCGTCCGACGAACGACACTTTGATGTCGCACACATCGCGCAGCCATCGGCG
>WSMN01000019.1:0-1328 GCA_013316535.1 Muribaculaceae bacterium | reverse complement strand
AGGTTGCGTCCGACGAACGACACTTTGATGTCGCACACATCGCGCAGCCATCGGCGCGGGATGTTGTAGCTGAATGTAACCTCGCCGAGGCGTATGTTGGTCGCGTCGTAGATATAGTACTGGGGCACTGACGTACCGCCGGCAATGATGGAGTACCACATCTGCGGGTCAACCATGTCGCCGTTGTTTAGCGAGATGAAGCCGTTGTCGCGTGCATCGGCGGTTGTTTCGGAAACGCCGTAGTAGTCGAGCACGGCCTGGGTGCGGGAGAACACTTTTCCGCCGAAACGGGCGTTAATCATGAAGCTTGCGCCGAAGTTCTTCCAGGAGAATGAGTTGTTCCATGCGAGGTTCCCCTTGGGGAGCACGGAGCCGAGCTTGATGTAGTCTTCCTTGTCCTGGATGGCGGTCGTCGACACTGCCTTGGTCTCATCCACATAGATTGCGCCGTTGCTGTCGCGGACCAGGTCGATGGTTGAGTAGATGTCGCCCATCGTGCCGCCGGTCTTGAGGAGGAAGCGGGTTGAGCCGAGGCCTCCCACGTCGAGCACATCCATGGAGAAGCGTTCGCCGGTTACGGGGTTGATGGCGTTGTCGGCCAGTTCGGTGATTTTGTTGCGGTTGAACGAGTAGGTCAGGCCGGAGTTCCAGGTGAAGTCACCCCATGTGTGCCCGAAGTTGAGGGCGAATTCCATACCCCAGTTGCGCACGGCACCTGTCTGGATGAAAATCTTGGAGTACTGGTTCACGGGGAGCTCGGGGTTGAAAGTCTGGTTCTTCGTGTCGGCGTGGTAGTAGGTCGCGTCGAAAGTGAAATCATTGAGGAACCGGAAGTTCATGCCGACTTCAAAGGAGTTGGTGCGTTCGGGCTTGAGGTCGTACATCGGATACTGCGTGAGCACGCTCCACGAGTTGGTGTCGCTGCTCCATGCGTAGCGCGGGTTGGCGATGTAGCGGCTGAATGCCGAACCCACCGACGCGTAGCTGGCGCGTATTTTCCAAAGCTGGAGGATGTTCTGCGGAATCTGCGGCAGAAGGTTGTTCATCAGCACTGAAAGACCAACCGAGGGATAGAAGAACGAGGAGTTGTGGCTGTTGGGGCCTGCAAGCTGCGAAGGCCAGTCGTTACGCCCGGTCACGGTGAGGTAGTAGGTGTTGAGGTAGCCCACGTCGGCCGATGCATAGAGCGACTGGGTCTGCTCGTGCCATCCGGTCTGCATGTTCACCACGTGCGACGGGGAGAGGTTCTGCACTGCGAAGAAGTTGGGGAGGCCTGCGGGCACACCTTTGAACTTGTCGGCCACGCCGTCGGCGATGGGGCCGCTGGT
>WSMN01000096.1 GCA_013316535.1 Muribaculaceae bacterium | reverse complement strand
CTATTATCAGGCACATGAATGGATTAAATGTTTACCGAATGGAGCCAAGCCGTTTCATATGGATTCTTCGGGGCAGACAATCCACAATACCAGGTTGTTTCTGGAATATATCGACCGCGAATGTGCGGAAATAGACAATGTTTTGATTGTGTGCAGCCCATACGTGCTCAAGATTGCATATGACGAGAATTCCCTTTACGGGGTCATCCCGCCCGACGTTGCCTGCGGAGGATGGAAATACGTGTGGAATTTCCATTACAATTTTTTCAAAAGGCTGTCGACCTACCATTATTACGCAAGCTTCATCCCTTGGAAACTGCACGGCAAACAGGAAGACCTTATGCGTGACGAACATATTTTCGAGCTGCAACCTATAAGTTATGAAGAAAGCGTGAATGAGGAGTCAATTCCGCAATGGGACCGCGAAATTGAGACTGATTCAGCAGGTTTCTACTCACGGCATGAGATACATATCCCCGATAAAGATGCTCCATATGAGGTATGTGAGCGGTTGATTGACGAGAACATGCAAGATGATTTTCGACGCATTGCCGAGATTCTTCGTCGCCGCGGGGCATCATACAAGATAATTGTCAGTCCCACGCTACAGCTGGAGGTGCTGTGTGATGAGGACGACCGCTTTCTTCGCTCCATATTCGGAGATGGGTATGTCAATCTTACCCGCGAGTTCCGCGAAGAGCTTTCCGACCGCAAAAATTGGTATGACAATACCCATTACCGCCCTGTACTCGCTACAAAGTTCATGCAACGGGCTTATGGTGGATAGAGGTACGGCTTCCCGATATATGGAATATTTAAAAAGGAGACAGCCTTATTGGCCATCTCCTTTTTAAATGGTTTACACGAATTTATGTACCCTCATTTTTCAGCAGCTGGGCATTCTTTGGATGCGGGTTTTAGCCAGCGGTCGAGCCAGCGGAAGAACACGCGCTGCCAAAGGATGGCGTTCTGCGGCTTGAGAATCCAGTGGTTCTCGTCAGGGAAGATGACCATTTCGGCGGGTACACCGCGCAACTTGGCGGCATTGAATGCCATCTCGCCTTGCGAGGAGAGGATGCGGTAGTCGAACTCGCCGTGAGTAATCAGGATAGGGGTGTTCCAGCGGTCGACAAAGCGGTGGGGAGAGTTGGCGAATGTACGCTGTGCGGTGGCGTTATCCTTGTGCCAGAATGCGCCGCCCATATCCCAGTTGGCAAACCACATTTCCTCTGTCTCGAGATATTGCGCTTCCATATTGAAGATGCCTGCATGTGCAATCAACGCGGCGAAGCGGTTTTCATGGATTCCGGCGAGCATGTAGACGGAGAATCCTCCGTAGCTTGCGCCGACAGCCCCGATGTGGTCGCCGTCAACGTAGGGGCGTTGTTTCATGTAATCGACAGCTGCGAGATAATCCTCCATGTTCTGTCCGGGATAGTCGCCTGAAATCTGTGCGTTCCATTCAGTCCCGAATCCAGGCAATCCGCGGCGGTTAGGTGCGATTACTATATAGCCGTTCGAGGCCATGAGCATGAAATTCCAGCGATAGCTCCAGAACTGGCTTACGGCCTGCTGCGGCCCCCCTTGGCAATAGAGTATGGCGGGGTATTTTTTGTTCGGGTCGAAATCAGGCGGCAGGATTACCCATGTTGTCATCAGCTTGCCATCGGTGGTGGGAACCATCTCCTTGGTAACCATAGGCGCATTGATTTGGGTGAGCAAGTCCTTGTTGACAGAGGTCAGTGCTGAAGCCTTTTTGTCCTTGACGGAGAAAATCTCATTGGGGTAGAGCATCGAATGACGCATGGTTATTATGGTGGATTCATCCACAGGGGCAAGCGCGGCGTAATCGCATATGTCGCTGCCGGATGTTACCATTGACACCTTTTTGCTTTCGACATCAATGCTGAAAATCGGGGTCACGCCCTGATATGGCGCAAGGAAATAGATTGAACGGCCGTTGGGGTTCCAGGCGATGGCATCGGCGGTGTAGTCCCAGTTTATGGTGAGGTCATTTTTTTGACCGGTGGCCATATCCATGATGAACAAACGGTTCTTGTCCGACTCATATCCATCGTGCTCCATCGAGAGCCAGGCCAGTTTGGAACCATCGGGAGAGAATGCCGGATTGGTGTCATAACCCATCATACCTTCGGTGAGGTTAAGGGTGGTTCCGGCGGCAAGGTCGTAGAGGTAAAGATCGGAATTGGTCGATACGGCGTATTCCATACCGGTCTTTTTGCGGCTGGTGTAGACAAGTTGTTTGCTGTCGGGTGACCATGCGAACGACTCCACACCTCCGAAAGGCTTCATCGGCGATTCATAAGGCTCGTCCTGCATTATATCCTTGATGTTCTTTACGCTGTAGCCGTCGAAATCAGCCAGGAAAGGGTGGGGGATTTCGGTCACCCATTCGTCCCAATGCTTGTACATGAGGTCATCGATGATGCGGGCGTTGGCCTTGGGGAGGTCGGGGTAGACATCCTGCGGTGTGCGTCCGTATTTCACCGTTGAGATAAGAACAACTTTCTTCCCGTCGGGGGATACAAGGAATCCGCCGATTCCGTTTTCCATGCGGGTTACAACATGGCGGTTGGTGCCGTCGGCATTCATCACCCACATCTGCGGCTTGCCGTCTTTTTCGGCAACAAACGCGATACGCTGACCGTTGTCAATCCATACCGCACCATTTTCCGACATGGGGGTGGTGGTGAGGCGGCGCATGTCACTGCCGTCGGCATTCATCACATACAACTCGTTGTTAGATTTGTTCTGTTCCACACTCTCATAGCTCACACCATAAAGGATTTTGGAGCCGTCGGGTGACACCTGCGGGTTGCTGACGCGGCCGAGGGCTTCCAGTGCCTCGATGTTGAAAATACCGTCGGTGGAACGGAAGTCGGGCTTGTCGATGAGCTTCTGACAATTGTCGCAGCAACTCGTCATGCCAGTCAGTAGCGTTGCTGACATCGCTAACGGGAGGATTAATTTGTTCATCTGTACTTATGTTGGTTTTGATTGTCGCTTCGTAAGCGGTACCCCACAAAATTACGAATTTTTTCGTAATTTTGCACCTGATTCAAAACAGAGTACCCAATCATAAACAGAACATAACAATGCTTGCCACAAAATATGACCCCTCCGAAGTTGAGGACAAATGGTATGCCTATTGGATGGAGCACAATCTGTTCCATTCTGAACCCGACGGACGCGAACCCTACACCATTGTTATTCCTCCGCCAAATGTGACCGGTGTGTTGCACATGGGGCATATGCTCAACGAGACCATTCAGGATATTCTTGTGCGCCGTGCCCGTATGGAGGGGAAGAATGCCTGCTGGGTACCCGGAACCGACCATGCGTCAATCGCCACGGAAGCCAAGGTGGTGGCCAAGCTTGCAAAGGAAGGGATAAAGAAAACAGACCTCACGCGTGAGGAGTTCCTGCGTCATGCATGGGACTGGACGGAGCATCACGGGGGAATCATTCTGCAGCAGCTGCGCAAACTCGGAGCTTCATGCGACTGGAGCCGCACGGCATTCACCATGGATGAAACCCGCTCCAAGAGCGTTATCCGTGTGTTCTGTGACCTTTATAACAAGGGGCTGATTTATCGCGGAGTGCGTATGGTAAACTGGGATCCGGCAGCCCTGACGGCTCTTTCCGATGAGGAAGTGATTTACAAGGATGAGCATTCCAAGTTGTTCCATCTGAAATATTATGTGGAAGGGGAGGACAAGTATATTGTCGTTGCCACGACCCGCCCCGAAACCATCCTCGGTGATACAGCCGTGTGTGTCAATCCCAATGATGAACGTTATCAATGGCTGAAAGGGAAGAAGGTTATTGTACCGTTCGTTGGCCGCGTTATCCCCATTATTATGGATGAATATGTGGAGATGGATTTCGGTACGGGCTGCCTCAAGGTGACCCCGGCACATGATGTGAACGACTATATGCTCGGTGAAAAATATAATCTCCCAATCATCGATATATTCAATCCCGACGGCACTATCTCTGAAGCTGGTGGCATGTACATAGGTCATGACCGCTTTGAAGTGCGCAAGGAAATCATCGAGGACCTTCAGGCCAGGGGGCTTGTGGAAAAAATAGAGGACTACGACAATAAGGTGGGCTATTCCGAACGTACCAAAGTTGTCATCGAGCCGAAACTCTCCATGCAGTGGTTCCTTAAGATGGATGAACTCACAAAGCCTGCATTGAAAGCGGTGATGGACGATGACATACGTTTCTATCCCCCTAAATTCAAGAACACTTATCGCCATTGGATGACCGATACCAAGGACTGGTGTATCAGCCGTCAGCTTTGGTGGGGACACCGCATACCGGCCTATTTCTTGCCCGAAGGTGGCTATGTTGTGGCCGAAACTCCCGAAGAGGCGTTGACGCTCGCACGCGAAAAGAGCGGTAACCCCGAAATGCAGATGTCAGATTTGCGTCCCGACGAGGATTGCCTCGACACATGGTTCAGTTCCTGGCTTTGGCCGATATCCCTTTTCAACGGCATCCTTGACCCGGATAATGAGGAAATAAAATATTACTATCCTACATCCGACCTTGTGACAGGCCCCGACATTATTTTCTTCTGGGTGGCACGTATGATTATCGCCGGGTATGAGTTCAAGAATGACATGCCTTTCAAGAACGTATATTTCACCGGCATTGTGCGCGATTCGCTTGGACGCAAAATGAGCAAGTCGCTAGGCAACTCTCCCGACCCGCTCGACCTTATCGCCACTTATGGTGCTGACGGAGTGCGTATGGGACTGATGCTTGCAGCTCCCGCAGGCAACGATATTCTGTTCGACGATAAATTGTGCGAGACAGGCCGCAACTTCTGCAATAAGGTCTGGAACGCATTCCGCCTCGTTAAGGGATGGGAAGTTGCCGATGCATCGGTTCCCGCAGAAAACGCATTGGCGATTGAATGGTTCGGAAAGAAACTGGAGGCGACATCGGCTGAAGTTGCCGACCTCCTTGGCAAATTCCGCCTTTCTGAAGCATTGATGGCGATTTACAAACTGTTCTGGGATGAGTTCTCTTCATGGTATCTCGAAATGGTGAAACCGGTCTACGGCCAACCGCTCGACCGCACCACCTACGATGCCACACTTGGATTCTTCGATGCCTTGTTGCGCCTGATGCACCCGTTCATGCCGTTCATCACCGAGGAACTGTGGCAGAATATCGCACCTCGCCGTGAGGGTGAATCCATCATGTATGCCGCCTTGCCCAATGCACACGAAGGGGGTGACGGTGCAGTTGTATTATCCGAGATTGAAAGCGCAAAAGAGATAATTGTGGGTGTGCGTGCTGTCCGTGCGCAGAAAAACATCCCCAATAAAGAACTGCTTGTGCTGAATTTGGTCGGTGCGCCGGCTCCCTCTGAAAAAGTGAGTGCGCTCATTGCAAAGATGGCAAACCTTTCGGCAATCAACGGAAATGCCGAGAAAGATGCCGCATCGGCATCTTTCATGGTTGGGACGCAGGAATATAACATCCCCCTTTCCGACAACATTGACGTTGAAGCCGAGATAGCCCGTCTGAACAAGGACATCGCCTACTATGAAGGCTTCCTTGCCTCCGTTGAGAAGAAGCTCTCCAACGAACGTTTCGTCTCCAAAGCGCCTGCCGCCGTCATTGAGGCCGAACGTCGCAAGCAATCCGATGCCCTCGCCAAGCTCACAACCCTCCGTGCAACACTCGCCGCTCTTTCCAAGTAACAATTTGGGGCGTGTGTCCAAATAGAGTACGTAAAAAGTGCGTGCGGAAGAGAAGGGATTAATCCCTTCTCTTCCGCACGCACTT
>WSMN01000018.1 GCA_013316535.1 Muribaculaceae bacterium | reverse complement strand
ACATTTTACTAAAAAATGTTGAATCTGACGGTCAACACTTTTCCGGACTAGACAACCCCCTCGGATTTCCGTACAGGGTTGTTAGGGTAGGAGCCGAGTTGTTACGGGTCGGCATGGGGATTTTATCATATGTGTGGCATTTGCTATAAAGATTGTTGCGTGGAGCTAAATTTGATAGGCCGTGCAACCGTGGTGATATTCAGGCGTTGTTGTCTCTCCATATCTTTGCGGCAGAAATCTAATTCCATTCCAATCTATCAAAACATGAAAACAACAATTTTGGCCGTATTGACATTTATTATATCGGCTGTTGTAGTGCAAGCGCAAGACATTCAGGTGCATGGCACGGTTGTGTCGAAAGCCGACGGTGAACCGCTGATAGGGGCTACCGTTGTGCCTGTTGCGAATCCAAATGCCGGTGTAGCCACGAATTTCGATGGCGAATTTTCGCTTTCAGTGGCGGAGGGTGCAAAAATCACGGTATCTTACATCGGTTATAATACCGTCACGGTCGAGGCGCAGCCCAGGATGGCCATCGAACTTGATGAAAACAGCACCGCTCTTGACGAGGTGGTGGTTGTGGGTTACTCTACCGAAAAAAAAGCTGACCTCACCGGTTCGGTGTCGGTGGTTAAAATGAAGGATGTCGCCGATATGCCTACCGGCAATGTTGTGCAGGCATTGCAGGGTCGTGTCGCCGGCATGAATGTGAGCACCGACGGAACCCCCGGCGGATTGTCGACTTCAACATCGATTCGTGGTCGCTCGTCGTTTGAGGGAGGTGCCAACAGCCCTCTGTATGTAATCGACGGGGTCATGACCCGCGAGAATCCCGGAACGATTCTCAATCCTAACGACGTGGAGTCCATCCAGGTGCTGAAGGATGCCGCATCGGCCTCGATTTATGGCGCACAGGCTGCAAACGGTGTCATAATCATCACCACCAAGCGTGCCAAGAAAGGGGAAACCCATGTCACGTTCGACGCTACTCTGACCATCCAGAAATATAAGAAGGGACTGGAACTTCTCGATGCCAACGAGTGGGGCGAAGTGTATTGGGCGGCACATAAAAATTCGTTCGGAGTGACCCCTTCGTCGGAAATTTATGGTAACGGCGCGACACCTCAGCTTCAGGGCTATCGCAACCTTAACGGCGAGATGGTGTCGCCACAGATTATCGACTGGCAGGACGAGATTCACCGCACCGCCCTCATGCAGACCTATACGGTGGGGCTGGCAAAGGGTTCTGAAAACGGCGGTTCGTCGCTGTCGTTGAGCTGGCTCAGCCACGACGGTATCATAAAGGGTACCGATTTCAAAAAGGTCAATTCCCGTTTCAGCTCCGACTACGGATTCCTGAACAACCGTCTGCGTGCAGGGGGGAATGTGACCGTGAACTGGTGGAAACAGCATCTTGCCCCCGGCGGCATTGAGGAGAATGCCATACGTCTGCACCCGGCACGTACTGTCTATGATGATTCCGGCGAGTATAACGAGCAGACCGCCTTCGGGCTGAATGACACTCCCAACGTGATGCGCCTCATAGAAAACGAGAAGAACAACAAGCATGAATACTGGCGTGTGTTCGGCAACGTGTATCTGTCTGTAGAGCCGATAAAGAACCTTATTGTGAAAACCAACTTCGGTGTCAACTTCTACGATGAGACCAACAAGGAATTTACTCCCAAATATTTGCGAGACAAAACCAATTTCCTGAAGCAGTCGAACATCAAGAACACCGACTGGGTGTGGACCAACACCGCGCAGTATAACGTTGACCTCGGGAAGAACTCCATCATGGCACTCCTGGGTATCGAATCCAAGAAATACCACTGGCAGGAAATGTGGGCGCAGGGCAAGGGCCTTGACGTTGAATATGACGACTATCTGTATCTCAACAACGTGACCTCCGACAAATCCATCGGTTCGGGTGCGTCCGATTATTCAATGTTCTCGGTGTTCGGAAAACTCAATTATTCGTTCGACAACCGTTACCTGGCATCGTTCACGATCCGTAGGGACGCATCGTCGCGTCTGTCGCACGACAATAACGCCGACTGGTTCCCCTCGGTTTCGGCCGGATGGCGCATCTCGCAGGAAAATTTCATGGAAAGCACACGCGACTGGCTCTCCGACCTCAAGCTGCGTGCGGCATATGGTGTCAATGGTAATGACATAATCGACAATGACGCGTTCTATTCCAAATATTATGTGAGCCTGAACAAGGCATCCTACAACATTTCGGGCGATAACAAAACTTTGGCTTCGGGTGCGCACCGCGCACGTTCCACCAACCCGGATCTCCGCTGGGAAAAGACTTACCAGACGAATGTGGGTCTTGACGCATCGTTCCTGAACGGACGTTTGAACTTCACGTTCGACTATTTCTACAAGCGCACGAAGGACATGCTCATCCAGAAGCCCTATATAGCAACCATCGGCGAGGGCGGTTACTGCTGGACAAACGGCGGCAATATGGTCAACAAGGGTGTTGAGTTCACCGTCAACTGGAGGCAGACCGTCAACAAGGATTTCAGCTATGAGGTAGGGTTCAATGCCACCGTGAGCAAAAACGAGGTGACCGATCTCATCGAGGACATCAAATACAATTATGGAGGCGGTAACATCAATCACTCTTTGGTCGGGCAGCCGTTCGGCTCCTGGATGGGCTTCAAGACCGACGGGGTGTTCCATTCGCAGGCAGAGGTTGACGAGTACAAGCGCACATACGATGTCCGCTGGGGCAATCCTGCCGTAGGACGAATCAAGTATGTTGATGAAAATGGTGACGGAGTGATTGACTACGGCGACCGCACATGGCTCGGCAGCGATCTCCCCAAGGCGCAATTCGGCCTGAACATGTCGGCCTTCTACAAGGGATTCGACCTCAGCCTGTTCTTCACTTCGATAATCCGCGACGCCTATAACAATTCAAAGTGGTATACCGACCTGTTCCAGCTTTGGGGCGGCAACCATGGCAAGTCACTTCTCGATGCCACCCACGCATGGCAGGAGTTTGAACGCACGGGATACTATGACTGCGATACGCCCGCGCCCATCGTGGAGAATCCCAATTCGGAGAATGAATGTTCCCAATTCTATATCGAGAACGGTTCGTTCCTGCGCCTCAAGAGCCTTACGCTCGGCTATACCCTCCCGCGCGGCATAATGGAGAAAATCAAGATGCAGAATGCCCGTGTATATTTCCAGGCACAGAATGTTTTCACCCTCACCAAGTATACCGGTGCCGACCCCGAAGGGCTGGGTTATCCTTACTCCATTCCCCGCCAGTTCACATTCGGAATCCAGTTCGGCTTCTGATACCCTTAGTCTATAACCGTAAAAAATAGATATTAGCAATGAATCTCAATAAAATATTACTTGCCACCCTTTGCCTTACCGCACTTGTGGGGTGCAGCGACGATTTCCTTGAAAACGCTCCCCAGGGAGTGCTGTCTTCATCGCAGGAAGGTGACCCTGTGTTTGCCGACCTCATGGTCAATGCGGCTTATGCCACGTTCGGGGGACGTTACACCGATTCAGACTCTCCGCAGACCCTGCCTGTCACCAACTGGAGCTATGGCGAGGTCAGGGCTGACAATGCCTATAAAGGTGGAGGCGGTCTTACTGATGTGGGTGAAGTCCACGATATGGAAACCATGAAGGTGCAGACGAACAATGGTAACGTCGATGGCAAATGGTTTCAGCTTTACAATGCCATTTCGCGTTGCCATGCCGCCATACGAGCCGTTCGGGCATGTGACCCTGCGGAATATCCCGATCAGGAGCTTCGCATAGCCGAAATGCATGTTATCCGTGCCCACTGGTATTTTGAACTTGTGCGCATGTTCAACAAGATTCCTTATATGGATGAGAATTTGCCGGAAAACGAATATGTCAATGTGCCGAACGACCTGTATTCCCGCGATGAACACCTTGCCCGTATAGCCGATGAGTTGCTTGACGCGGCAAAAATTCTTCCAGAGGTGCCGCAGGTGGTTGGACGCATGAGCGCACGCATTGCCCGTGCTTACGCCGCGAAGGTGAAGCTTTATCGTGCTTATGAGCAGAATCCGGTCACCCATGCCGTGGTTGGCATCAACAAGACGCTCCTGGGTGAGGTGATAGAATTGATTGACGGTTTGTCGGGATATGACCTGTTCTCCGATTTTCAGGATCTTGACCTCGTTGCCAAAGAGAATGGCTGCGAATCCGTGTTCGCTTTTCAGTATTCTGTTAACGACGGTTCGATTGACGGTGGACGCATCAACTGGAGCAACCTGTTGAATTCGCCGGGAGGTAACAGCCCCTATCATGGCGATGGATTCTTTCTCCCTTCACAGGATTTGATAAACGCCTATCAGACTGATGCCAACGGATTGCCGGAGTTCGATTACCAGTCTCTCCCCGATTATGGAGTAGTGAAATTCGATGAAAACGACCACACCCGCTGGTGGGTTGAGAACACCTCCCACACGGTTGACCCCCGCCTGGATTTTGTGGTAGGGCGGCCTACTATCACCTATAAGACCTACAAGGAAACTCCCTGCATGTTGTGGTCGCGTGAGCCTGATGTGTATGGCTACAATTGTGCCAAGCGTTTCTGGGTATCGCCTGAGTCCGATGACATGCGCCCGGGATGGCCTTGGGGTGCATCGGCTCTCAACTGGCAGGTTATACGCTGGGCCGACCTCCTTCTCTATAAAGCAGAAGCGATGATTGAAATAGGCACTGATATCCCAGGGGCGATGCAGCTGATAAACAAGGTACGTGGGCGTGCCAAAAATTCCGCTTATGTGCGTGATTTCAACGACCCCTCGCGTTTCGCGGCCAATTACAATATAGAACTTTACCCGTTGAATGTCTCGCAGGATTATGCACGCAAGGCTCTGCGCATGGAGATGCGTCTTGAAAAAGCCATGGAAGGTGAACGGTTCTTCGATTTGGTCAGGTGGGGCATTGCAAAAGAGGTGATGAACAAGTATTTTGCCGTTGAATGTGACAATCGTCCTTATTATAACGGGGCTGTGTTCAACGACGGTGAGGAATATTTCCCGATTACCACCCAGCAATATGAGTTCTCGCTCCACCGTTATACCCAAAATCCCGGCTACCCCGCATTTTGACAACGGTCTATTCCATTCAGTGTAAAGCCGTGCCGTAGTTGGGCTTTATGCGGTGCACCCCAAAAGTTTTTTGTCTAACTTTTGGGGTGCAGTTCATTCCTGACACATACTCTTTAAAGGAAGAGGATGAGGCCGACGGAGAGGGGCTTGAATTGTGGTGAGTTGTGGCCTTGGAGAACGGTCTGGGGGGAATAGCGCACGTAGATGCCGTTGCCTTTGAAGAAGTTGAGGCTGCCGAAAAGGTCGGCGGTGACACGGCGGTGGTGGAAGTCCTCGGCGTATTCCTCGGTATGGTTCCCATTGGGGTTGGTGTACCATGTCTTGAGCGAGGCATGGGTGTTGAAGTTCAGGATGCCTCCGAGGGTTACGGAAAGTGTGGTGGAGGGGATTTTCTGTGTGTAGAGCAGCGGGATGCCGAGGCTGAACACCTTGATGCGTGATGCGCCGTGGTGGGTTCCGTCGGGGTAGGGGGCTATGCCGATGCCTCCTTCACCGTTGGGACACAGGCGATGGCCGGATGTGGTTATCTTGTAGTTGCGCCAGTCTAAACCGAGGCCGAGCGACACTGAAAGCCATCGGTTGCTGTAGCGCATTGCAAGTGCGTTGAGCCATGAGATTTCAAATGATTTCCCCCATTGCAGGCCGAGTCCCGACGGTTGCCCGGAGGCATTGACCAGGCCTATGCCCAGACCGCCTGATATGATTCCCCAGTGACGGTTCTTAACTTTAACGCCGAGCACGCCGTCGGATAAGGTGGTGGCGGTGCCTGTGTTGGTGGATTGTTTCGATTTGACCTGTGAATCGGGCGAATAGGGCTGTAGGTAGACGCTTTCGGTGGTTGTGTCACCGTTGTTGGTGATTACTGTTACTTTCAGTCCGTCTGGGCTTTCGGTGATGACGGCACGCGACGGGCGTTGCGATATCATGAGTGTGTCGGTGCGTTCGGTCTGTGCCATGGCAGCGATGGACGTGATGATGAGAGCGGTTGTTATGATTGTTCGCATGGGAATCAGTGTTGAATGTTACATGTTGTATGATTGGTGTCAGAAATTCAGGGAAACCCCCAGCGACCACGATTTGAACTCGGGGCCGAATCCGGGGCGCATTACCGGCACGGGATTCCATTTGGCGTAGATGCCGATGCCCTCGCTCAGGCCGATGATTCCTACGAGTTCAACGGTGAGCAACTTTTGTTGCAGCCCCTTGAATGTCTCGCGGTAGCGTACCCCTTCAAACTCCTGTTGCGACCATGCTTTGGAATATGTGTTGAAATTTACAATCGCGCCGAATGCCACTCCCAGGGGGCCGCAGATTTTTTTGCTTGCCATCAGGGGGAGATGGAATGTCCACACGTCCCAGTGGGCTTTCACGTCGTGGGCATCGGGCATCGCGGGGAGTAGAACCAGCCGGTCGCCGTTTTTGCCGAACAGGAGGTTATCAGCAGCGAGGAAGCGTTTCATGCCGAATCCGAACCCCACACGGAAGTCGGGGCCTTGCCGCCAGGGTTTCCAGTCCATGGCTATTATTTCGGCAACGCCTACCTCGAAGCTGTTTTTCAGACCTGATTTGCCGTTGTAGGCGAAGTTCCATCCCCAATATATGTTGCGGCAGGCGGTGACGTAGCGTTGAGACTTGAAACGGCCTTTGCCGGAGGTGCGTTGCCGTTTCTTGTTGGTCAGGAAAGGGAGGTCAGCGAAGATGTTTTCCGAGATGACATTGCCCGTGGCAGTGTCGGCTTTTTCCTCGACTGTGACATTGTATTCGTAGATTTTGAATGCAGTCGCGCCTTCATTGGGTATCATAGCCTTGATGGAGGTGTTGTTGGCAGTGTGTGTTATAAGAATCTGGTCGGCGTTGTCGATTACGCGTATCGTGTCGGTCTGTTCTGCCTGTATTGCCATGGCCGGGGCGGTCATGGCGATGGCCATTGCAAGAAATGATATGGTACGTCTCATTGTCGCGATAGGTTTTATGTAGGTGTTATTTTTTTATCATCCGGCGTATCTGCCATGGTTCGGCTTTACCTTGCAGATATATCAATGTGATTTTTCTGCCACCGTCGAGTGTGGAATTGAGGTAGAAGATATATCGGTTCTCCCCCGTATGCCGGTTATCGTTGTCAACCGGCGGCAGTGAATAAAATCCGAAGTACAGGCGCCCTCTTTTTAGCGACACCTCACGGGATTCGGCTTTTGTGCCGTCGCGGGTGACGGCACGTTCCACGCGTTGCGCCAATGCTTCATCGCCGGTTACCGACACGCTGCGGTAAATGCTAAGGTCATGCTCCTTGAGCTTGTTGCCGGTAATGGAAACAACGTTGACCGATGCGTCGGGATTATGCGGGGTGTTCTCCTCGAAAAACGGTTCTATGTCAAGCCCTTTCTGCGAATATGCTGCCGGGGTGGCTGCAATCAGTAGTGTCAGGGAGAGTATGATTATTCTAATGTTCATAACGACATGTGTTTAGTTGAGGCTGTTCATTATATCGGCTATCTCATTCAAATCCTTGGCAATGTCTGTTTCAACGTTTGCCGAGGCTACCCCCATTTCATGGAGGTCGGATAACATGAGATTCATCACAGTTTCTCTGTCGGCAATCCTTTCACCGTTGAGGTAGGCCACATATTGGGGTTCGCGGTTGCCGAAGTACCCTATTGTGATTGTTGTGGCCGTTATTGCCCCGACCGCCACGGCGGCCACACTCCGCCACATCATAGGCACGCGTTTGTTTTTTCGTGCCGGTGCTGCGAGAGCGAATCCCATTACGGCGCGGGCTTCATCGGCAAGCGGGTCGTGCGCCGGGGCACCGTGCGGCGGTTTTGCCAGGACACGGCGCAGGGTGCGTTCTTCATCGAGAGATGTCTCGCCGTTGAAGTAGCGGTTGATGAGGTCGTGTAATTCCCGGTTAGTCATAATTCTGTTTGGTGTAGAGTGTTCGTAGTTTCTGACGGGCGCGTGCAACAATCAGTCGGGCATTGGCGGGAGTGGTGCCGTAGTGTTCGGCTATATCCTCGAAGCTCCATTCATCGCGGTCGCGCCGGAAAAGGATTTCGCGGTCGCGGGTGGAGAGGTGTTCTGCCGCCAGCCGTTCCACACGGTGGAATATCTCGCTATGTTCCGAATCGGCAGTTTCCGTTTCGGGGTAATCGGAGTTTTCGTTGAGAGCGGTCTCCGCTCGGGTGGCACGTCGGCGCAGGCGGTCAATGCCCATGTTCCGCACCGTGGTGGTTATCAGTCCTGCGGCATGTTGCTCCCCGTCGAAGTCGATGCGTGCTTGCCACAGCCGGAAGAAAGCGTCCTGCAGGAGGTCGCGTGCGTCCTCGTCGTCGGCCAGCAGGGTGCGCGCCTTAATGAACAGGCGCGTCCGCAGCAGTTCGAAGGTAGATGTCAGCAGGTCTTTCTTCATAATCACGTCCATATTACGCAGCAATTGTGCGTTTGCAACAGCGGTGTGCAATTTTTTTCAAAGTTATGAAAAAAATAATGGAGACGCTCACGCGCCTCCATTAGGAATCAACGATATATGAAATATCGCCACATAGTGTGAAATCGCTGTTTGTACTGTTTATGTTGTTTTCAGGTGCACTTTCACTGTTCCGTGGTCTGTTATGATGGTTACATAGTCCTTGTTGGAGAATTTTGTAAGCTTTTTTGCATGAACTTTCACGAAGCTGGCGTAGCGCCCGTTCTGTTGCTGGTGGATTTTGACGATATGACTTATGCTGCATTTGTGGCGTTTGCCGTTTACTTGCATGGTCGCGCTCCCTATTTCAACTGGCTGTGACGAAGTGAGCATTATCTGCACGTTGGTTCCGTCAGTGTTGTCGAGGCGCACGAACTTCCCTGTCAGCGGAGCATCGGTATGCGGAATGTCGTTTAGCTGTGAGAAATCGACATTGCCGAGCGTTTCGCCCATACCTGACAAGCCATTGTCCATTTTCGCTAAACTTTCGCTCATGTCGTTGAGGCTCTTGTTCATCTTGGAAAAAGACACGTCCATGCCGGCAAAGGATTCATTCATGTCCGACAAGTCGCGGGTCATTTTCTCCATAGCTTTCTTCTGCTCTTCGGTGAACACGCCTTGGTGTTTCAGGTTGTGCAGGTTTTTGCGGTTCCAGCGGGGTAGCTTACGCCTTTCCGAGGCAGCGTGCTTGCGTATTTTTGCCGCATCCTTACGAGCCTCCATTGCTTGCCGGCGAACGGTTGCGGCCTTTTGGCCTTGATTATTGCCTTGCAGTATCTGCGCATATTGTTCGAGAGATTGGGCGGTTGCCTCGATGGCCTGGGCGCGGGTCTCCATCTCCTGTATCTGGGTCTCCATCTCCCGTAGATATGTTTGATAAGCTTGCTCCAGCACATCTGGCCGTTGTTCGGGGGTGTTTGCAGCCTTATCCTCATCAGATGGTATAGGCGTTTCGTCGGCATCGTTATCGTTTATGATAATGATTTCGTCGGCAGGCTGCGCCGTCTGCTCGTTTTCACCCACTGCGGTCTCGGTGGGTTCATCGGCATCCGCTGATTCTGCAACGGTTTCGGATTCAATTGGTTCGTGGTTTTCATGGGCGTAGGCAAACTGTTGCGTTTGCGCAACTGCGATGGTTTGATTAACTTTGTCGTCCCGGATTGTCCCATCGTCAGTCGTGGAATCAATTGTTTCCCGTGACAGGCTTGTCTGTGACAGCTCGTCGATGAACGATGCAATTGAATTTTGCCCGGTGAGGAGCATGACACCACAGAATGCGGGGACAAGGGCGATGGCACGAACCTTGACCCGACTGCTCGGATTTTTTTGATACATCATGGTGAATCGCTGTTTTAATTTACTGTGATTTAGGCTGCTGGCAACTGACTGCAATCTTGTGCCGGCAGCCTTTCTAATTAATAGCAATTGATAGTCCCTGATTTCATGTCCGTTGCGTAACACCTGGTCATCGGCCTGGTATTCATGGATAGCCCGCAATTCCCGGTTGAGAAGCCATGCCGACGGGTTCCACCACATCAGGATCAGGCATCCCCGCGAAATGAGAAGGTCGATGGAATGGAGATGGCGTATGTGTCCCATCTCGTGCGCGATAATCATGTCGCTTCCGTTGTTCCAGTCGCTACGCGGCATGAAAATCATGTTGAGCAAGCTGAAAGGGGAGATGCGTTCATTGTCAAGCAGCAAAAGGCGCACATGTCCCAGGTTTCTGCTTTCGCTCCGCAGACCAATCCAAACGATTATAGCCAGCGACAGCAACAGGTGCAGCAGCCCGATGGCGGCTCCGATGCAAGCCGTAACGCATAATGCCTGCCATGGGAATGTGCTACTTGATGATGAATGGGTCGCGGCAACTTGGGAATAAGTTTGTGCTTCTGATGCAACATCATCGGGATAAGTTGCTGCAGTGTATATGGTCTGCGGCATGGTGGCCGAAGATGTGTTTAGCGAAACTATGTATGAATCATCGGTTATTAATGGGGGCTCTTCTAAAGACGTGGCACTTGGCCATGACGGGTTCATTGAATGGAATGAAGGAGCCACCAGTGAGAATATATAGATGGTCAGAATCATTGCACGGTTGAACGCCGGCATTTTCATGCGCGATAGCAATGCTTTGTATAGCAGGTGGCCTATGGAAAGAAAGAGGGCTGATTGCAGCAGATAGGCCATTACGGCACCGGCAGTCATGACTTTTTGTTTTTGGTGTTGGATTCCATCATGTCGATTAGCTCGCGCAGTTCGTCGACCGACAGCATTTCCTCCTCAACCAGGGAGCAGACGGCTCCTTTATATGAGTTCTGGAAGAAATTCCGTATCATCTCACCCATGGTGCGCTTGCGGTATTCCTCAATCGGTTTTACTGCGAAATAGCGGTAGGAGCCGCTGACGGCTTCGTGCGACAGGTAGCCCTTTGATTCGAGTGCGCGCACAAATGTAGATACGGTGTTGACATGTGGACGTGGTTCAGGGAGCATTTCCATCACCTCCCGCACGAACAACGGGCCGTGTTGCCAGAACAACAGCATCATTTCCTCTTCCTTGTCGGTAAGTTTGTTTTTCTGTTGGCGTTCTTTCATTGCAATGTAATTTGTGAGGTTACGCTGCAAAGATATAACGAAAAATATAGTTGGCCAAAACTTTTGAACGATTTTTTTAGTTATAGTGGCCAGATTAGTGTAAAAAAGCGGTTGTTAAACAGCACCGGCACCTCTCGAACATCTGCGCAATCTGCGTTATCTGCGAGAGATTATTCCACAAATGACTTCGAGGCTTTGGGTTGGATTGAGGCTTGTAGGAGACGGTGTTGGGTGCTTATGACTATGAACATTATCAGGGAATTAAGGATGCGGTGAGGATTCCCAGAGAGGTGATGGCTCCCACTGCAATCAGTATGTCGCCTACGGTTATGGTCAGTGTCATGCGGCCGACGTTTGCCCATACAGGTCCGAAAGGTATTGTCAGCATAGGGCGGCGCAGCCGGTCGAGCGAATCGATTGACAGGGTAGGGCGCGGTGTGTTGCGGTCGAGGCGAAATGACAGGCGATAGCATAACCACCCGAATGTGGAGCCGATTATGGCGCCCACAAGCAGGTCACCGGGGTAATGCACTCCAAGGTAAAGCCGTGTGTAGGAATTGAGGATTGCCCATCCGAAGATGAACAGCAACATGCGGCGGCGGGGGAACAGGAATGCCAGGAATGTGGCGAGTGCAAATGAGTTGGCGGAGTGGCATGAAGGGAATCCGTAGTCACCCCCCCTGTAGTCGTCGACCACGATGGTGAGCACCGAAAGCGGGTTCTCGAGGTTGGAGGGGCGGAGGCGTTCCACCATCGGGCGTATGTAAGTGGCGCAAGTCTGGTCGGTAAGTGTTATTGCCAGCGCAATTCCGAGCACATAGATGCCGGCCGATTTTGCACCGTGTGTCTTTAGCAGCACAACAAGGATTGCCGCATACATGGGCACCCATATGAACCTTCCTGTGAACAGCATCATGAAGCGGTCAAGGAATGGTGTGTGCATCCCGTTGAAAAACAGGAATATCGAGGAATCTATCTGGTTTAGCAATTCGAGCATCTGTGTATGGTTATAAGGTTGGAAAGAGTGGTTTTATATATAGGTTAAAGTTCTGTCACGGCTTTATAGGTTGCCTGCAAATAGGCTTGGCATGAGTGGACGAGGCTTTCGGCATCTGTGCCGTGGGATTCTTCTATGCGGCGTGCATCACAATTATACACCAGCGTGTCGGTGTCGGTCACTATCCCTATCAACGACGGTTCTGTGAACACTGCATAGCGTGGTGCGGCGGGGTCGAGCAGGTTCTTGCTGAACGGGAACGCCGAGGCATCCTTTCCTGCTATGCCCAACAGGGTCGCCGCAATATCGGTTTGCGCACCCGGGGTATCTATTATCTTAGGTGCATCCTGCTTTAAGGCGCCCCCGGTGATTACCAACGGTACATGATGCCGCTGTGCGGCTTCAGGAAGTTCCAGCGGCCATGCCCCAAGGTGGTCAGGGACAATGATTGCCAGTGTGCAACCGTAGCGTGGTGAGCGTTTCAGACGATTGAGGAAATCGTCCAGGCAATTATCGGTGTAGGCAAATGCGTTTTTTTGCGGATGCCCCTGCCATTCAGGCGAGCTGAACGGCACATCGAAAGGCTCGTGGGAGCTGGATGTCTGTATCACGGTGAATCGAGGGGCATCGTCCGTGTGGGATAATGCGTCGTCCGATGCCCGGTTAAACACCAGGTGGTCGTGCGCCCCCCATTTGCTTGTCCGTTCCGCTATGGGAAAATCCTTGTCGCATACGATTTTGTCATATCCTCCGCTGACGAGGTAGGCGTTTATGTTGGCGAAATTTATGTCGCCGCCATAATAATAAGCTGTGCGGTAACCGGCTTTTTTCAGTTCACCGGCCAACGAGGGGAGTGCTTCGGCTTTTTCCACATATTTCAGCAGGCTCATCGACGGTTGCGCCGGGAAGCCGCTAAGGATGGACGGCAATGCACGGTCGGTGCGGAAACTGTTGGCGTAGAAATTGGTGAAGCTCACGCCGTTGCGGGCTATCGAATCGAGCTTTACGGCTATGCTCTCTCCTCCGAGCGATGGCATAAGGTGAGCCGAAAAGCTTTCAAGGATTATCAGGTAAATGTCTGGTTTTCCGCATTCAGTTAACGCATAGGATGTTGTATTATTGCTTCCCATTTCTTGTGTTTGAGAATCTTTAACAGAGGTGCGTGCGTCGAGAGCCTTTATCTGCGCCTCCATTTCATCGGGTGTCATGAAGTTGTATTCAGCCCCGAAGTCGTTTTGATGTGTGGCCGAGTATAAGAGGCTGAATGCCGGATTTATGGCTGCGTGATTCAACATTTTGTCGTGGCTGAAATAGGCGCGGCTAAGATTCATGGTCGATACGGTCACTCCCCCGCGTATGGGAATGAACAGCGAGGCCGTGAGCAGCAGCATGACGGCGGTGGCCGTTTTCGGACGGGGAGTCTCCACCTTGATTCGGCACACAGTCAGGGAGAATGTTTTGTAAAGGCCGTAGGCACACAGGCCTATGGCCATTATACCTAATATAATCTGCCTTGTGGAAGCACTCGCCAGAGCTGCCGACGGGGAGGTGGTGAAATAAAACAGTGGCGTCATGTCGAGCCTGAATCCCCAATAGGCATACAGCTCAAGGTCGAGCAGAGTGATTGCGGAAAGCAGGATTGCTACGATGGCGAAATATATTTTCATGGCCATGTCGAGCCACCTGCGGTGCACCCATACGGATGCCGTTATCATCAACGCAGGGATTGCTGTAAGGTAGCCGGTCACGGACAAATCCATGGGTAGCCCATGCCAGATGACTGCAAGCCTGTCGGATAATGACACATACGGCATCAGTTTGTGGTAAGAAAGCATGAAAAGTACTTTTTGAAGCATGAAAAATGCCACAAAAAGTCCGATTGTCAGCAGAAATTTGATAACCGCTTTTTTCACCTGATAGCAATAATTATCTGTAACTATTCAGTAGCCAAAGGCCAAAACAACATTTGTTGATTCCCGGGCGTAGGGCTGCACCGTGGTGCAGCCGGTTACTATAAGCAATCCCCGCTTTTGCAACGGATGCACCACGGTGCATCCCTGCATTTTGCTGGTAGCCAAGTAGTTTTGATAGCTGGATAGTCGCATTTGTCTTTTTCACTGCAAAAATAGCGAAAATCTCGCTAAACAGGGTTGCCTGATAAGTTAAAAAGGTCAGAAATAGAGCCGGCTTATCGGTTCTTTATGACTGGGATAGAGAAAAGACCGCGTTGCAAAGTGATGTCGCGGTGGTTTCCTATGCGGGAGCGGCGGTAGGTGGTTGCGGTGACCTCGGTGTCTTTTTGTCGTCCGTCGGCAAACTCCAGGGTGAGGTGCCAGGTGTTGTATTTACCGTCGGGGACGCGGCGGTTACGTCCTACGCGGCGATAGCGCGTGTGTTCTTTGCTGTGTTTGTCGATGATTGTGGTGTGCTCCACGTGGGCTGTGCTTTTGTCGGCACCCCAATAATTGAGGCCGAGAAACAGGAAAAATATGAGCGAACCGGCCACGAATATGTGTGTGGCTGCATTGGCTATCGGATTTGAGAATCCTGACAGAGTGCGCCAGCGGCTTTGGAACGGAATGGCGGTAGATATGGCTGGCAACAGGGCTATAGGGAGGGTAGCCCACCAATTTATAAGTGTGTTGCCCAAAATGGCGATTCCTATTGCAAGCATAATGAATGCGGAGAACAGAATCACGCAGAAGATGACCAATGGAGACCTAAGAGTTTTTGCCGCCATAATTTTTTGGTGAAAAATGAAATTAGACATAACTTTGCAATGCGAATTTACAAAAATTAATGTCATATGAAAAATATTTGTGTTAAAGCATTGGCGGCGGCCGCTTTGTTGTGCGTGGCTATGCCCGCCACAGCGCAGTTCAATTTGAAAAAGGCTGTGGGCGCAGCAGCCAGCACAGTTAAGGCGGTAACCCTTACTGATGAACAGATGGCTGAATATGTAAAGGAATATATCGATTGGATGGACAAGCACAATCCTGTTACCCCTGCCGATAATCCCTATACAATCCGCCTTAACAAGCTGACGGAAGGGTTGACGAGTGTTGAGGGGATTCCTTTGAATTTCAAGGTTTACGATGTGATAGATGTCAACGCTTTTGCTTGTGCCGACGGCAGTGTGCGTGTGTTCTCATCGCTGATGGATATAATGAGTGACGAGGAACTGTTGGGTGTGATAGGCCATGAGGTGGGTCATGTCGCGCATAAGGATTCCAAAAAGGCTTTCCGCACGGCTCTTCTGACTTCGGCTCTGAAGGATGGCATCGCGTCATCGAGCGGTAAGGCCGCTGCGCTGACGGAATCACAACTCGGCAGTCTCGGCGAGGCTCTTGTCAATGCCAATTACTCGCAAAAGCAGGAGCGTGAGGCAGATGATTACGGTTACGAGTTCCTTAAGAAAGCAGGGAAGAACCCATGGTCAATGGCTTTGTCGTTCAAGAAACTCAAGGCACTTCAGGAAGAAGCCGGGGCAAAGAAGGACAGCAAGCTCAACCAGTTGTTTTCAACCCACCCCGACATTGATGCCCGTATCAAGCGCATGGAAAAACGTGCCACCGACGAAGGTGTGGCCATGCCGGAAGCCCCCGCGAAATAAGGAGGAAGGCCATTCGGACATTTGACAATGCCCCGTCCCCGGAGTCAGGTAACCTCCGAGGGCGGGGCTGTTGCATCTCAATGGGGGTGTGACTTTTTGTGTTAATGCGCTTCCAATAAAAAATAGTGGTCAGTTGCAAACCTCGGGTTAATAATAGGATTAATTGTAAAAAAGCATATATGGCAGACTTTATTCTTTTGGGTGTGGGCATTTGGGGCATATTGACTTTTGTGGCGGATTATCGGCGCAATCGGCTGCGTTGGTGGGACTGGCCGATGTTGGTAATCTGTGTGCTGTTGATTTTGCAAAGCATCTGCGCTTGGGTATGCCCGGGTGTATTGAAAGGCATTTATGGCTGATTATTGCCATTCTTGTCTGTCTTTTATGGCTGATGCGCTTAAATTGCAAAATGTGATTGAAAAACGGTATTGAAAAAGTTGCAGCGGCAGGTGGGGAATGCGGCGGAAATTTCGTAAATTTGCAACTTGATAAAACGCAATGCTAATTCACTTTTCAGGATGACGGAAATTAAGGACACAAAAGATATAAAGACGGCACTTATATCGGTTTTCAATAAGGATGGGATTGATGAAATTTTGCGTCTGCTGTATGACAACGGAGTTAAATTTCTTTCCACCGGCGGCACACGCAGTTTCATTGAATCGCTCGGCTACCCTTGTGATGCGGTGGAGGATCTGACGGGTTACCCATCGATTCTCGGTGGCCGGGTCAAGACACTACACCCGAAGGTGTTCGGTGGAATCCTTAATCGACGCGACAATGCCTCCGACCGTGAGGAGACGGTGAAATATGAAATTCCCGGCATCGACCTGGTGATAGTTGACCTCTATCCGTTTGAGGAAACAGTTGCATCGGGTGCATCCGAAGATGATATCATAGAGAAAATTGACATAGGCGGAATATCGCTGATTCGTGGCGCGGCCAAGAATTTCAACGATGTTGTAATCGTACCCTCCAAGCACCAGTATGAGCCGTTGCGCCGTATCCTTGCCGAAAAAGGTGCAAAGACCACGCTGGCCGACCGCCGCTGGTTTGCGAAGGAGGCATTCGCTGTATCGTCGGCGTACGATGGCGCCATATTCAACTATTTCGACGGCACTGCTCAGGAGCCTACGGCACTGCGTGTGGCAATCGACGGCGAAAAAACGATGCGCTACGGCGAGAATCCGCACCAGAAGGGCTATTTCTTCGGTCGTCTCGACCAATTGTTCGAGCAGCTGCACGGCAAGGAAATCTCTTACAACAACTTGCTTGACATTGATGCCGCCACATCGCTGATGGCTGAATTCACAGAGCCTACATTCGCGATTCTGAAACATAACAATGCCTGCGGCGTGGCTTCGCGCGACAGCATTCTTGAAGCCTGGAAAGAGGCCCTTGCAGGCGACCCGGTATCGGCGTTCGGCGGTGTGCTCATCACAAACGGCCACATTGATGCAGCCGTGGCCGAGGAAATCAACAAGATATTCTTCGAGGTAGTAATCGCCCCGTCCTATGCTCCCGAGGCACTTGGTGTTCTTGAGCAAAAGAAGAACCGCATAATCCTGCGGCAGAAAGCCTTGTTGGACACTACGCGCCAGTTCCGTTCGGTTCTCAACGGCGCGTTGGTGCAGGAGCGCGACCTTAAGACCGAGACGCCTGATGACCTGCGCACTGTGACCACCGCCGCCGTTGCACCCGACAGGGTGGCCGACTTGTTGTTTGCCAACAAGCTCGTGAAGCATTGCAAAAGCAACGCCATAGTACTTGCCAAGAACCGGCAGCTCTGTGCAGCAGGGGTGGGGCAGACCTCGCGTGTCGACGCGCTCCGGCAAGCCATTGACAAGGCTCATGCGTTCAACTTCGACCTTAACGGAGCCGTGATGGCATCGGATGCATTCTTCCCGTTTGCCGACTGTGTGGAGATTGCCCATAACGCCGGCATTGATGCCGTAATCCAGCCCGGCGGTTCTATCCGTGACAATGATTCAATCAAATATTGCGATGAGAACGGCGTAGCCATGGTGATGACCGGTTTCCGCCATTTCAAGCATTGATACATTCACATATCCAATAGATTAGTAAATTCAAATGAGATTCTTTTCTCTGACAAAAGAGATAGCTATTGACTTGGGTACGGCCAATACCGTTATCATACATAACGATAAAATCGTTATAGACGAGCCTTCAATCGTGGCTCTCGACCGCCGTACCGACAAGCTTATAGCAGTGGGTAAAGAAGCCCAGCTTATGGAGGGGCGTGAGCATCCGGGTATCCACACCGTGCGTCCGTTGCGCAAGGGGGTCATCGCCGACTTTAATGCAGCCGAGTTGATGATTCGTGGCTTAATCAAGAAAGCAAGCTCAAAGAGCAACTGGTTCTCACCGTCACTGCGCATGGTTGTAGGCATTCCGTCCGGCTCGACCGAAGTTGAAATCCGTGCCGTGCGCGACTCGTCGGAACATGCCGGCGGCCGTGACGTATATATGCTTTACGAGCCAATGGCGGCGGCCCTTGGCATAGGCCTCGACGTGGAGGCGCCTGAAGGGAATATGATTGTTGACATAGGCGGCGGTACAACCGAGATTGCCGTTATCTCGCTGGGAGGGATCGTCAGCAACCGCAGCATTCAGATTGCAGGCGACGACCTCACCGAGGACATCCAGGGACACATGCGCCGCGCCCACAATGTGAAAGTGGGAGAGCGCACTGCCGAGTTGATAAAGATGAATGTGGGTTCCGCGCTCACCGAGCTGGAGAATCCCCCCGAGGAATACATTGTCCACGGCCCGAACCAGATGACTGCGCTTCCCATGGAAATCCCCGTTTCCTATCAGGAAATATCACATGCCATCGAGAAATCGATTACCAAAATCGAGACGGCGGTGCTTAGTGCGCTGGAGCAGACCCCACCGGAGCTTTATGCTGACATTGTGCGCAACGGAATATGGCTTGCCGGGGGCGGCGCACAACTGCGCGGGCTCGACAAGCGCCTCACCGACAAAATCGGCATCCAGTTCCATGTGGCTGAAGACCCGTTGCTTTGTGTGGCAAAGGGTACAGGCGTAGCCTTGAAGAATATCGAGAACTTCTCGTTCCTCATACGCTGACGGATGTAAAGTCTCTTGTTGGGGGCGCGCTTATGTGCGTCCCTGCGAGCATTATTAATCGGCTATTGATTATCCCGGAATCGTCACAAAAACTGAAAATCGGTGCGCAATCTGATCAACTTTTTCGTTCGTTACAGCGCATGGTTCGTGTTCGTGTTCTATGTGGTGTTGAGTTGCATTCTTCTTTTTCAGAAGAATCCCTACCAGCACCATGTGTATCTGACATCGGCCGGGGCTGTGACAGCGGCTGTATACGATGTTTCGAGCAATGTTACGGGTTACATCAATCTGCGTGACATCAACGAAGACCTACAAAGGCGGAACGCCACATTGGAGGCCGAGGCCGTTGCCCTGCACCATCAGGTAAGGCAACTGCGGCAGCAATTGTTGCAGGATTCGCTTCGCGGGCTTGATACCCTCGGGCGTTTCGATTTTATCATTGCCTCGGTCATAAACAACAGCGTGATACATCCCTACAATTACATTACACTTGACAAAGGTCGTGCCGACGGCCTGAAGCCGGATATGGGGGTGATGGACCAGAATGGTGTGGTGGGTGTGGTCAACGTGGTGTCGGAGCGTCATTCGCGTGTAATCTCACTACTCAACCCCAATTTCAGGCTACTTTGCAAATTGCGCGGCAATGATGCTTTCGGGTCGTTGGTGTGGGATGGCAAAACCCCTTCCGAGGCCATTCTGGAGGATTTGCCTAAGCAGGTGAAATTTGGTGAGGGTGATACTATTGTCACATCGGGCTATTCGGCCATGTTCCCCGAAGGGATTCCCGTGGGGGTGATAATGGGTTCCACCCGTGGAAAGGATGATAACTTCAACACCCTGCGCATAAGGTTGCTCACTGATTTCACCACGCTATCTACCGTCAAGGTGATTTCCAACCGTGATATAGCCGATATCCAAGCTGCCGAAACCGATTTGCATTGAGCATATTAACCATTGAACGTTAAGTGACTTAAAGAAATTATTTAATGTATTCGGTGACTTTGGGACTCAATGGTTCTTTGCTCGTCTTTCGAGTGCTTTTCCCCGGCGTTGTCGGTCACGATGCCCGCATCGCTCCCTCCGCCGCCAGAAAAAATCATCTCGGAATACATCGCAAATAACCATTAACTAATTTCTTCAAGTCACTTAAATAATCAAACGTTAGACGCATTCCTTCCGATGACGAAAGAGATACTGAAATTCGCGCTTCTTTTCGTTGTTCTCGTGCTCTGCCAGGTGGTGGTGTTCAACCACATCTGTCTGTTCGGCGTGGCCATACCGTTGGTGTTCATATATTTCATTGTCAAACTACCTGTCACTCTTGGCGTTAACTGGTTGATGACTTTGGCGTTCCTTCTCGGGTTGACAATTGACATATTTTCCAATACCCAAGGTATGAACGCCTTGGCATGTACGGTTCTTAGCGTGTGCCGCCAGCCGGTGCTACGCCTCTATGTGCCGCGTCAGGACGATTTGTCCAATCCCGAGCCGTCAATCCGCACTCTCGGACTGGCTGTGTTCATGAAATATGTCCTTACAATGAGTGTGCTTTATTGCATACTGTTTTTTGCTATTGAGGCATTCGCATTTTTCAATCCGCTGCAACTGCTGTTGCGGATTGTGTTCTCCACAATTCTGACATTCATCATAATTCTGGCTTTCGACGGATTTGTAACGCCACGCCGATAACCTCTCTCCCGTCAAGATGCGCAAAAACTATCAGCTTGAGAAACGTAAATATGTGATAGGAGGTTTTATTCTCGTTATCGCAGTCATATACTTGTGCCGGTTGTTTGGGCTTCAGATTCAAGACGACCGTTATAAGGATTATGCCGATAACAATGCCTTTCTGCGCAAAACTGTCTACCCCTCCCGCGGACTTGTCTATGACCGCAACGATTCGCTGGTGGTCTATAACCAGCCTGCCTACGATGTGATGATGATTCCGCGCGACGTGCACGATTTCGATACCCTTGATTTCTGCCATACCCTTTCAATCTCGCTCGATGATTTCCGTGCGCGGATAGCCGCCATGAAGGGAGCACGCAACTATTCATCCTACACACCGCAGGTTCTTATAACCCATCTTTCGGTAACGGATTACGGGAAGTTGCAGGAAAAGCTCTACCGTTACCCGGGATTCTTTATCCAGAAGCGTATCTTGCGTGAATATGCCTACGATATAGCCGCCAACGTGCTTGGCAACATCCGTGAGGTGTCGGAGGCCGATATCAAACGCGATCCTTATTACCAGTCGGGCGATTATTGCGGCGACTTGGGCATAGAGAAGAGCTATGACCGCTTTCTGCGCGGAGTGAAGGGTAAGGAAATATTGATACGCGATGTTCGCGGGCGTATACGCGGCCGTTTCGAGGACGGTGCACGTGACATTGCCCCGGTGTCGGGAAAGGACATAAGGCTTAGCCTCGACATAAAGCTCCAGGAATATGCCGAAAGCCTGATGGTCAACAAAATCGGTGCTGTGGTGGCGATAGAGCCTTCCACGGGAGAGATACTGGCGATGGTGTCAAGCCCTAACTACCGGCCATCGAAGCTGGTGGGGCGTGAACGCGGCAAAAACTACAAGGCTCTCAACAACGACCCGCAGAAACCGCTGTTCGACCGCGCCCTTATGGCTGCCTATCCCCCGGGCTCGACATTCAAGCCGTCGCAGGGTCTCATACTTCTTGAGGAGGGGATTGTGAATCTCCAGACAGCCTATCCCTGCTACCATGGTTTCATCAGCGGGCGGTTGCGTGTGGGATGTCACGGCCATGGTTCCCCGATTGCACTGAAACCGGCCTTGCAGACCTCGTGCAATGCCTATTTCTGCTGGGGGTTCAAAAATATGGTTGACAAGCGCTCCAAATACGGCAACTCTGCCAAGGCGTTTGAGGTGTGGAAAAACCATCTCGTTTCGCTGGGTTATGGTTATGCACTTGGTGTTGACCTCCCTTTTGAAGGTCGTGGGTTCATTCCCAATGCCAAGTGGTATGACAAGGTGTACGGGGAGGGGCATTGGAGTGCCAACACCATAATCTCCGTTTCCATCGGTCAGGGTGAGATAATGGCCACGCCGTTGCAGATTGCCAACTTATGTGCCACCGTGGCCAACCGCGGGTGGTTCATAACTCCGCATGTGGTTAAAGAGATTCAGGACACACTGATTGACGAAAAGTATCGCACCCGGCGTATCCCGACCATAAATCAGCAATATTTCGATGATGTGGCAGAGGGGATGCGTATGGCCGTCACGGGAGGTACGTGCCGACTGGCCAACCTCCCTGATGTGGAGGTGTGCGGGAAAACCGGTACGGCACAGAACCCCCACGGACGCGACCACTCTGCATTTATCGGTTTCGCACCCTACCATGATCCGAAGATAGCTGTGTGCGTCTATGTTGAGAACGCGGGTTTCGGAGCCACCTACGGTGTGCCTATCGGGTCGCTTGTGATAGAGAAATACCTTAAAGGGCAAATCGACCCGTCGCGAAAATATATCGAGGAACGGATGCTTACATCCAACACCATTATATACAGCGGAGTCAAGAAACATTAGAGTTACCATTAATCACTTCGTATCTGATGGCTATAAACCGACTTTCACGCAGCCGAACCCATATGCAGAAGAGTGAGTCGATATTCAAGCATATTGATTGGTTCACCGTGATTCTTTATCTCGTCCTTGTTGTGGCCGGGGTATTCTCGATTTATGCCGCAAGCTACGATTTCGACGAAGCAAGCATCTTTTCATTCAATGAATTTTCAGGTAAGCAAATTCGATGGATAGGGTTGTCGCTTATGCTCGGCATGGTGTTGCTCATAGTGGATTCGCGGATGTATGAGACGTATGCCTATCCCATTTATCTTGCATTGCTGCTACTGCTGCTGGTCACGATTTTCATTGCCCCTGACATAAAAGGCTCGCGTTCCTGGCTTGTCCTGGGGTCGATGAGCCTTCAGCCGGCCGAGTTCGCCAAGTTCGCCACGGCACTTGCGTTGGCCAAGCTATTTAGCACCTATAACTTCAACCTGAATTCCTCGCCGCGGAATTATCTGAAAGCATTGCTCATTATTTGAGCTTGGTCTGCGTGCCTTTAAGGAACCCCTTGCCGGACACACC
>WSMN01000095.1 GCA_013316535.1 Muribaculaceae bacterium | reverse complement strand
GACAGTTCGGTGCCCTCCATATCGGCAGCGGTGCGCTCCTTGGGCATCACCGCGAACCCCTCTTTCCACTTGAATCCCCCTTCGCTCACATCGGCCGCCCATACAACCGGGAAGCCGTTGGCAACAGCGTTGTCGACTATTGCCTTCAGTTCGTCCAACGGCACATTCTCGTAGGGTGCCCAGAGCCAGTTGTCGGCCACTTCGAGCACAAACGGCTCATAGAAAGGATGGTGGGAGAAGGATGTGACGGGGATGTAGTCGTCGGTGTCGAGCCCCAAGGAGGCGGCATAAGTGAGAGGAGTGAAAGTGCGCCCGCCGACCACAAATGTTTCAGGCACGGTGCCGAGATAAGCATCGAGAATGGCCTCGTAGCCCTGTTTCCATGCGGTGGAAATCCGCTTGTTAGGCTTTTTGATGACGGCATCGAGATATGCCTTGAGGACGGCATCAAGTTCGCCGTGTACATGCTTCTCCTCCCCATAGGACAGCCCGGCATAGATGCTGTCGGGCACGGCGCCGTAGCGCGCCCACACATACGGTACATCCATTATGCTGCCACCGGCACCGAAATTCGTGGCACCGTACATGCGCACATAGCGGTCGGCCTTGTCGAGATAGCATTGGCGCACGGTGAACATTTCACTAAGGTCGAGCGGCTTGCCTCCGCGTCGCACTATTTCATCCTCCATCATGGAAGTTCCGGCGAAACACCAGCATGTGCCGCTCTTGTTCTGGTCTTTGACAGAGGTTGTGGGTACGGTGACCACATCGGTGAAAACGAAACCGACAGAATCGGGCCGGGCGATGAGATAGAAGTGACCCAGCAGTCGCGGCAGGAGATGTTCGACCGCCAGGAGACGACCGACGACCACGGTATGGTAATCGTCGGGAAGGCAACCGACCAGAACGGAAAGTATTATTATAAGGTGAAGAACTCATGGGATACAAACCAGGTTTACGACGGTTTCTTCTATGTTTCCGAGCCATATTTCCTTGCCAAGACACTTAGCGTCCTTGTACATAAGGATGCTGTGCGCAAAGAGATTTCAAAGAAAATGATTCGTTGATGGATGTCCGGCAGCACACCGCTTCGCATACATGGGCTGCGCCTTGGCTTGCCATGGTGTTGTGCTTCATGCTGCATGGGTGTGCCGGGCATAGCCGCGATGAGGCCGCCCCTGTGGTGCACTGCGATGCATGCGACGTATGGCCTGATAGCATCGACCTTCACAACGGGGTCATCGTCCGGGCTGTCGGCGATTCCGTGTTGCAGGTGAGGGTAGAGGGCAATGTGCTTCGCACCATCCCGCTTCCTGCTTATGGTGCTGATGTGTCGTTTTCGTATCAGTCTGATTTCCCTGTCATTGATGCCCTGTTGCGCCTTGAAGTCTCCCGGCCACGGCGTGTCCGGTGGCATCCGCTTGTTCCTTACGAATTGTTCCTGAACCCATTAGAGGCAGCTTACGGCAAGGAACTTCTTGAAAGCCGGCTCAAGAACGGCCTGGTGGTGCCCCTTGAGAGCCGTCGGTATTCATGGCCTGTGGTCAACGACAACGCCGCTTGGCTGCTGGCTGCATCGGAGATATGCAAGGCGGGGGGATCGCGCCGTTTGCTGCGCACACTCGCCGGTGTCTCCGCCAATGTGGTGGGGGAGGATTGCGCGGTGGCTCGTAATCCATCCACAGGGCTGTTCTATGGCATACCGCGATATATGGCGGCTTCCGACACCCGTTTCCCCGCGTGGATGGATGCTTCCGATATATTCCAGATCCAGTCGCTGGGTGTCAACGTGCTTTATTGGGCGGCGTTGAAGAATCTGGATGATGTGACCCGCGATATGGCGCGCCGCAACGAGCGTTCGGGGCTGCCGCAGTTGCCCGTCGATACCGATTCGTTGCGCCATGCGGTGAACCGTGGGATGTGGCTGCCGAATATAGGGGCATATAGCCCGTTGCTCTATGGTTTTCCTCTGTGCCCCTTGCAGTTGCATGGCTCCGATGATATTGCCCAGGCAATGGCGGTGCTTACGGGCTTTGCCTCTGCCCCTATGGCCGCTTCCGTTGTGCGTAACTCTGTCCCCGGCGGCGGTGCCGCACAAGCTCTGTGGGCACCTGCTGCAGCCATGGTCGGGAATACCGAGGCTTACGATGCCGCCTGTGGCGCGATATTATCTTCGGTGGCATCCGGGCTTCTTTCAAGCCTGCCTGCCCCGGCTCCGGCTATTGCCAACCCTGTGGCGGGATTGGTTCTGCGTGGGTTCCTCGGTATGCGGTTCGCTTTCGACGGCATTTATTTCGCTCCGTCTGTGCCATGTGGTCTGCCGGGTGTAAAACGCATAAGGGGCATACGTTACCGTCGGGGAATTATCGACATAAACCTTTCCGGCACGGGGAATGCCATAGCATCTTTTGCTGTCGACGGCAAGCCGTCCGAGCCGTTCTTCCCTGCGGCTGGCGCTGCGGGCAGGCATGTGATTGACATTGTTCTTGCGGGGAATCCGCTCCCGCAATCCTCATTGGCTCCAGCTGCCGATGCCACACTCCCACCCCCTCCCGTTGTGGAGTGGAACGGCGGGCGTGAGGCAACGATTCTACCGGCAGCCGTTGTCAATGGCCGTAGGCCTGGCGGTGAGGTTGCGGCATCGTATGCCACATTCGTCTGCCTCGATGGTGTTCTTACCGCAGAGGTGCTTTCCCACACATATCATCTCTACGATGCAGCTACCCCCGTGGTGGTGCAGTTCGTCAGTGTAGAGGACAACAGGTTCATGGGGTTTTCATCCAGGCCTCATCTCTATGTGCCTCCCGGGATGGAAACCCGGGTGAGGCTTGCCGATGTGGCTCGTGGCGGTACTAAAGTGATAGAGGATAGGCGGCTTGCCGAGCGGTTCGTTGAATCTGACCGCCGCCGCAACCGCACCCTCCGTTTTGATTTCGAGGCACCATCCGAGGGAGATTACATAATTGACGTGCATTATATCTCCGGCCTCGGAATCGTGAATGCCCGACGGCGCACGGCCTTGCGTGCCCTCTATGTCGATGGGGCGCGCAAGGGGATATTCGTGTTCCCCCAGCATTCAGGGGCATCTCTTGATCGCGACGGAGGCTACGACTGGCAGACACTCACCTCATTCTCCAATCCACTGCGTGTCAGTCTGCGCAAAGGTGTCAACACCCTGGAACTGCGCCTCTACCAGCCATCCCCGGTCTACATCGACCCAGCCGCCAACACAATCCTTGCTGATTTCATCCGCATAATACCGTTAAAGACGGAAAGACTAAAGACATAAAGCAAAAAGACGAAAGCAAAAAGACGAAAGTAGCCCCCATGTTAAACAATAAGCCCGTTTTTATTCCATTCATACAGGCGAAAGTAATATCGTTTTCGTCTTTCGTCTTTAAGTCTTTCGTCTTTAAGTCTTTCGTCTTTAAGTCTTTCGTCTTGATCCCCCCTTCTTAAAAACTTCACCCATGAAACGTTTATCACTCATTTCTCTCGCCCTACTCGCGGGCACATCTCTTTTCGGAGCAAAGAAAGCCCCGATGGTAACTGACATCGAGCCACCCTATTGGTGGACAGGTATGGAAAACGACACCCTCCAGCTGATGGTAACCGGACCGGGTATCGCCGATGCCGGTGTGGAGGTGGATTATCCGGGTGTGACGCTTGCTGAATCAGTTGCGCTCGACAGCCCCAACTATAAGTTTCTCTATCTTGTCGTGGGCGATGATGCCAGGCCGGGCAAAATGCCGTTGCGATTCAACCTCAATGGCCGGAAAACTACGGTCGATTATGAATTGCGTTCCCGCGACATGGCGAAGGAGGATTACGAAGGCTTCTCCGCCTCCGATGTGCTGTATCTCCTTATGCCTGACCGTTTCGCCCTGGGTGATGCGGAGGCTGCAGACCCTTCTGCCGGTCTGAAATATCCGGTCGGAGCCGACCGCACCGACCCCAACGCGCGCCACGGCGGCAACATCAGTGGAATCAGCCGCCATCTCGATTATCTCGATTCTCTCGGGGTGACTGCCATATGGGTCTGCCCGGTGCTGGAAAACGATATGCCGGGTGGCTCCTATCATGGCTACGCCACCACAAATTATTATCGCATCGACCCGCGCTTCGGCACCAACGAAGAGTGGAGGCAATTGGTTGCCGAAGCCCACAAGCGCGGCATAAAGGTGGTGATGGACATGATTTTCAACCACTCTGGTTCCGCACATCCTTGGATGGCAGATATGCCCTCCAAGGACTGGTATAACCATCCCGACGGAAAGACTCTCACCAACTTCCGCTTGTCAACGCTCCACGATCCCTATGTGTCGGCCTACGACCTTGATCATTCCGTCAACGGATGGTTCGTACCCGATATGCCCGACCTCAACCAGCGCAATCCCCATCTGATGAAATATCTCACGCAGAACTCCATATGGTGGATTGAATCATCGAAAATCAACGGAATCCGCATGGACACTTACCCTTATGCCGACATGCAGGCGATGGCCGTTTGGGCCGGGGATGTGATGCGGGAATATCCTAATTTCAACATCGTTGGCGAATGCTGGTATGGAAACGAGGCCGGTTCTGCTTTCTGGCAGAAGGGCAACCGCCTCAATCCGGTGGAGACGAATCTTCCTACCGTAATGGACTTCAGGCTTTCAATCGACGCACATAAGATGTTTGATGAGCAGACTGACCCGTGGAACGGCCTCAACCACCTTTACGATCATCTCTCGCTTGATTATCTCTTCCCCGACCCGCAGCACATCCTCACATTCCTCGATAACCACGACACTGACCGTTTCCTTCTCTCCGCTCCCGATTCCCTCGGCTCATGGAAACAAGCCATGACATTTCTCCTGACCTCCCGGGGCATACCTCAACTCTACTACGGGACGGAACTGCTGATGAACGGTTCCAAGAAAATATCCGACGGCAACATCCGGCTCGATTTTCCCGGCGGATTCCCCGGCGACACCATCAACGCATTCACACCGCAGGGACGCACCCCCATGCAGAACGAAGCCTGGGATTTCCTCTCAACGCTGCTCCGTTGGCGGCGCACACCGCAGGTCAACGAGGTTATAGCCCGTGGCTCCCTCAAACACTTCATGCCGCAGAACGGCGTATATGCCTATGAACGCCGTCTCGGCGACAAACAGATTGCAGTGCTTATGAACGGCAATGACGCACCATTGGACATCACAACCGAGCGTACCCTTGAAATACTCCCCCTCCACAGCACTTTCACCGACCTTCTAACAGGCGATGAAGTCACCATCGGAGATTCCATGCACTTCGCTCCACGCCAAATCCGCATCCTCCTCAACTTCTGATTCCACTCCCTTCCCCCTTCTTTTTCCTCCCAATTAACTGTACCGAGGCGTAAGCCGAGGTCTTTTCCAATCTTCCCATGCTCCGCATCGGCATTATTTCTGACACCCACTCCTGTTGGGACGACCGTTTCTCCCGCCACTTCGCCAATTGCGACGAAGTGTGGCACGCCGGCGACATAGGCAGCATAGATGTGATTCAGAAACTTGAGTCCATTGTGCCTGTCGTGCGTGCCGTGCGCGGTAATATAGACTCCGGCATTGTCGCCCGGTCATTCCCCGACACACTCTCCTTCACCGTCGAGCAAACCCCTGTATTTCTTACCCACATAGGCGGTTACCCCGGGCGTTATGCGCCGGGGGTAACCCGCCGTTTGCTCGATTCCAGTGCCAGGTTATTTGTGTGCGGCCACAGCCACATACTCAAGGTTATGTACGACCGCGAGCTATCCCTCCTCCATATCAACCCCGGAGCCGCAGGCCATCACGGCTGGCACAAGGAACGCACCCTTGTCAAACTCACCGTCGATGGCTCCGATCTACGCGACCTCGAAGTCATCGAACTCGGTAAATTCATCGTCTGACCCCGCATCCAACCGCCCTACAACCGTGCCGAGGCGTAAGCCGAGGTTCCCATCCATCCCATTTCCACCCATCACAATGAAGCTCAAACTTACCCCCATCCCCCTGTTGCTTTCCCTCTCCCTCCTGATTTCCTGCAAGACCACCGAGGAAAACTACCGTTCAGCCTATGAGGTTGCCAAGGCCAGGCAAACCGAGGGGCTCACTGACCGGGAAATCGCCGCCATGCAACGTGAAGAATCCCTCCCCAAAGTTGTTTACAAAGGCGATTCCATCCCGTTGAAATCCGTTTATGTGAAATGGGTTGAGGGTGGAGCCGGAGGCACGGCTCTACGA
>WSMN01000094.1 GCA_013316535.1 Muribaculaceae bacterium | reverse complement strand
TTGATTGTAGGATTTTTATTGGCTGTAATGCTTTTAAATTCCAATCGGATGGCAAAGCCTATTCAAAAAATGTGGTGGTGGGGTAAATGCGTTGCCATCCGTAAGGTCGGCGTTGCTTTGAGTGTGATTTCGACTTTCCTCGCTGTTATGGTGGGATGGGTTGTGTTTCGTAGCGGAGGTGTGCAGAATGCAGTGATGTATCTCAAAGATATGTTTGATTTTTCCGTCACAAGTGGATTCGCTTATTCCCAGACCTGGCCTGTGCTGTGTTATATATTGTTTTTTATGGCTGTTGAATTTGCTGCCCGGAACCGGCGGTATGCCTTGGATTTTCCGTCGGCTGGTTTGATGAGGATGAAAATTGTGAGATGGGTTGTGTTTTGGGGGCTTGCCATGGCCACGTTTTTGTTGGGAGGCGAGCCATGTTCGTTTATTTATTTCCAGTTCTGACGGATGGCACGATTCATACGTAACATAGTCATATTCTCTTTCCTGATGCTGGTGGGGCTGGGTGCATGTGAATATTATGCGCGGCGACAGCCCGATGTTTATTCCGGGAAGGCAGATTATGTTGCCGTGAATGGCGGAGACATCGAAACGTTGTTCATAGGTTCGTCTCTGACGTATTGGGGTGTTGCGCCTAACGTATGGGACGGCGGCAAAGCCTATAATCTGGCATTTAACGGGCAGACTATAGATATGGTATATTATCTGCTGAAGAGGCGGATGAAGGATATGCCGAATCTTGAACGTGTAATCCTTGAAGTGGCCTATTTCACGTTTTTTGACTCGTTTTTTGAGGATACCGAACATTGGGCGAAGTGGATTCCATATGAGGTTCATCTTGATGTTGGAAGGCATCCGAAGCTGTCGCGCTATGGTTTTGAAATATCATGTCCGTCTATATTCAGGCAAAAGGTAGTCCCTTGGGCGGAACAGCCCTTGGAGAATTGCGACAGTCTGGGGCATGCCGATTACAGGAATTTGTCGGTAAGGTCAACTGAATGGAAATCATCTAAAGATTTGATAATTCAGAGCCATACGATTTCAGACTGGGAAAATGTTCCGGGAAATTACAACTATTTCGCGGGCGTGCTTGAACTGTGCCGTAGAGCCGGTGTAGAGGTTATAGTGTGTATGTTCCCTGCGCATGAGTCATATTATACCCGGATTGACCCCGGGCAATTGGCTAAGATGTATGAACTGATTGGTACGCTTAAGAGCCGCTATGGTTTTCGGTTCCTTGATTATTTCAAGGATGCACGGTTCAATGACGGGGATTTCTTTGATGTGGTGCATCTCAACAACGATGTGGGCGCACACAAGTTCACACGCATTCTCCATGATGATATCATGAAGTCATTCTGACTTAGAGTCTGTTTGAATTTCATGTTCCTTGGCGGGAAATGAGCGAATCATCGGGATTAATTGTTACCTTTGTGTTGGCTATGATGTTTCATGGTTGAATCAATATAACAGGACAATAAACAGGGAATAATGATATGTTGCAGTTTGTGATTAAGGGGAAGGAGAAGTTCCCTCCGGCAGAAGAGACGCAAATGGTTTTGGAGGGAGGGTGCCGTTGGATACAGATTTCAGTTGATGCCGCCGATGACAACGAATGTAATCTGAAGGCTGTCGCAGAGTCGGTTATGCCTGTATGCCGTGAGAATGATGCGTTCCTGGTAATCGAGGATGATGTCGATTTGGTCGACGATCTTAAGGTGCACGGGGTATTCCTGCGGGATAACTGCCGCTCTACGGTGCTGGAAGCCCGTGAACGCCTGGGCGCCCATGCTGTTATAGGGGTGTATGCCGAGACACCGGAGGAAATCCTTGCCTTGCGTGGCCTTGATGTGGATTATGTGTGTGTGCCGGAGGCGCATATAGGGAATGATGCGCAAACGTTGCCTGAAAAGTACAGACAGATGATAAAGTCGCTTAGGGAGGGTGGCGTTGATTTCCATGTGGTGGCTTCGGGCGAATTTGCGCTTGATGTTCTCCCCGCGCTTATCGGGGCGGGATGCGCCGGTGTGGCTATGTCGGCATCAATCGCCGATGCCGAAAATCCGAAACTGGCCACTGCAATGGTCGTCGAGGAATTGGAACATGCGCGGTTCGGTGATGCCTCCGGCGTGTGATGGCGGATTAAGTACCCTTTTAAAAATTTTGCTATGACATTTATAGGAATAATACCAGCGCGTTATGCGTCGACACGCTTTCCGGGCAAGCCGTTGGCGATGCTTGGCGGGATGACTATGATAGAGCGGGTCTACCGACGTGTCTCCATGGAGCTTGATGATGTGTGGGTTGCAACTGATGATGTGCGCATTGCTGATGCCGTGAAGGCATTCGGCGGCAATGTGGTCATGACATCGGAGTGCCATAGGAGCGGTACCGACCGTTGTTGCGAGGCTTACGGCAATATCGGATCGAAAGCCGATGTGGTAATAAATATCCAGGGTGATGAGCCTTTTATAAATCCCATCCAGCTGCAACAGATAAAGAGTTGTTTTGAAAGCGGTGACACAAGGATTGCAACGCTGGTAAGACCGTTCGACGTGTCGCTCGGTTATGACGCATTGGAGAATCCTAACAGCCCTAAAGTGATTTTTGACAAGGATATGAATGCAATGCTGTTCAGCCGTTCCGTTATCCCTTACATGCGTGGCGTCAACAAAGAAAACTGGCCGTCGGGACATCGGTATTACACTCACATAGGGATGTATGCCTATCGTGCCGATGTGCTTAAGGAGATAACATTGCTTCCGCAATCATCGCTTGAGGTTGCGGAGTCGCTTGAACAATTGCGCTGGCTTCAGAACGGCTATGGCATCCGGGTGGCCATATCGGATTGCCCTACCATAGGGATTGACACCCCTGCCGACCTGGCAAGGGCAATTGAGTGCCTGGATGAGTTGGGAAGAAGCAATGTATGATGGGAGGATTGAATAGAACCGTTGCACCCCCTGTGCGTGCATTGGAAAGCATGACACTTCCTGCTGTGTCACGTGAGGTGTTGGCAAACGGCACCCGGTTTGTTGTTCTGAATCATGGTCAGCAGCCTGTGAACCGCATCATGATAGTGTGGCCGGTAGGATTGGCTGATGTGGAAAGCCCGGAGGCGTTGAAACTGTTGCGTGTCATGCTTGCGGAAGGAACATCTCATCATTCCGGCGCTGAAATTGCCGACACTTTTGAGTTTAACGGGGCTTGGTTCAAGGTTGATTCCGGCAGGCATTTTACATCGGTGACCTTGCATTCGCTTAACAGCACTGCAGGGAAAGTGATGCCGTTGTTAGGTGAAATAATATCGACCCCTTCATTTGACACACTTGCCATGGAGGGTATGCGTCAGAAAGAGGCTGCTGCTTGTGAGATTCGTAGACGTAAGGTCGCACAACAGGCTTCGGAACTATCCGGCCGCATGTTCTACGGGGAGAATCATCCGTTGGCTCATGTGACTACGCCTGGATTGATACGGAATGTCGATGAGGCAGATGTTCGTGCCATACACCGCCGACTGATGCTTTCTGTCAAACCGACCGTATATCTTGCCGGGGCTGTGGATGAAAAGTTGTTGCAGAATGTCAAGGGCATAGTGGGGCAACTTGATTTTTCGGTGACGGACTCGCCGCTGGTTCGCAGGATTGTTCCCGTCCGCACGCATGAAAACAGCCGTTGTGAGACTACGATTGACGATAGCTCGATGCAGACTGCGATAAGGCTTGTTCTCCCGTCAATAGACCGCTCTCACAGCGATTATGAGATGATGAGATTCTCAGTATTCGCTCTTGGCGGATATTTCGGGAGCAGGCTTATGAGCAATATCCGTGAGGACAAAGGTTATACCTATGGCATAAATGCCTCTATTGCATCATTGCACGAAGGCGCATCAGTAGCCATTTCATGTGAGACGGATAATCGGTATGCTTCGGCTGTGATGGAGGAGATTGAGAGAGAGATTTCCCGGTTGGCCGAAAATCCCATGGGAGCCGATGAGTTTGAAGTGGTTAGGAGTTCTATCATGAGCGGGCTGACTGCAATGCTCGATTCGCCGTTTTCGATTATGGATTATCATCAGATGATGGATATGTTCGGCTTGCCGCCGGATTATTATGCGTATCAGCTTGAACAACTTTCGGCACTTACAGCACAAAAAATAATGGAGTGTGCTGAACGTTATCTGGTGTCGGCTCCGCGTCTGACGGCGATGGCCGGCAATCCCTCCTGAAAGTTACGCATCAAGATTCCGATGTATTCAGAACGTGGCGGAGATTGTGAAGCCGAACGCCGACGATGCTCCCGGGGAAGGGGAGGGAATCAGCAAGGGCTGTGAGGTCAGGCAGCCGGGGCCTATGCTACGGCATTTGCCCGGACTTAAGGCCCCTACCACCTCATTTACTGGGTCAAGGAAAAAAGCAAGGATATGACCTATGATGGGGGAGCCGAAAACCTCGTAATTGTTGTTTACGATAAGCCGTTTGAGCCGGTACATTCCTTCTCCCATTAGGCTGCCTATTATTGGTGTAATGAAAATGTCTTGGTATGACGGGCGTTCCATGCAGGCTTCGACACCGAATTCCCATCCGAATGTGGAAATCATGGCACTATAAAGCATGGATTGCCAGAAATTGAAGCCGCATGTCCGGGCACTCATGAAATAGGCTGCTCCGGCATAGGGGTGCAGGACATAGTTGAATATGAACAGGTCGCTGTCCCATACAGGGCCGCGTTTGAAAATATTGGTATACCATCGTTCGTAGAACGGAACATTTTTTATTTCGGCTCTGTTCCAGGCTGTCGCGTCCTCGGGTAGCAGTTCGAGCACAAATAATGTTCCCACGAAAGCGCCCGAAAGCACGGCGGTGTTAATCCACATGCCATGCCACCATGGGTCGGAATAGGTCCATGATGCCGGTTTGGAATATAGGGAGCGGGGATAGCCGGAGATTATGGCCAAGGTGTCGCGGGAACTGTAGGAGGTCTCCGCATCAAGTTTGGGTGCTTCAGGCGGGTCGAACGACGTTGCTTCGGAGGCTTCTGTGTCCTCATATTCGACTGTTGTTGCCACCGGCTGGCTTTTGACCACCAGGCCGTTTATAAGTTCGATTTTCAGTGTGTCGGTTTCTTGTGCGACAGCCGGTAGAGCCAATGCCGTAAGCGCAAGAGCCAACAACACCATCAGCATTGCATATTTAAACTGGAGAGATCTGCGAGTTTTACCGTTGTACTTCATATCCCTGTGTGAATTTTGGTTGAAATCGTGTCAATCGGGCAATGGCCGTTATGTACCCCGATTGTAGTTGAAGCGAGAAATTTTATATTAATAACAACTGAAATTGGGCGTATGGTTTTTGTATGGGAGCCTAAATATTTGTAGCTTTGTACTAATAAATATGAAAACCTCGTTCAGCTCATTCATAAGTAGGAGATTGTCGTTGCGTGCCGGGAATCGTCGGTGGGCACCTGCTATAGTGGTGGCTGTGGGTGGCATCGCACTTTCTTTTATGGTGATGCTTGTTTCTGTTGCAGTGGTGACGGGCTTCAAAGATGAAATCCGTCGTAAGATAATGGGGTTTGATGCGCAGATAACGGTGTCGCCATTAGGGAAATATTATTATGGCGAGAATGAGTCGTTGTCGTTGACTCCTGCATTAAAAGATGCCATATCGCAGTCTGTTTCATCCGCAGGGGTGAACGATGACCCGGAAGTTTCCGTAACCATGAGGCTGCCGGGATTGCTAAAGACCGATAATGATTTTATGGGCGTGGTTTTCAAGGCGTTTGGCTGTGGCTATGGATGGGGTTTCGAGCATTCTAATCTGCTGGAAGGGGAACTTCCACGGGAGGATAATCCCCGTGGCATTGCCATATCTGCTTCCATGGCACGTAAATTGTCAATCGGATTAGGCGATAAGGTTAATGTCTATTTTTTTGTCGGGGAAGGTATCAGGCCGAGAAAATTTGAGGTGTCGGGCATATATTGCAGTAATTTCGGTGAATACGACGATGTCATTGCGTATGCATCTCGTGATGCCCTTGCAGGGCTGCTTAAATATGGTTCGGATGAAGGGGAAACGATTGAAATCCGTGGATTGGGGAATGATGGTATTGAGGTTGTTGCCGGTAACCTCCAGCAGCGGTTGAACGAGGGGGTGATGAAAGGTGCCATACCGCAGTCGCTTGTGGTGTCGACCGTTTATTCTTCAGGTGCGGTTTATTTTAACTGGCTTGACATGCTTGATACAAACATTGTGGTTATTCTC
>WSMN01000093.1 GCA_013316535.1 Muribaculaceae bacterium | reverse complement strand
TAAAAATAGCAAATCGCGTGACCCTCAAAGATGTTATTTGGTGTTACGGGGAACTCGGAATGTAAAGCGGTCGTCGGCAGATGTTCGCCAGGCGAGATGGCGTGTGAGCTTGGATTGGGCGAACAGGGGGGAGAATGTGCGTACGGAGACGGTCTCGCCGTCGGGGAGGAATTCGAGGATGCGCAGCCAGCAGTCGCCGCCGTTGCCGAACCATTCGCCGTCGCCTGTCTGTGAGTTGAACATCATCACGGGGATTTTACGCCCGTCGACGGCCGGCTCGATACGGAATGCGCTGTTGCTGCCGTAGTCGATTTCATCTGGAGTGGTGGCTCCGGCGGGGAATGCCGGTGGTGTGCCGGTGTGGCCGCATAGCACCAGGGCGATGTTGCGCGAGGGTGCTATGAGCTTGTCCCACACCTGACGTGGCCAGTTGCGCGGGGTCAGGGAGTAACGTTCGCTTTCAACGAAACGGTTGTCGGCATGGAGCATGGAATGGGTGAGGATGATTACACGGTCATCGCGGTAGCGGTCGCTTTCAATGAGGGTGCGGACCCAGTCGAGCACCTCGTCGCGCGGGGCGAACTCAAATGCTATGACCAGCAGTCGGCCCCATGAAGGGTGGGAGAACTCATATGCGGCGTTTTCCATTGTGTGGATGCCTTGCCAGTTGGGTGCGGTTGACACAAGGCAGCGTTTCCATGCCGGGTTGCGTTCAGGATAAAAGAATTCGGGCTGCATGGAGTGGCGGTTCTCGGCGGCCAGCACGCCAACGTCGTGGTTGCCCTGGGCAAGGATGTAGGGTAGGCGCCCGTCGAGATAGGCGAATGCCCTTGAGGCGGCTTCCCATTGCTGACGTGATGTGCGGTTGCCGTTGAGAGGATGAGGCTGCCCCTCGGTGGTGAGTTTGCCGTTTTGCTCTACCATGTCGCCGGTAACAAGGGCTGCACGGATGTCGAGCGGCTCTATGTTCTCGGCAATCCATGCCGTCTGAAGGTCGAGCAGTGGCTGGTTGCCTGTGAATTTGGTGTAGCTCTGCGGGTCGGGCAGCATAATCATCGAGAATGCGCCGGGGTGTTCGATCTGTGGTTGGACCGGAATCTGGGGGTGTGCCGTGGGGTGTTGCGCATTAGTGCACAGGGCCGTTAAGACGCATAGGGCCGGCCACAAAAGTTTTTTCATCGGTTGGAATCTTGGGGTATGAGGTATCGGGCAACTTCTTAAAAAATGTTGCGACGGCAAAGTTATTGAAAAAATGCCTAATTTTGTAGTTGTGGGAGGGTGTACTTATATTAAAGTTTTTTGTTATGATTGATGACACTATAAAGAAGCGGCTTGAAGCTGATGCCGACGGACTGGCCACATATGAATATATAGCCAATCATATCGACAATTGCGCCGCCGACATGGATTTTCTGATTGAGAACATGAACAGGGTTGACCTTACGGGGCAGTTCGTTATAAGCGCGGCGCGCTATCTCTTTGCCATAGACCGGGAGGGCTTTGCGGATGCCATCGACAGGCTGGTTACCCTCGGTATCGACAAAGACCGTGAACGCCGCTATCTCGGAGCGTTGATGGAACAATTTTATGGTGTGGATTATGCTGCGCGTGCAGAGGAACTGTCGGCCTCGGACAATAATTTCCGGCGTATATACAAACGTCTGTTCCCGCAGGGTGCAATCTGACGGCTGCCGTAGAGATTGTTTTTTTTGACTGACTTATGAAAAAGAACAGAAATATATTGATGCTCGCGGTGATTGTGGCTACCATAGTGGCTGCAGGTGCCGTGACCTTAAAGAAATCATCGAAGAAAATGAGTGACCAGACCACTGCCGCGCAGACGGCTGCGAATGCCGATGCGTTCGTTGAAATCCAGACTTCCGAGGGTGACATCACCGTGCGCCTTTTCGGCGACACACCCAAGCACCGGGATAATTTTCTGAAGCTGGTGAAGGAGGGATATTATGATAACGTGCTGTTCCATCGTGTTATCAACGAGTTCATGGTGCAGACCGGCGACCCTGACTCGAAGGCTGCGCCCGTGGGCAAGATGCTTGGCTCGGGAGGCCCCGGCTATACACTGGATGCGGAGATTGTCTATCCCGCGCATTTCCATAAGCGTGGCGCGTTGGCTGCCGCCCGACAGGGTGACCAGGTGAATCCTGAACGCCGCTCCTCCGGGTCGCAGTTCTATATCGTCACAGGGAAAGCCTATAACGATTCCACGCTGTCGCAGATGGAACGTCAGATCGATATGATGCAGAAGCAGCAGATTTTCAATGACCTCACAAAGCAGTATAAGGATTCCATAATGAACATGCGGCGCAACCGCGACCAGGCCGGATTGCAGGCGTTGCAGGAGGAACTCATTGCCATAACCGAGAAAAAGGCGGCCGAGAATCCGGCTTCGCTGACTCCCGCGCAGCGTGAAGCATACACCACCAAAGGGGGTACGCCGCATCTCGACGGGCAGTACACCGTTTTCGGCGAGGTGGTCAGCGGAATGGATGTTGTCGATAAGATTGAGAAAGCCGAGACCGACGGCAACGACCGCCCTGTAAAGGACATCCGCATCCTGTCGATGAAGGAGGTGGATAAGATGTAAGAAGCAAGAAGTGAGAAGCCTCACTTCTAAATTCTCCCTATGGATATAAACAGGTTTACGCTGCCTAACGGGCTAAGGGTTGTACACAGCCGCGATTCCGCTACTGCAATGGTGGCGGTCAATACGTTATATAATGTGGGCGGGCGCGACGAGAACGAGGAGTTGACTGGAATGGCACATCTTTTCGAGCATCTGATGTTCGGAGGTTCGGCGAATGTGGCTGATTTCGATGGCGCTCTGTCGGCGGCGGGAGGTATTTCCAATGCCTGGACTTCAAACGATTTCACCAACTTCTATGATGTGCTTCCTGCCGTGAATCTGGAGACGGCATTGTGGCTGGAGAGCGACCGCATGTTGGGTCTTTCATTTTCCGATAAGGCTTTGGAGGTGCAGCGCAGTGTTGTAATCGAGGAATTCAAGCAGATGTGCCTCAACCGCCCCTATGGCGACCTTGAACATAAGTTCCGTGCGCTGGCCTATCAGTCGCATCCTTATCGTTTTCCTGTGATTGGGAAGGACTTCAGCCACATTGAAAAGGTTACGCAAGATGATGTAAGAGATTGGTTTTTCGGTCACTACGCCCCGAATAACGCCGTGCTTGCCATATGCGGCAACGTGGAGTTCGAGCAAGTGAAGGAAACTGTTGAAAAATGGTATGGCGACATTCCCCGTCGGGATGTCACACCTCGGCTTTATGCGCCGGAGCCGCTTCCGGATGCCCCGCGTTCAGTGGAAGTAGGCGGTGATGTTCCCCGGACTGCCATTCATATTGCATATCCTATGGCCGCTTACGGGGCCGAGGGATATTTCGAAGCTGACTTGCTTAGTGATATCCTGGCCAACGGGCAGTCAAGCCGTTTTTACCGTCGGCTGTTGCTTGGTTCGGATCTGTTTACAGAGATTGATGCCGCCATATGGGGCAGTGAGGAACCGGGGCTGTTCACCGTTACGGCGAAACTGCGCGGGAAAGGTGCGGATGCCGAGAGGCATGCCATTGAGGCCATCAACGGCGAGTTGGAATCCTTGCGTGAAATCGAGGTCGACGGGCATGATTTGCAACGGTGCGTGAACCGCCTGGAATCGAACCGCACGTTCTCTCTACTCAATTATCTGTCGGTTGCGCAGACGCTTGCCCACGCTGAAATGCACGGGGAAGACCCTGACAGATTTATGGAGCCTTACCATACGGTGACAACGGCATCGTTGCGGCAGACAGCCTGCGAAATCTTCAATCCCTCCCGTGCCCTGACGCTGGTTTACCGCCAGAAATAGCATCGTGTCATATCTTTTGTATTGCTTTTGCAAGCTTCATGAAATATCGGTTTGTTGTGAATGGATGCATAAGAAGCTCTTTCTGATGGTAGTCGCCCGATTCTCCGTATGGACATCGGTATGTGCGCCGGGTCGTGACAATGGTGTCGAGAAAATTCTCTAACCGGGCATCGAAATCAATCTGGCAGTCTTTACGGAAGTTCGGTGCGTGCAGCAGCCTAAGGTAGGCTGTGTTGTCGTTGTCGATTCTCTGGAGGTCGCTGATGAAATTACCAAGATTATTGTAATCGTTTATGTTGATGAATGCCTCGGGATTGAAATCGGCGGAAACATCGGGTGCACCCCAATAAATCGGAATTGTTGCGGCAGCCAGTGGTTCAAGCAGTTTTTCTGTTATATATCCTTCCACACAGCTGTTTTCTAAAGCAAGGTTGAATTTGAAATTTTTGATGAACGGAATCTTTTCTGCAACACATCCCCCGGTGTTGTTTCGGAACGGCCCGCCATATGTGAGTTTTCTATAGCTGTCTACCGCGTCGATGATTTCCAACCTTCGGGGGTCGCAATTGCTGTAATTGCGCATCAATAAAGTGCAAAACGGACGTTCCGTGGCATCGTGGTCTGCCGGGATGCAGGGGCTCTGTGCCATGTCGTACTCATATAACATGTAGAGCGGATACCGTAGGTGCCTCGCCCCGAAATTTATGTGGTGGAATGACAATGCGTAGTCGCATTCGTTGAAGTCGGGAACATTGTTTTCCCCCGTGAAGTAGATTTTGATACAATTGCCGTACTTCAGATGTTCCGCGTTTCCCGACCGGGAGAAAAACAACAGGTCGGGATTCTCCCGGCTTTCTTTTGGGAGAACTGTCACGTTGTGTTTTGCGCTTAGAGCCTTTACGAATTTATTGTCATAAATGTCAAATGCTGACCAAAAATCCACGAATTTTATGGTAATGTCCTGTGACATGGAAATGTAGGCGTGTCGTGATGCGGTATGGGACTGTTATTTTTCGAGGTCGGCGAGGATGGCGCGTAGTTCCTCGTCGGTGGCGACAAGGCGGCAGCGGCATTCGGCTATCAGCTCGGTGGCACGGCGGGTGAGGGCGGCAAGGCGGTCGATGTCGCAATCGTCGCTCTGCATCAGACGCAGGATTCCTTCGAGTTCGGTTATGGCTTGGTTGTATGTGAGTTCCTTGACTGGCGTGGCGTTCATTGGAGGTTCGATTTTTTTGTTTCAGAGATTTTTGAGGTTATTGTGCCGTCGGCAAGTGTGGTTTCCATTATAGTGTCGGGTGCAAGGTCGTTGACTGATGTCACGGCATGTCCGTTGACACGGGTGATGGAGTAGCCTCGCCGCAGGGTTGCCATGGGTGATAGGGCTTCGAGCAGTGTTGCGGCGTTGTCGATGCGTGTGCGCTGGCGGGCGATACGGTTGGCTGCAGCGGTTGATATGGCCTGCAGGGTCATGTCGAGGCGCGTAAGCTGCGGATGCAGCCGGCGTGCGCTGACACCCGAGAGGTTGGCGGCGGCGTTGAGCAGACGCGATTGTGAGCGTTCTACCGCATTGCGTGCGGCCACCGGCAAGAGGCTTTCGGCATGTGCGAGTTGCTCTTTGTTGCCGGTCAGGCGTTCGGAGGCGAGTTGCAGGATGCGGTTGCCCACGGAAATCAGGAAGCCAAGAGCGTTTTCCCCGGTGGTGATGAGCCATTCCGCAACCGCGGTGGGGGTTTTGAGGCGTTTGTTCGCCACCCAGTCGAGTACGGTTATGTCGCGCTCATGGCCGATTCCGATGGCTACCGGCAGGGGGAACTGGGCTACGTTGGCTGCCAGTTCGTAGTCCTCGAATGCCTGGAGGTCGGAGGTGGCACCACCTCCGCGGATTATCACAACGCCGTCCCACATGAAACTTTCGGTATCGGCGGAAATCTGTTCCAATGCGGCGATGATTGATTGTGGCGCGCCTGTGCCTTGCATCATGGCAGGATAGAGGCGGGTCACGAACCGCAGGCGTGCGGGGTTGTGGTATAACTGGTTTATGAAGTCGCCATATCCGGCGGCTCCCGGCGCCGATATAACCGCGATGCGTTGCGGCACTGCCGGCCATTGCAATTGGCGGTTCAGTTCGAGAATGCCCTCTTGTTTCAGGCGGTTGAGGATTTCACGACGGCGGCGCAGAAGGTCGCCCATGGTGTATTCGGGGTTAACGGCAGTGACCACAAGTGAGAACCCGTAGACGGAATGGATCGATACCGACACGCGCAGCATCACTTTAAGGCCTGTGGCGAACCGCTGCCCTGTGGCGGCGAAAAATTCCGCATCTATGCGCGGGAAATTGCTTGCCCATATCACCCCCCTTGCCTTAGCCACCTGGAGTCCGCGCTCGTCTTTCTGAAGCAGTTCCCCGTAACACCAAATAACATCTTTGAGGGTCACGCGATTTGCTATTTTTA
>WSMN01000092.1:1877-6407 GCA_013316535.1 Muribaculaceae bacterium | reverse complement strand
CACTCTCTAAGATTCGAGTCCTTAGCGATTTTAAACAAATTTAGCTCTTTTGTTGAAAATGGGATGTCGGCTGACTATTAAAATTGGTTAACGGATTTATGGGTACATGGCAGGTTGTGGATTGGGAAAGACGTACGGGCTTATGTTGTTTCGGTGCAAAATTCGTAAATTCGCGGTAAAATCATTGTTATGGACATATCGGATTTTGAATGGAGCGACGACGTTAATTGCGCCGTCACGGTGTGTGATGCTGAAGGTGCGATTCTTTCAATGAACCGGCGTGCAAGGGAGGTTTTCGCCGCCCATGGCGATTTGATAGGGAAGAATCTTTTCGAGTGCCATTCCGAAGGGTCGCGAGCCAAGATACGGCACATGCTCGCCACCGGCGAGAGCAATGCCTACACCATCACCAAGAATGGGCAGCGCAAGGTGATTTACCAGACCCCGTGGCGGCGCGACGGCCGTGTGGCCGGGATGGTGGAAATCTCCATGGTGGTGCCGGACGAGATGCCCCATTATGAGCGATGAGCCGGGGAAGGATTGACCGTGAAAAACGTATCGTCGAGCAGATGATACGGATTTATTGCCGCCATAAGGAGGGGAATGCCGAATTGTGTAGTGGGTGTGCCGGTCTGATTGCCTATGCTTGTACCAGGCTGGACCGTTGCCGCTTCGGAGAGGCGAAAAGCTCGTGCCAGCGTTGCCCGGTTCATTGCTACAGGCCTGATATGCGCCGGCGCATACGCATGGTGATGCGATTCTCCGGCCCCAGGATGTTGCTGTATGCGCCTTTGGAGTTTCTAAGGCACCTGGTGCGGTGATGCCCTTTGTAAACAATTGTAGTGCGTGAGGTGTAATAATTATAAGATGGGATGCGAAACCGGTTGCCGGGTTTGCAAATGCCTGCTCTTATGAATGTTTCAACTTATTGAAAATCTGTTGTCATGCAACGCTTATCCGCACTATTGCTGGTTTCGGCCATCGGCGCTTCCGCCGCCATGTCGCAAACATTTTTCTCCGTCAACGCCGGTACAGACGGTTTCAATTTCAATGTGACCAATGTGCCGCCGGTGTTTCCTGCGGTGGTTGTGGCTCCCCCGCCCCCTCGTCACCACGTGCCGGTGTGTGTGCCGTTGCGCCCCGGTGTGGAGTATTATCCCGTGGTGTCGCCTAAGCGTTATCACAAGGCGGTGAAGCGTTATCGGAAAGCCTTGCGCCATTCCGCCCCGGCAATGGGCATCTATTTGCCTGGCGGTGTGGTGGTCGGCGCGCATCCCGGTTATTACTATGATGATGACGATGATGATTACGAGGACTGGCTTGAGGATCAGTACAAGCATCATAAGAAAATGTACAAGAAATACAAGAAAGCCCATAAGCATCACAAGCATCATCATCACGATGACTGAAACGCTACGCAGCATGTCTATTTTTCGTAACTTTGCCGCCTGAACAGGAAAAAGACCACAGACCATGCCAAGCATATCGCAGCGCGGACAGCAGATGCCCGCCTCCCCCATCCGCAAGCTCGTGCCTTTGGCCAATGAGGCCAAGGCACGTGGCATAAAAGTATATCACCTTAATATCGGCCAGCCCGACATCCCCACTCCGCAGGTGGGGTTGGATGCGTTGCGGCAGATTGACCGCAGCACGTTGGAATACAGCCCTTCGGAAGGGCTGCTGTCGTTGCGCAGCAAGCTCAAGGACTACTATAACCGATTTCACATCGACGTGGATGTCGATGATATCATCGTGACCACCGGCGGTTCCGAAGCCGTGCTGTTCGCATTCATGGCGACCCTCGACCCAGGCGACGAGATTATTGTGCCTGAACCGGCTTATGCCAACTATATGGCTTTCGCCATATCCGCCGGAGCGAAAATCGTGACCGTCCCCTCCACCATCGAGACAGGCTTCGCGCTCCCTCCCGTGGAGAAATTCGAGGAACTTATCACCCCGCGCACAAAGGGGATTCTCATATGCAATCCCAACAACCCCACCGGCTACCTCTATACCCAACGGGAGATGAACCAGTTGCGCGACATAGTGAAGCGGCACGACCTGTTCCTTTACTCCGATGAGGTATACCGCGAGTTCTGCTACACCGGCGCCCCCTACATATCGGCGTTCCATCTCGCGGGCATCGAGGAGCAGGTGGTGCTGATCGATTCCGTCTCCAAGCGTTACAGCGAGTGCGGCATCCGCGTGGGAGCCATCATCACCAAGCACAAGGAGCTGAAACGCAACATAATGAAGTTCTGCCAGGCACGCCTTAGCCCTCCCCTGCTCGGCCAGATTGTGGCCGAAGCCTCGATTGACGCCCCGGAGGACTACATGCTGATGACCTATAACGAATACGTTGAACGCCGCAAATTCCTCATCGACGGCATCAACCGCATCCCCGGGTGCTACTCCCCTATCCCCATGGGAGCTTTCTACACCGTTGTGAGCCTCCCCGTCGACGATGCCGACCGCTTCTGCCAGTGGTGCCTTAGCGATTTCTCCCACGAGGGCGAGACCGTCTTCATGGCACCTGCCTCCGGCTTCTATACCACCCCTGGCCTGGGACGCAACGAAGTGCGGATGGCCTATGTCCTGGCTAAGGAGGAACTTGCCCGCGCCCTGACCGTGCTGCGCCATGCCCTCGAGGCCTACCCCGGCCGCACCATCCCCTGACGGAGTTATGTTTAAAAACATTTGCATTAATTGGCAGACATCATGTGGTTTGATTATTTTTGCGGAGAGTGAAATGTGGTCTAATCAGATATATGATGTTAGGTTTTGAAATAACGGCAGGAAATGAAATTCTTAATTTAGGTGTCGTTGATTGCGAAGCATGGATTTTAGTCAATTATATGCCCTCAATGGGAGCTGTAGCTGCAATCGGACGATGGGATTGCACTGCAAAAACATTGGATAAATGGTGGCATTGTAAACAGATACGACCCGGGGATAGCTTGAAAATCAGGTTTACGGAAATATCGGAAGAAACACCCCCGGTTGAAAGTGAGGTGCATCCGTCGTTAAAACGCCGTCCTTCAAAATTAGAGCTATTCAAGCTTTTGGAAAGAGACATGAAGAACGAGGGTATTGATATTTCAAAATTGTGATTAGACACTTACATAATTAATTTGTTGACGAACTAATCTCAATTAAGCTTATGTACGGATTCCGAATAACGCATAATACCAAAAATTTTGTGATTGCGCTTGCTGATGAGGGCGCGGCCGGAATAAATGTGGATAATAAATGGAATGGGACATTCCACCTGAATGTTGATGGCTGCGACAAGCAAGGGCGAAGCTACCAGTGGTATAGTGAGGAATTTAAGCCAGGTGATGAAATCGAAATAATATTCGAGGATGTTTGTGAGAATGAAATCTCTCCTGCTCGCATATTTGATTTTGCAGACCCTGAACATCGAAAGGCCAAAATGATTGAGGTTTACATAAAATTAAAACAAGAGCTTACAGAGGAAGGATTACTCTAATACTGTTTAACTAAAGGTGCTTACCATCCTGATGGCTCCTATCATTATGTATAGTATGATTGGTTTGGAAATAAATTGTGAAAATGAGATGGTTCGAGCGGGGATTCCTGCCGATTGTAATTTGTATGCAATTATAAGCTATATACAACGAGATGGTTGCATTGCCACACTGGGACGGTCAAATCTTAAGAACCAGACAAGAGAGAGTTGGTGGGATATGAAAAAATTAGCTCTTGGTGATAAAATAAGTATTCATGTGACAGATGAAATAGGCGAGGAATCGCTCCCGATGAAAATTGAACCTGCAAAAACTCCGCAGAGGAAGTGGTCTCAACTGGATAGCTTTTATGCTCTTCAACAGGAATTGAGAAACGAGGGTATTGATGTGGATAAATTATAGGCTTTGAACGATAAACATGGGAATGTCTATGTATGGATTCCGTATAAAACACAACAACGAAACATTTGCAGTGGCACTTGAAAACGGGTGCGTCAGTTGCTTTGTGGAGAGCTTGCAGGGAGACCGCAGGATTAGCGTTGGTGGATGCGATAGGCAAGGGCGTGATTACCAATGGTATGGATGTCGGTTGCGGCCTGGTGACGATATTGAAATTTCATTTGAAGACATAGCAGAGAGTGAGATTCCGGCTGCCCGTATTCTTGATTTCACTAAACCTGAAGATAGAAAGGCAAAGATGATAGAGGAATACCGTAGATTAAGGCAGGCATTGGTTGAAGATGGATTGCTTTGATGCGTTATATTCATGAATTGAGTAATTCAGGTGTTATCACTATCTTTGTGTCATTATAAGATTTGTTTATTGATGGATATTATACGGGAATACTTGAATGGATGGTTTGACGGCCCTGCACAGGGGTTCTTGTCGGGGACTGTGATGCTGGTGCTGATAATGCTGTGTGCGGTGGCGGCTTACTATGTCACCAAGGCCGTACTCGGGATAATAGAGCGGATGGTGATGCGCAGTGCCACGGAGTGGGACGACGACCTGCTGACGCCGCGCATGTTGCGTGCCGTCTCG
>WSMN01000092.1:0-1778 GCA_013316535.1 Muribaculaceae bacterium | reverse complement strand
CAGCTGGCACCGGCCATAGTGGTGTCGTGGCTGCTGCCGCAGTTTTTCGGCGACACCCCCGCTTCGCTGCGTTGGCTCGATGTGCTCACGTCGTTCTACATCCTTTGGGCAATAGTGATGATTGTTGTCATCTTTTTGGACAACCTCTACGAGGCCATGTCACGGCGGCAGCGTCTGAAAGCCTACGCCATCAAGGGGATATTCCAGATGTTCAAGCTCATAGTGGTAGGGATTGCGGTGATAATAGGGTTGAGTATGCTCATCGGCAAGACCCCGATCGCCATCCTCACCGCCCTCGGCGCCTCGGCGGCAATCCTTATGCTGGTGTTCAAGGACACTATCCTCGGCCTCGTTGCCAGTGTGCAGCTTACGGCCAACAATATGCTCCGCAAGGGGGATTGGATTGTGGTGCCTAAGCATGGTGCCAACGGCGAGGTCATCGACGTGTCGCTCACCACGGTGAAAGTGCGGAATTGGGACAATTCGGTGACCACAGTTCCCCCCTATTCCCTGATTTCCGATTCGTTCCAGAATTTCGAGCCGATGCAATCGTCGGGAGGACGGCGCGTGTGCCGCGCAATCTACATCGATGTGAACAGCGTGCGTTTCTGCACCCCGCAGGAGTTGGACATGCTCAAGGAACGCGGCTGGCTCGAGGGGGAGGACACCGCTGATGCCGGCCGGACTGTGAACCTCCAGTTGCTGCGCGGCTATCTCGACCGTTATATCGCCACCCACCCGGAAGTCAACCCGGAGCTGACCTATATGGTGCGTCAGCTCGACCCCACTCCTTCGGGATTGCCCCTGCAGCTCTATTTCTTCACCCGCACGACGGCATGGAAAGAGCATGAGAGCATCCAGTCGGACATCTTCGACCACGTGTATGCCGTGGTAAACCTTTTCGGCCTCTCCATCTTCCAGTCCCCCGCAGGGCGCGACATCGCCTCGCTGAAATGATTTTGGGCATATAGAGCTTTACTTGTAGAATTGTTCAATTTTTTGAAAGTCAAGTGTCCCACTTATGGACGGTGTTGCAGAACCTAATATTTGGTGATAATTTTGTAGGGATGCACCCCGGTGCATCCGCATATATCAGTGAAAATTAAGTGAGTATATTTCGGATGCACCGGGGTGCATCCCTACAATCGGGGTTCTGCAACACCCTCAGTTTGAGCTTTATATGTATTGAGATTTCGGCTTGAGCGAAAGTTACACATTTTTCCATGGAAATATGTGTGATTTTGCCAATTTTTCCATGGAAAAATGTGGATGGGAGGGCTTTTAGGGGGCAAAGGTGATTCAATGCTTGTGGGTAGGGTGGTGTGGATGGGGGGAGTGCCGGTCAGTGGCTGTCGGCTGAATTGCGGGGATGGTGGAGGAGGATTTCCTCGCGGAGGCGCGAGGTGTCTACGTGGAGGTAGATTTCGGTGGTGGTGATGCTTTCGTGGCCGAGCATCTGCTGGATGGCGCGCAGATTGGCGCCACCTTCGAGCAGGTGTGTTGCGAATGAGTGGCGGAGTGTGTGTGGTGAGATGCGTTTCCGGATTCCTGCGGCTTCGGCCAGACGTTTTATCATAATGAACACCATCTGCCGGGAGAGACGGTTGCCGCGCCGGTTGAGAAACAGGATGTTGGCTGCGCCGGGCTTCTCCGGCACCATGCCTCTTGAGCCGTGCAGATAGGCGGCGATGTTGTCGAGCGCCACCCGCGATACGGGCACCATGCGTTCTTTGTTCCCTTTGCCGTTGACGATGATATATTCATCGTCGAACGACACG
>WSMN01000017.1 GCA_013316535.1 Muribaculaceae bacterium | reverse complement strand
TCCATGTGATATTTCTTAAACACATTAACAGACTCAAAAAGTCAAGATGACTTCACCCTCTAAATCAAAGGCCAGGGAAAAATGTGCGTTGCAGCCAATGCCCCGGGTGCCTCATATTAACGGCCGAGGTGGATTTTGAAGATGTGATCGCCGGAGCGGATGCTGCGTCCGCTGAAAGCCGTCTGCCTTATCCCGCGGGGGCTATGACTGCTGCGTTAGACATCGGCTGCTCCCGTCCGTCGATGCTTGCCGACACGTTATAGCGGTTGGTGCCTCCGGGGGCGTGCTCATCGCGATATGCAGCTTCAGGTATGTCGGCAGCAAGCAGCTTCCCGTTGCGGTAGATATTGTAGGTCACGACGGTGAGGCCTTTGGCAGGGATGTCGTCAGTCATTGGTTGCTCCACCAGCTGTATGTGTTGTAATGCCGTTCCTGGAATGGAGTGCCTATGCCGCTAATAGTCATAGGCATATACGGCTAAATTAACGGCGTCCGCCGTGTGGCGGCGGCCCGCCGGGGCCACCGCCGGGGAAGCCTCCGCGTTGGCTCGAAGGTTCGTTCCCTTTGCCGAAGGTGTTGAACTTGTAGGTGAACGTCAGCATGAAATAACGTATCAGCGAGTTATACTCGATGTCGTCGATATAGTTGGCAGTGATTGTGCGCCGGATGTTCGATTTCTGCTGCAACAGGTCGTAGACCTTCAAGGCAACCGTGGCCGAGCGGCCTTTGAGGAACTGGTAGGCTATGGAGGCGTTCCACATCCATTCGTTGGTGTTATACCCCTCGGCATATCCGCGCGAGGCCGAATAGCGCAGGTCAGTGGCCAGCACAAGTCCGAACGGCGCATACCACGAGCCATTGAACATACCACCGAAGTTGTGGACAGTGGAGTTGCCGATGCTCTCGAGACTGTTGTGGGTGGACTGCATCCTCCACATCGGACGCAATTCAAGCTCCAGGCTCTCGGGGCGGAACGCTATCGAGGGCGATTCGGCAATCATGAAGGTTCCCGAATTGTTGAGCAGACCGTTGTTGTAGCCCACCTGGCGGTTGTAGTTGACGAAGATATTGTTGTTGAACGACCATTTCTTGCTCCCTCCGAACGGTTGCGAGAACATGTTCATCACGCGTGCGTTCCACACACCGTTCACGTTTGTGTACTCTGTGTAGCGGCCGCCGGTCTGGCTGTCGAACGTGGTGCGCGACACGATGGCGTTCTGGCTTATCTGCGCGTCGGCCATGGTCATTATCGACCGCTGGCTCTCGGGGGAGAACTTCTGGAAACGCAGGCGTATGTTGTGGCTGAACGTCGGTTTCAGGTTGGGGTTACCTTGCACCACATTGAGCGGGTTGGTGTAGTCGGCCACAGGCTGCAGCTGGGTCATGGAGGGCTGTGAGGAGCGTCCCATGTAATGGAAGTTGACAGAGCTTTGCTTGTCGATCTTGTAGCGGAAGCGCACGAACGGGGCGAAGTTCCACACCCATCGTTCCGGGATATTGCGTAGGGAGTTGATTATGTCGGTGCTCTTGCTCATCGACGGAACCAGCGACACCCCGGCATCGAGATTGTATTTGGCGTGCACCTTTTTGTAGCCGAGGCGCACATCCTGCGTCATGAAATTGTTGCGGAAGCGGTTGGAAAGGTCGGGCTGGAACTCCCATGGCAGGTAGGTGAACGATTCCGGCTCCGGGTAGGCGGGGTTCAGCGCCGATTGTTCAAGGTCGGGGTAACGGCGGTCAACGAGCTTGTCGGCATTGTTCCAGCGGTATTGTATGCGGTAGCTCGCCGTAAGGAAATGGCCGTTTTTGACGTTACCGAGAGGCTCCGTCCAGCTCACACGCGCCGTTACGGTGTTTGCCCAGGTGTGGTTGGAGTTATATTGTTCGTAGGTCTCTATCTGGTTATCCTGCTCCTCCTGGGTCACCTCATCGGTCTCGATTTTGTTGAAGAAGGTGTAGGCCAGCGAGTTCTCATGTTCGCGCACGTTGCTCATGCGGTAGTTGACCATCGCCGAGAACGAGCGTCCGCGCCGGGAGGCGAAGTTGTGGTTGAAAATCAAACGTCCGCCTGCCTCGTAGGATGTGCCGTGTGAGTCGGAATTGTTGATGCTGTGGTTGATTGGGTCGTCGAACACATTCGTTCCGTTCACGTTACGCGCTCCGAACAGCCGGTCGTAGCTCTCCGAGGTTGAATGGTTCTGGTTATAGGAGAAGTTGGGGCGGAAGTCGATGGTGTTGAATGAGTCGGGCTTCCATTCCACGCGGAAATCGGCACGCACGTTGTGGCCCCGGTCGCGGGCATCCGACTGCGATTGCTCGAACGTGGGGTCATTGGCGAACAGATATTGCCGTTCCTGTCTCTTGCGGGTGTTGCGGTCGGTGTGGGAATACATCACGTCGCCCCCCACGCGCAGTTTCTCCTCGTTGCCGAGGTTGAAATTCACGCCGAAGTTCTGTGAGTTGTTTATCCCCTGGTCACCGCCGAAACGGCGGAAACGGTTTCCGTTGCCGTCGGTGAACCCAAGTTCGTTGGTATTGTTGGCCGAGCCGAGGAACGTCAGCTGGTTGCCCCCCCAGAAGCGGTTTACGTTGAACGTGGCCTGGTAGCGGTCATCGGTGCCGTATCCGGCCTCCACGGCCCCGAACCATCCGTTCTTCATCCCTTTCTTCACCGTGAGGTTTATGACGGTCTCGTCCTCCCCGTCGTCAACGCCTGTGAGGCGTGCCAGGTCGCTCTTGCGGTCAACCACCTGCAGCTTGTCGACCATGCTGGTGGGGAGGTTCTTGGAGGCCACCTTGGGGTCGTCGGCGAAGAACTCCTTGCCGTCGATGAGAATTTTCGTGATTTCTTTGCCGTTGGCGGTGATTTTGCCGTCGGAATCAACCTCCACTCCCGGGAGGCGCTTCAGAAGATCCTCCACAACCGCGTTCGGCGGTGTCTTGTAGGTGTCGGCGTTGAACTCTATGGTGTCCTGCATCACCTTGATAGGTGTCTTAACCCCGATTACCGTGGCCTCCTGGAGCATGACCGATGATTCCTCCACCCTGATGGTGTCGAGGCTGGCGTTACCCCCTTTGATGCGGAAAGGCCGGTAGCTCTTGCTGTACCCGATATAGTTGGCCTCGGCGATGTAGCTGCCGTTGCGCAGGTCGGTGATGCGGAAATTACCGTTGATGTCGGCGATGGCTCCCTTTACGAACGAGCTGTCCTTGGCAGCGAGAATGCGCACGGTGGCGTCGATGAGAGGCTCCCCCTGTGTGTCGGCTATCGTCCCCGTCACATTATATGCCCACACGGCCATTGCAGTCACGGCAGCCGTTAACGCCGATGCCTGTCGTCGTGAAATCTTCATAATTGATTATATGTCTTGACTTACCTTAGAAATAGCTGAACAATCAATCCCCGTTGTCTCCCGCCTCACTTCTCCCTTCCCATTCCCCCCCGACTATTAAGATGCAAATTTACGGAAGAAGTTAAAAGCATCCTCGGCAAAAATTTCAACAATGCTCGTTTTAAGCTTGTTTTGTACACATTTTGTGCACATGCGTTCCTTCTTTGCCCGCTTTTGTCAGCTAATCCGGCCTTTGTGCCTTTCTCCCGAACGCCTGAAAAGGGCATCATACTTAAATGGTTAACAAAATTTAACTCCTTAAAGCCGATATTTTGTGCCCTGGGTCATTGGAGTGTTAAGGATTTTAAATAATTTTGCGGGTGATTCTATTAAAAAGTGTGTAGACGAAACCATCTCTTTTACCTTAAACGCCAGGGAAAATGAATACCACAAAGCGGCTTTGCCGCCAATCCCTTCTTGGACAGTAATGAGATAAGCATCTAAGGATGCGGCTTTTGCCGTATCCCCGCGCCACACCCCATGGGGTGTGGGTGCATTGCCCGGAGGCAATGCATCGAGCCGGTAACACCGGCTGCACGGCACACTGCCATGATAGATGCGTTGTAGAAAATTTCATTAATTTCAAATTAACCTTAAATGAAACATTCACAAACAGGAATCGCCACGAAACTTTTGTTTCTCATGGCAGGTCTGCTCTTCGCGTTCACGCTGAAGGCGCAGACAATCTCTGTGAGCGGTGTGGTGTCCGACCCCTCGGGCGAACCGCTCATCGGTGCAAGTATCCTTGCCGAAGGGACAAGCCAAGGCACGGCAACAAACATTGACGGTGAATACACCCTCAACGTTGCCCCCAACGCAACCCTTGTGTTCTCCTATGTTGGCTATGATGTTCAGAAAGTGCCCGTCGACGGACGCTCAACCATCAATGTCACCATGACAGAGAACTCCGTAATGCTTAACGAAGTTGTCGCCATCGGTTACGGTACGGTGAAGAAATCCGACGCAACCGGTTCGGTGGCCGTTATCAAGCCCGATGAAATCGAGGCCGGTCTCGCAACCTCCGTGCAGGACATGCTCGTCGGTCAGACCCCGGGTGTGGTTGTCACCACTGCCGGCGGCCCCGAAGGCAACGCCCAGATCCGCATCCGTGGTGGTTCATCCCTTTCGGCCAGCAACGACCCCCTTATCGTGATTGACGGTGTGCCCCTGTCGGGCGACGGCGTGCAGGGTATGGGCAACTCCCTCTCCATGATCTCTCCCGAGAACATCGAGAGCATGACGGTCCTGAAGGACGCTTCCGCAACAGCTATCTACGGTTCGCGCGCATCCAACGGTGTCATCATCATCACCACCAAGAAGGGTAAGGCAGGCAAACCCCAGGTGAGCTTCGCCGCAAACATGTATGTCAACACCCCGCGCAAGCAGTTCGAAACGATGTCGACCGAGGATTTCCGCCGTGCCGTCATCGAACACACTGATGAAAGCTCGTCCTACCGCGCACTTCTCGGCTCCGCCAATACAAACTGGCAGGACGAAGTGCTCCGCACAACCGTAAGCTCCGACTATAACCTCTCTGTAGGCGGAACCGCCGGAGATATGCCTTATCGTGCTTCAATCTCATATACCAACTCCAACGGTATCATCAAGACCTCGAAGATGGACCGCGTGGTTGCAGGCTTCAACCTCAATCCCAAGTTCTTCGACGGACACCTCCAGGTTAACGCCAACGTGAAGGGTTACTACATCCGCAACCGCTTCGGTAACGAAGGTGCTGTCTACGAGGCAATCTCCTATAACCCCACACAGCCCGTCTACTCCAACATTCCCCTCGGCGGCAACTCCGGGCGTGAATATCTTTGGAACGGTTACTACCAGCACTCGCAGGCACACTCCAAGGGTGGCCGCACCGGTCTCGGCTTCATGGACAACGCCGATATCAACCCTGTCTCCAACCTTATGGAGCGCAACAACTATGCCAACGTTTACCGCAGCAACGGTAACCTCCAGCTCGACTATTCTTTCCATTTCCTCCCCGAACTCCACGCCAATCTCAACCTCGGTTACGACGTGAGCAAGACCAACGAGACCAACAGCGTTGAGGGTAACTCCGGTATCTCTTGGAAAGACGGTCATGAACTCTACGGCGGTGCCTACAATAACAAGGACGGCCAATACCAGTTCAAGAGCAACACCCTTCTCGACTTCTATCTTAACTACAAGAAGGAATTCGATGCGATCAAATCGGGTCTCGACGTGACCGCCGGTTATTCTTGGCAGCGTTTCTACAAGGAAGCACACGATGCCGGCCCCGTGCCGACCGGTCCCGAATACTACTTCCCCGAGCTTAATGCCGACGGGCAGTACATCATGGACATCATGCCTGGATCCGTCGACCAGATCGGCGTGCCCTTCCAGCCCAGCCCCCTGTCGGAGGATGGCATCTACTACTCCAAGGAGCATCTTCAGCTGCTCTCGTTCTTCGGCCGTCTGAACTACTCGTTCATGAACCGCTACCTTCTCACCTTCACCATCCGTGGCGACGCCACTTCACGTTTCAGCAAGGATAACCGCTGGGGTGTGTTCCCCTCCGTTGCCCTTGCATGGAAAATCAACGAAGAAGCATGGATGCAGCGTGCCTCCGGCTGGCTCTCCGACTTCAAACTCCGCCTCGGCTGGGGTAAGACCGGCCAGCAGGATGTGGGTGATGTAAACAACTACACCACCACCTACCAGCAGAGCCAGGGAACATCGCTTTATCCCAATGGCCTCAACGGATGGTACAATCCTCTGTTCGCCAACGGGGTGAACCCCAACCTTAAATGGGAGACAACTACCACCTGGAACGCCGGTTTCGACTTCGGTTTCCTCAACAACCGCATCACCGGTAGCATCGACGGTTACTACCGCAAGACAACCGACCTCCTCTCCTACATCAACGTGGCCGCAGGTTCGTCGACCGTCAACATGCTCAACTGCAATATCGGCGACCTCGAGAACTATGGTGTCGAGTTCAACATCATGGCGAAGCCCGTGGTGACACGCAACTTCTCCTGGACTCTGACCTACAACGTGGCATGGAATCACAACGAGGTGACCAAGCTCAACAACCCCGATGCAATCTACGAATACAAGGATACCCCCAACATCGGTTCGCAGGGTCTTAAGGCAGTGTACAACCGCGTAGGGCAGGCCGCCGGCTCGTTCTATCTCTATGAGCAGGTTTACGACCAGAACGGAATGCCTCTCGAGGGTGTCTATGTCGACCAGAACGGGGACGGGCAGATTGACCAGGCCGACCGCCGCTTCTTCCATACCAAGGATCCGCAGGTGACCATGACCCTCGGCTCGCAGTTCCGTTTCAAGAGCTGGGACCTCGGTTTCTCGCTCCGCGCATCGCTCGGAAACTACGTGTACAACCAGGTTGAGTGTAGCAACGGCGCTTACTCGCGTATGCTCACCTACGGTCTCCACAACCTCGTAAAGACCGATTTCTACTTCAACGATGTTCAGGGCGGCAGCGACTATTACCTGCACAACGCATCGTTCCTCCGCTGCGACAACATCACCCTCGGTTACACATGGGATAACCTGCTCCATGACAATCTCCGCCTCCGTCTTTTCGCCGGCGTTCAGAACCCGTTTGTCATCACCAAGTACAATGGTATCGACCCCGAAATTGCAAGCGGTGTTGAAACAAGCCCTTATCCCAAGGCAACAACCTACTCGCTGGGTCTCGTAGCTACATTCTAATCCCATTCAGCATCTAAAAACAGAACATAAAATGAATATCAAGAAATATCTGATGCTCGGCGGCACGGCTCTCGCACTGGGACTGTCATCTGTCTCCTGTGTGGGCGACCTCGACCTCGAACCCATCGACCCCTCGAAGATTTTCGCCGATCCCAACGACCCAGATTTCGTGGGTCGCTCGTTCGCCGAATGCTACGCCATAATGGGCTTCTGCGGCACTGCCGGCCCTGGCGACGCCAACTTGTCGGTACCCGATGCCGGTGCATCGGTCTACAGCCGCGTAATCTTAATGATGCAGGAATTCCCCACCGACGAGGCTTTCTGGATCTGGGAGGACAACGGTCTCCGCGACATTTGTACCGTGAACTATTCCGCTTCCAACAAGCAGGTGGAAATCTGCTACTCTCGCCTTTACCAGCACATCGCGCTGTGCAACTCGTTCCTTGCCATTACCGAGGACCGCGCTGATGACCCCGAAATGGCTGTCATGCGCGATGAAATCCGCACACTCCGTGCCATGAGCTACTATTGGGTTATCGACATCTTTGGCAACGGTGGCTTCACAATCAGCCAGCCTGATGGTTCTGAACCGGTGCAGACTCCCCGTGCTGAACTGGCCGCATGGCTCGAAGGGGAACTTCGCGACATTGTGGATAACGGACATCTTGCCCGTACCCCGGATTATGGACGCGTGGGTATTGACGCAGCCGAAGCCCTCCTTGCCCGTTACTACCTCAATGCAGGTGTTTACACCGGCACCGAACAGTGGGCCAACTGCCTCACCCGTTGCAACAACATCATCAACCGTCACAAGGGCGGTGGCTTCAATGGGTCAGGTCTCGCAAAGCGTTTCCTTCAGGTGTTCTGCGGCCAGAACCATGAGTTCGCTCCCGGCGGAGGAAACACGGCAGAGAATGAAATCCTGTGGGTGCAGCCCTTCGATGCCAATAAAGCGCAGTCCTATGGCGGCACTACATGGCTCATCGCCGGCCCCCTGTTGGCCGCTGACTTCGGCCTCAACGCCTCCTGGAGCTGTATGACGGCTCGTAAGGAACTTTCCGAGCGTTTCGTTGACGAACCCGGCGATGTGCGCTACTCGCTGTGGATTACCGACGGACGCGACATGGAGAACCAGGGCTTCCTCGATTTCTCCATCGGCGGATGGCAGCCAATCAAATGGACTAACTACAACAAGGGTGTTGACACCGACTTCGATATCGCCAACACAAAGGTTGGCGTGTTCGCTAACACCGACCTCGCATGGATCCGTCTCTCCGACATCTATCTGATGCGTGCCGAGTGCTACCTCCACGGACATGGCGATGCAACCGAAGCACTCGAAGGTGTGAACTTCGTGCGTGAGCGTGCAGGGGTTACTCCTTGGCAGATTGGCCAGCTCACCCTCGACAATCTGCTCGATGAGCGTTCGCGTGAGCTTTACTTTGAGATGACTCGCCGCACCGACCTCATCCGCTTCGGCAAATTCGTGGGTCCCGGTCAGGAAAAATGGATGTGGAAAGGCAACATTCTGAATGGCTCGACAATCGCCGACCATTTTGCCCTCATGCCTATCCCCACCAACATCCTCACTGCACAGGCCGACTTCAAGCAGAATCCCGGCTATAATTGATGCACTGAACGCCAAGTGTTAACATTAAACAGAAGACTACTAAAATGAAAAAACTTTCAATAATGTTTGCCGCCCTTGCCGCCGCCATGGCGTTCGCATCCTGCGAGGATTCAAGGGACGACAACCCTACACTCGTCACATTCGATGAGCCCAAGCAGGCCGATTTCCTGAATGTGCCTGTGATGCAGGACCAGTACATTGAACTGACCGAGGAGAACAAGAACGGTTCTATCAACCTCGTCTGCTCGCAGCCTGTAGAATACGGTTATGCCGCAACCTGCCTCTACATGCCGCAGGTATCGCTCACCCCCGACTTCGCCGACTACCGCGACGCCAACGCCGAACCCAAATGGGATTGCAGCGCCATCCCCATGACCAACGGCGACCTCGCCGAGGCAATCTGCTCTCTGCTCGATGTAAAGAACGAACAGGAAGTTGCAGCCGTGGGCTATCAGCCGATTTATGTGCGTCTGCGTGCACAGGTGGGCAACAACCTCAAGCAGCCCGTTGAAGGTACTGAAATCTACTCCAATGTGGTTGAGTTCAAACACGTGAAGGTTGGTTATCTCGCAATTATGGTGCCCGGACAGCCGTCGGTTTACTACATGCGAGGCAGCTTCGACATCGGTTGGGCAGCTCTCCCCGAATACAACTTCCTCACCACCGATACCAAGAACGTGTGGGAAATCGCCAACGTGACTCTTCCAGCCGGCACACAGTTCAAGGTGGCCGATGCAAACTGGGGTTCAATCAACCTCGGTGGTGGCGACCAATACATTTTTGCCGACACCCCCTATGTGCTCGCAGGAGGTGACACTCCCAGCAACATCGAAGTGAAGGAGGATTTCACCGGCAAGGCAACCCTATCCATGAGCAACGGTGCCTACACCCTGCTGCTCACCCCTGCCAACTAAAGAGTAAGGTCTAACATTAATTCATGCAAGTAATAATGAAAAAATTCAGCATATTCCTGCTGGGCGCACTGGCCATGGCGGCATCCTCTTGCGAGGATGCCCCGGAGCCCGCTCCCATGCAGTCGAACCCCCAGGAACCCGTCCTGGCGGCAGGTGACATAAAAGGTGTGGTTGCCGGCGCACTGGCATCTACTTCGGTAGTAGCCCTTGAGGATGCCAAAGGCAAAGACATAGAAGTGTTCAAGTTCACGGAAATCAAAGATGTGCCCGCTGGTGGAGAGGTGTTCGTGAAATTCCAGCTTTCTGCCTCTTCCGATTTCACCGGTAAGGTAGAGACAATTCCGGTCACCATGCTTAACGGTGTTGCCAGTGTGAGTTCAGACCTTTGGAACACTGCCCATATCAATCTGTTCGGCAAAAGTCCCAAAGAGAAGACTGCTTATTACCGTTTTCCGGTCTATATTGCTGTAAACGGCTCCGACTATCGCTATGACAGCGAAACGTACTATGCTGCTACAGGCGTTGTGAAGGAAACCTGTATGGATGCCGGCTTCGTGATTTATGACAAATATTATTTCCTTAGCGACGCCACTTCATGGGATCTGGCTGATGCCGGCATATCTGAATTCGCATTCTCCCATAGTGATGCCGATGTTTACGACGATCCCGTGTTCACCTTCAAGTTCGAGTTGACCCAGGAGTTGCTCGATGCCAAAGATGGCGGATGCTACTGGAAGATAGCTTCACAGAAGGCCGTAGAGACAGGCGAGTGGAATTATGTTTACGGTCCTGAAATCAACGGTGATGAAGAGTTCTCAGGCTTCCTGGTAGGCGACGGTGCTGCACAGGCAGGCAAACTCACTCTCCCCGGCAAATATCGTGTGACCATCAACATGGAAGCCATGACCTACGACATCCAGCCAATCACACGCCCCGACTGGGTGGCAGTGCCCAGCAACGCCAACGGCTGGAACGACAGCGGCTCACGCCTCTACTGGAGCAACAAGGATGGCAAACCCTACTTCTGCGGCGTGGCACGCGTCAACAACACCGACGGCGGCTTCAAGTTCATCTGGGACGGCTCATGGTTCGGTGGTGCCGATGGCAAGATTGACGCCGCAGGCGGCAACATCCTCGCACCCGTCGACGGCGATGAACTCTACTGGTTCACAGTCTCCACCGATGATATGACCTACACCATGACCCCCGTCACCTCAATCGGCGTTATCGGCGACATGAACGGCTGGGGCGGCCAGGAACCCCTCACCCCCGACGCTTCCCTCCTCATCTGGAGCGGCGACGTTAACCTCACAGGCAACTGGAAGATCCGCATCAACGACGACTGGGCGATGAACTACGGCGGCCCCGACATGGCCAACCCCACCTTCGACGGCGACAACTTCTCCGGCTACGAAGGTCTCCACACCGTTGCCATCGACTTCACAGGCAACCGCCCGGTAATCACAGTGACCGCAAAATGATGCTTTGAAAAGCACCGCGGCCTGAAAAACACCGCGACCCTTATCGCGAGGGTGCACCGACCATCTGTTCGGTGCACCCTCGCTCCGTTTCCGCCCCACATTCGGATGGTTACCCCCAATTCGGCCTTGGCCGCACGTAGGAGGGTGTGTCATAATGGCTCATCTGGGTCGTCGCTTGCGGGGTTCGGCTTCGGTCATTGACCGATGTCAACTCCCTTCAGCCTCACCCACAAGCTCCTACCATCTGAACCACTCTGACAGCACCCTCGCCATCCGGGCGAAAACAAGGCGGTGTGTCAAGATTTTGAATTTTGACACACCGCCTGTAACCTTCCGCGCACCCCCCATCCACCAGTGCAGTAGAGACGTCCCGTGCGGGCGTCTTCCCCACCGAATGGCGTTTTTCCTCACCGCATGGACAAACATGTATATGCGAATGCGTCAGACGCCCGCACGGGGCGTCTCTACCCCCCTTGTAACATAATCGTTATGCGAAATTTTACCCTGATGCGTTATTGCGAATGCCCGGAGGGCATGGGGCTGTGTAGTCGGGTACACGGAGCCTTTCGGGCGACGTGTGCCCGGTCATGTCGGGGCAGGGGAGGAGTGCCTGGAAGGCACCTTGTTGGAATCGAATAGGTTGAAAAAATCGTTCCGCAACCTATTGGGGCGGTATTGCGCAACAAGGTGTCTTGCCAGACACCGCCAACGCCACATTATAAAACCGGGCACACATGCCTGTTGGGCATTGTGTACCCGGCTACACAGCCCCATGCCCTCCGGGCATTCGCAATAACGCATCAGGGTAAAATTTCGCATAACGATTATGTTACAAGGGGGGTAGAGACGCCCCGTGCGGGCGTCTGACGCATTCGCATATACATGTTTGTCCATGCGGTGAGGAAAAACGCCATTCGGTGGGGAAGACGCCCGCACGGGACGTCTCTACTGCACTGGTGGATGGGGGGTGCGCGGAAGGTTACAGGCGGTGTGTCAAAATTCAAAATCTTGACACACCGCCTTGTTTTCGCCCGGATGGCGAGGGTGCTGTCAGAGTGGTTCAGATGGTAGGAGCTTGTGGGTGAGGCTGAAGGGAGTTGACATCGGTCAATGACCGAAGCCGAACCCCGCAAGCGACGACCCAGATGAGCCATTATGACACACCCTCCTACGTGCGGCCAAGGCCGAATTGGGGGTAACCATCCGAATGTGGGGCGGAAACGGAGCGAGGGTGCACCGAACAGATGGTCGGTGCACCCTCGCGATAAGGGTCGCGGTGTTTTTCAGGCCGCGGTGCTTTTCAAAGCATCATTTTGCGGTCACTGTGATTACCGGGCGGTTGCCTGTGAAGTCGATGGCAACGGTGTGGAGACCTTCGTAGCCGGAGAAGTTGTCGCCGTCGAAGGTGGGGTTGGCCATGTCGGGGCCGCCGTAGTTCATCGCCCAGTCGTCGTTGATGCGGATCTTCCAGTTGCCTGTGAGGTTAACGTCGCCGCTCCAGATGAGGAGGGAAGCGTCGGGGGTGAGGGGTTCCTGGCCGCCCCAGCCGTTCATGTCGCCGATAACGCCGATTGAGGTGACGGGGGTCATGGTGTAGGTCATATCATCGGTGGAGACTGTGAACCAGTAGAGTTCATCGCCGTCGACGGGTGCGAGGATGTTGCCGCCTGCGGCGTCAATCTTGCCATCGGCACCACCGAACCATGAGCCGTCCCAGATGAACTTGAAGCCGCCGTCGGTGTTGTTGACGCGTGCCACGCCGCAGAAGTAGGGTTTGCCATCCTTGTTGCTCCAGTAGAGGCGTGAGCCGCTGTCGTTCCAGCCGTTGGCGTTGCTGGGCACTGCCACCCAGTCGGGGCGTGTGATTGGCTGGATGTCGTAGGTCATGGCTTCCATGTTGATGGTCACACGATATTTGCCGGGGAGAGTGAGTTTGCCTGCCTGTGCAGCACCGTCGCCTACCAGGAAGCCTGAGAACTCTTCATCACCGTTGATTTCAGGACCGTAAACATAATTCCACTCGCCTGTCTCTACGGCCTTCTGTGAAGCTATCTTCCAGTAGCATCCGCCATCTTTGGCATCGAGCAACTCCTGGGTCAACTCGAACTTGAAGGTGAACACGGGATCGTCGTAAACATCGGCATCACTATGGGAGAATGCGAATTCAGATATGCCGGCATCAGCCAGATCCCATGAAGTGGCGTCGCTAAGGAAATAATATTTGTCATAAATCACGAAGCCGGCATCCATACAGGTTTCCTTCACAACGCCTGTAGCAGCATAGTACGTTTCGCTGTCATAGCGATAGTCGGAGCCGTTTACAGCAATATAGACCGGAAAACGGTAATAAGCAGTCTTCTCTTTGGGACTTTTGCCGAACAGATTGATATGGGCAGTGTTCCAAAGGTCTGAACTCACACTGGCAACACCGTTAAGCATGGTGACCGGAATTGTCTCTACCTTACCGGTGAAATCGGAAGAGGCAGAAAGCTGGAATTTCACGAACACCTCTCCACCAGCGGGCACATCTTTGATTTCCGTGAACTTGAACACTTCTATGTCTTTGCCTTTGGCATCCTCAAGGGCTACTACCGAAGTAGATGCCAGTGCGCCGGCAACCACACCTTTTATGTCACCTGCCGCCAGGACGGGTTCCTGGGGGTTCGACTGCATGGGAGCGGGCTCCGGGGCATCCTCGCAAGAGGATGCCGCCATGGCCAGTGCGCCCAGCAGGAATATGCTGAATTTTTTCATTATTACTTGCATGAATTAATGTTAGACCTTACTCTTTAGTTGGCAGGGGTGAGCAGCAGGGTGTAGGCACCGTTGCTCATGGATAGGGTTGCCTTGCCGGTGAAATCCTCCTTCACTTCGATGTTGCTGGGAGTGTCACCTCCTGCGAGCACATAGGGGGTGTCGGCAAAAATGTATTGGTCGCCACCACCGAGGTTGATTGAACCCCAGTTTGCATCGGCCACCTTGAACTGTGTGCCGGCTGGAAGAGTCACGTTGGCGATTTCCCACACGTTCTTGGTATCGGTGGTGAGGAAGTTGTATTCGGGGAGAGCTGCCCAACCGATGTCGAAGCTGCCTCGCATGTAGTAAACCGACGGCTGTCCGGGCACCATAATTGCGAGATAACCAACCTTCACGTGTTTGAACTCAACCACATTGGAGTAGATTTCAGTACCTTCAACGGGCTGCTTGAGGTTGTTGCCCACCTGTGCACGCAGACGCACATAAATCGGCTGATAGCCCACGGCTGCAACTTCCTGTTCGTTCTTTACATCGAGCAGAGAGCAGATTGCCTCGGCGAGGTCGCCGTTGGTCATGGGGATGGCGCTGCAATCCCATTTGGGTTCGGCGTTGGCGTCGCGGTAGTCGGCGAAGTCGGGGGTGAGCGATACCTGCGGCATGTAGAGGCAGGTTGCGGCATAACCGTATTCTACAGGCTGCGAGCAGACGAGGTTGATAGAACCGTTCTTGTTCTCCTCGGTCAGTTCAATGTACTGGTCCTGCATCACAGGCACATTCAGGAAATCGGCCTGCTTGGGCTCATCGAATGTGACGAGTGTAGGGTTGTCGTCCCTTGAATCCTCGCAGGATGCGAACGCCATGGCGGCGGCAAGGGCGGCAAACATTATTGAAAGTTTTTTCATTTTAGTAGTCTTCTGTTTAATGTTAACACTTGGCGTTCAGTGCATCAATTATAGCCGGGATTCTGCTTGAAGTCGGCCTGTGCAGTGAGGATGTTGGTGGGGATAGGCATGAGGGCAAAATGGTCGGCGATTGTCGAGCCATTCAGAATGTTGCCTTTCCACATCCATTTTTCCTGACCGGGACCCACGAATTTGCCGAAGCGGATGAGGTCGGTGCGGCGAGTCATCTCAAAGTAAAGCTCACGCGAACGCTCATCGAGCAGATTGTCGAGGGTGAGCTGGCCAATCTGCCAAGGAGTAACCCCTGCACGCTCACGCACGAAGTTCACACCTTCGAGTGCTTCGGTTGCATCGCCATGTCCGTGGAGGTAGCACTCGGCACGCATCAGATAGATGTCGGAGAGACGGATCCATGCGAGGTCGGTGTTAGCGAACACGCCAACCTTTGTGTTGGCGATATCGAAGTCGGTGTCAACACCCTTGTTGTAGTTAGTCCATTTGATTGGCTGCCATCCGCCGATGGAGAAATCGAGGAAGCCCTGGTTCTCCATGTCGCGTCCGTCGGTAATCCACAGCGAGTAGCGCACATCGCCGGGTTCGTCAACGAAACGCTCGGAAAGTTCCTTACGAGCCGTCATACAGCTCCAGGAGGCGTTGAGGCCGAAGTCAGCGGCCAACAGGGGGCCGGCGATGAGCCATGTAGTGCCGCCATAGGACTGCGCTTTATTGGCATCGAAGGGCTGCACCCACAGGATTTCATTCTCTGCCGTGTTTCCTCCGCCGGGAGCGAACTCATGGTTCTGGCCGCAGAACACCTGAAGGAAACGCTTTGCGAGACCTGACCCATTGAAGCCACCGCCCTTGTGACGGTTGATGATGTTGTTGCAACGGGTGAGGCAGTTGGCCCACTGTTCGGTGCCGGTGTAAACACCTGCATTGAGGTAGTAACGGGCAAGGAGGGCTTCGGCTGCGTCAATACCCACGCGTCCATAATCCGGGGTACGGGCAAGATGTCCGTTATCCACAATGTCGCGAAGTTCCCCTTCGAGCCATGCGGCCAGTTCAGCACGGGGAGTCTGCACCGGTTCAGAACCATCAGGCTGGCTGATTGTGAAGCCACCGTTGCCAAAGATGTCGATAACCCAATAGTAGCTCATGGCACGGAGTGTGCGGATTTCATCGCGCATGACAGCCATTTCGGGGTCATCAGCGCGGTCCTCGGTAATGGCAAGGAACGAGTTGCACAGCGCGATGTGCTGGTAAAGGCGAGAGTAGCAGATTTCCACCTGCTTGTTGGAAGCGGAATAGTTCACGGTACAAATGTCGCGGAGACCGTTGTCCTCCCAGATCCAGAAAGCCTCGTCGGTGGGGAATTCCTGCATCATTAAGATTACGCGGCTGTAGACCGATGCACCGGCATCGGGTACCGACAAGTTGGCGTCGCCAGGGCCGGCAGTGCCGCAGAAGCCCATTATGGCGTAGCATTCGGCGAACGAGCGACCCACGAAATCTGGGTCGTTGGGATCGGCGAAAATCTTCGAGGGGTCGATGGGTTCGAGGTCGAGGTCGCCCACACAGGAGACAGATGACAGTCCCAGTGCGAGAGCCGTGCCGCCGAGCATCAGATATTTCTTGATATTCATTTTATGTTCTGTTTTTAGATGCTGAATGGGATTAGAATGTAGCTACGAGACCCAGCGAGTAGGTTGTTGCCTTGGGATAAGGGCTTGTTTCAACACCGCTTGCAATTTCGGGGTCGATACCATTGTACTTGGTGATGACAAACGGGTTCTGAACGCCGGCGAAAAGACGGAGGCGGAGATTGTCATGGAGCAGGTTATCCCATGTGTAACCGAGGGTGATGTTGTCGCAGCGGAGGAACGATGCGTTGTGCAGGTAATAGTCGCTGCCGCCCTGAACATCGTTGAAGTAGAAATCGGTCTTTACGAGGTTGTGGAGACCGTAGGTGAGCATACGCGAGTAAGCGCCGTTGCTACACTCAACCTGGTTGTACACGTAGTTTCCGAGCGATGCGCGGAGCGAGAAACCGAGGTCCCAGCTCTTGAAACGGAACTGCGAGCCGAGGGTCATGGTCACCTGCGGATCCTTGGTATGGAAGAAGCGGCGGTCGGCCTGGTCAATCTGCCCGTCCCCGTTCTGGTCGACATAGACACCCTCGAGAGGCATTCCGTTCTGGTCGTAAACCTGCTCATAGAGATAGAACGAGCCGGCGGCCTGCCCTACGCGGTTGTACACTGCCTTAAGACCCTGCGAACCGATGTTGGGGGTATCCTTGTATTCGTAGATTGCATCGGGGTTGTTGAGCTTGGTCACCTCGTTGTGATTCCATGCCACGTTGTAGGTCAGAGTCCAGGAGAAGTTGCGTGTCACCACGGGCTTCGCCATGATGTTGAACTCGACACCATAGTTCTCGAGGTCGCCGATATTGCAGTTGAGCATGTTGACGGTCGACGAACCTGCGGCCACGTTGATGTAGGAGAGGAGGTCGGTTGTCTTGCGGTAGTAACCGTCGATGCTACCGGTGATGCGGTTGTTGAGGAAACCGAAGTCGAAACCGGCGTTCCAGGTGGTAGTTGTCTCCCATTTAAGGTTGGGGTTCACCCCGTTGGCGAACAGAGGATTGTACCATCCGTTGAGGCCATTGGGATAAAGCGATGTTCCCTGGCTCTGCTGGTAGGTGGTGGTGTAGTTGTTTACATCACCCACATCCTGCTGGCCGGTCTTACCCCAGCCGAGGCGGAGTTTGAAGTCGGAGAGCCAGCCGGAGGCACGCTGCATCCATGCTTCTTCGTTGATTTTCCATGCAAGGGCAACGGAGGGGAACACACCCCAGCGGTTATCCTTGCTGAAACGTGAAGTGGCGTCGCCACGGATGGTGAAGGTGAGAAGGTAGCGGTTCATGAACGAGTAGTTCAGACGGCCGAAGAACGAGAGCAGCTGAAGATGCTCCTTGGAGTAGTAGATGCCATCCTCCGACAGGGGGCTGGGCTGGAAGGGCACGCCGATCTGGTCGACGGATCCAGGCATGATGTCCATGATGTACTGCCCGTCGGCATTAAGCTCGGGGAAGTAGTATTCGGGACCGGTCGGCACGGGGCCGGCATCGTGTGCTTCCTTGTAGAAACGCTGCCAAGAATAACCGGCGGTCACGTCGAGACCCGATTTGATCGCATCGAATTCCTTCTTGTAGTTAAGATAGAAGTCGAGAAGGGTGTTGCTCTTGAACTGGTATTGGCCGTCCTTGTTATTGTAGGCACCGCCGTAGAGTTCATGACCGTCTTTCCAAGAGATACCGGAGTTACCCTCAACGCTGTTGGTCTCGTTGGTCTTGCTCACGTCGTAACCGAGGTTGAGATTGGCGTGGAGTTCGGGGAGGAAATGGAAAGAATAGTCGAGCTGGAGGTTACCGTTGCTGCGGTAAACGTTGGCATAGTTGTTGCGCTCCATAAGGTTGGAGACAGGGTTGATATCGGCGTTGTCCATGAAGCCGAGACCGGTGCGGCCACCCTTGGAGTGTGCCTGCGAGTGCTGGTAGTAACCGTTCCAAAGATATTCACGCCCGGAGTTGCCGCCGAGGGGAATGTTGGAGTAGACGGGCTGTGTGGGGTTATAGGAGATTGCCTCGTAGACAGCACCTTCGTTACCGAAGCGGTTGCGGATGTAGTAACCCTTCACGTTGGCGTTAACCTGGAGGTGTCCGTCGAAGAACTTGGGATTGAGGTTGAAGCCTGCAACCACGCGGTCCATCTTCGAGGTCTTGATGATACCGTTGGAGTTGGTATATGAGATTGAAGCACGATAAGGCATATCTCCGGCGGTTCCGCCTACAGAGAGGTTATAGTCGGAGCTTACGGTTGTGCGGAGCACTTCGTCCTGCCAGTTTGTATTGGCGGAGCCGAGAAGTGCGCGGTAGGACGAGCTTTCATCAGTGTGTTCGATGACGGCACGGCGGAAATCCTCGGTCGACATCGTTTCGAACTGCTTGCGCGGGGTGTTGACATACATGTTTGCGGCGAAGCTCACCTGGGGTTTGCCTGCCTTACCCTTCTTGGTGGTGATGATGATGACACCGTTGGATGCGCGCGAACCGTAGATAGCTGTTGCGGAAGCGTCCTTCAGGACCGTCATGCTCTCGATGTTCTCGGGAGAGATCATGGAGAGGGAGTTGCCCATACCCTGCACGCCGTCGCCCGACAGGGGCACACCGTCAATCACGATAAGGGGGTCGTTGCTGGCCGAAAGGGATGAACCACCACGGATGCGGATCTGGGCGTTGCCTTCGGGGCCGCCGGCAGTGGTGACAACCACACCCGGGGTCTGACCGACGAGCATGTCCTGCACGGAGGTTGCGAGACCGGCCTCGATTTCATCGGGCTTGATAACGGCCACCGAACCGGTTGCGTCGGATTTCTTCACCGTACCGTAACCGATGGCGACAACTTCGTTAAGCATTACGGAGTTCTCTGTCATGGTGACATTGATGGTTGAGCGTCCGTCGACGGGCACTTTCTGAACATCATAGCCAACATAGGAGAACACAAGGGTTGCGTTGGGGGCAACGTTGAGGGTGTATTCACCGTCAATGTTTGTTGCCGTGCCTTGGCTTGTCCCTTCGGCAAGGATACTTGCACCGATGAGCGGTTCGCCCGAGGGGTCGGACACCACACCGCTCACAGAGATTGTCTGCGCCTTCAGCGTGAACGCGAAGAGCAGACCTGCCATGAGAAACAAAAGTTTCGTGGCGATTCCTGTTTGTGAATGTTTCATTTAAGGTTAATTTGAAATTAATGAAATTTTCTACAACGCATCTATCATGGCAGTGTGCCGTGCAGCCGGTGTTACCGGCTCGATGCATTGCCTCCGGGCAATGCACCCACACCCCATGGGGTGTGGCGCGGGGATACGGCAAAAGCCGCATCCTTAGATGCTTATCTCATTACTGTCCAAGAAGGGATTGGCGGCAAAGCCGCTTTGTGGTATTCATTTTCCCTGGCGTTTAAGGTAAAAGAGATGGTTTCGTCTACACACTTTTTAATAGAATCACCCGCAAAATTATTTAAAATCCTTAACACTCCAATGACCCAGGGCACAAAATATCGGCTTTAAGGAGTTAAATTTTGTTAACCATTTAAGTATGATGCCCTTTTCAGGCGTTCGGGAGAAAGGCACAAAGGCCGGATTAGCTGACAAAAGCGGGCAAAGAAGGAACGCATGTGCACAAAATGTGTACAAAACAAGCTTAAAACGAGCATTGTTGAAATTTTTGCCGAGGATGCTTTTAACTTCTTCCGTAAATTTGCATCTTAATAGTCGGGGGGGAATGGGAAGGGAGAAGTGAGGCGGGAGACAACGGGGATTGATTGTTCAGCTATTTCTAAGGTAAGTCAAGACATATAATCAATTATGAAGATTTCACGACGACAGGCATCGGCGTTAACGGCTGCCGTGACTGCAATGGCCGTGTGGGCATATAATGTGACGGGGACGATAGCCGACACACAGGGGGAGCCTCTCATCGACGCCACCGTGCGCATTCTCGCTGCCAAGGACAGCTCGTTCGTAAAGGGAGCCATCGCCGACATCAACGGTAATTTCCGCATCACCGACCTGCGCAACGGCAGCTACATCGCCGAGGCCAACTATATCGGGTACAGCAAGAGCTACCGGCCTTTCCGCATCAAAGGGGGTAACGCCAGCCTCGACACCATCAGGGTGGAGGAATCATCGGTCATGCTCCAGGAGGCCACGGTAATCGGGGTTAAGACACCTATCAAGGTGATGCAGGACACCATAGAGTTCAACGCCGACACCTACAAGACACCGCCGAACGCGGTTGTGGAGGATCTTCTGAAGCGCCTCCCGGGAGTGGAGGTTGATTCCGACGGCAAAATCACCGCCAACGGCAAAGAAATCACGAAAATTCTCATCGACGGCAAGGAGTTCTTCGCCGACGACCCCAAGGTGGCCTCCAAGAACCTCCCCACCAGCATGGTCGACAAGCTGCAGGTGGTTGACCGCAAGAGCGACCTGGCACGCCTCACAGGCGTTGACGACGGGGAGGACGAGACCGTCATAAACCTCACGGTGAAGAAAGGGATGAAGAACGGATGGTTCGGGGCCGTGGAGGCCGGATACGGCACCGATGACCGCTACCAGGCCACGTTCAACGTAAACCGCTTCTGGGGGGGCAACCAGCTGACGTTCCTCGGCTCGGCCAACAATACCAACGAACTTGGGTTCACCGACGGCAACGGAAACCGTTTCCGCCGTTTCGGCGGTGACCAGGGGATAAACAACTCACAGAACTTCGGCGTGAATTTCAACCTCGGCAACGAGGAGAAACTGCGCGTGGGGGGCGACGTGATGTATTCCCACACCGACCGCAACACCCGCAAGAGACAGGAACGGCAATATCTGTTCGCCAATGACCCCACGTTCGAGCAATCGCAGTCGGATGCCCGCGACCGGGGCCACAACGTGCGTGCCGATTTCCGCGTGGAATGGAAGCCCGACTCATTCAACACCATCGACTTCCGCCCCAACTTCTCCTATAACCAGAACCATTCAACCTCGGAGAGCTACGACCGGCTGTTCGGAGCGCGTAACGTGAACGGAACGAATGTGTTCGACGACCCAATCAACCACAGCATCAACAATTCCGACTCACACGGCACATCCTACGAGGCAGGCGGACGTTTGATTTTCAACCACAACTTCGCCTCCCGGCGCGGACGCTCGTTCTCGGCGATGGTCAACTACCGCATGAGCAACGTGCGCGAACATGAGAACTCGCTGGCCTACACCTTCTTCAACAAAATCGAGACCGATGAGGTGACCCAGGAGGAGCAGGATAACCAGATAGAGACCTACGAACAATATAACTCCAACCACACCTGGGCAAACACCGTAACGGCGCGTGTGAGCTGGACGGAGCCTCTCGGTAACGTCAAAAACGGCCATTTCCTTACGGCGAGCTACCGCATACAATACCGCTGGAACAATGCCGACAAGCTCGTTGACCGCCGTTACCCCGACCTTGAACAATCGGCGCTGAACCCCGCCTACCCGGAGCCGGAATCGTTCACCTACCTGCCATGGGAGTTCCAGCCCGACCTTTCCAACCGCTTCCGCAACAATTTCATGACGCAGGATGTGCGCCTCGGCTACAAAAAGGTGCACGCCAAATACAATCTCGATGCCGGGGTGTCGCTGGTTCCGTCGATGAGCAAGAGCACCGACATAATCAACTCCCTACGCAATATCCCGGAACGATGGGTGTGGAACTTCGCCCCGTTCGTGCGCTTCCGCTACAAGATCGACAAGCAAAGCTCTGTCAACTTCCATTACATGGGACGCTCCTCACAGCCCTCCATGACCCAGCTGCAGCCTGTGGCCGACTACACCAACCCGCTCAATGTGGTGCAAGGTAACCCCAACCTGAAACCGACGTTCAGCCACAACATACGCCTGCGTTTCCAGAAGTTCTCCCCCGAGAGCCAGCGGTCGATAATGACCATGGCCGACGCGCAGATAAGCCAGAACGCCATCGTGTCGCGCACCACGTTCGACAGCCAGACCGGCGGCCGCTACACAGAGTACACAAACGTGAACGGTGTGTGGAACGCACGCGTGATGAACATGTTCTCGCAACCGTTCGGAGGGAGCAAGAAATGGTCGTTCAACAACAATATCTTCGTCAACTACAACCGCCAGGTGGGCTACAACAACGGTCTGCTCAACAATTCGGGAACCTTCATGATTGCCGAATCGCCCTCGATAGCGTTCCGCCCCGAGAGCCTGGAGCTTGAATTGCGTCCGATGTGGAGGATGCAGTCCACCCACAACAGTCTCGAGAGCATCGGCAACTCCACTGTCCACAACTTCGGTGGTATGTTCAATGGCTCGTGGTATGCGCCGTTCGGACTTGTGCTGGCCACTGACCTGCGCTATTCGGCCTCGCGCGGATATGCCGAGGGGTATAACACCAACGAATGGATGTGGAACGCCTCCATAGCCTACCAGTTCCTCAAAGGCCGCTCGGCCACGGTTGCCTTGAAGGTCTACGACCTGTTGCAGCAGAAATCGAACATCCGGCGCACAATCACTGCCAACTATATCGACGACATCGAGTATAACTCGCTGATACGTTATTTCATGCTGACGTTCACCTACAAGTTCAACACCTTCGGCAAAGGGAACGAACCTTCGAGCCAACGCGGAGGCTTCCCCGGCGGTGGCCCCGGCGGGCCGCCGCCACACGGCGGACGCCGTTAATTTAGCCGTATATGCCTATGACTATTAGCGGCATAGGCACTCCATTCCAGGAACGGCATTACAACACATACAGCTGGTGGAGCAACCAATGACTGACGACATCCCTGCCAAAGGCCTCACCGTCGTGACCTACAATATCTACCGCAACGGGAAGCTGCTTGCTGCCGACATACCTGAAGCTGCATATCGCGATGAGCACGCCCCCGGAGGCACCAACCGCTATAACGTGTCGGCAAGCATCGACGGACGGGAGCAGCCGATGTCTAACGCAGCAGTCATAGCCCCCGCGGGATAAGGCAGACGGCTTTCAGCGGACGCAGCATCCGCTCCGGCGATCACATCTTCAAAATCCACCTCGGCCGTTAATATGAGGCACCCGGGGCATTGGCTGCAACGCACATTTTTCCCTGGCCTTTGATTTAGAGGGTGAAGTCATCTTGACTTTTTGAGTCTGTTAATGTGTTTAAGAAATATCACATGGA